>JBHHWG010000016.1:0-43541 GCA_046756385.1 Sphingomonadales bacterium | reverse complement strand
CCTGATCGTCAGACACCGGCCCAAAATAAAAGTGCGAAAGATTCTGGACACTACCTTCGGCCTGGTGGCCTTGGAGCTTCGCGCGGGCAAGAGCCGCGAAGACGCGCTCCGGAATCTGACGCGCAACACCGGCGTCCAGGAAATCAATTCGTTCGTAACCTTGCTTCTTCAATCCGATGTTCTGGGCGCCAGCATCGCCACGACACTTCGGATTCATTCCGATGAAATGCGCGTCAAGCGCACCCTGCGCGCCGTTGAGGACAGTGAGCCCCAGGGCCAACCCTAACGCCGTCAGGATTTTTAGATGGAAATGAACGTTCCTGACATATTGTGGGTGGCCAGCGCGGCGTTTGGTGTTCTGACTTTCGCGGCGGCGGCCATCGACGCCTGGAAATTCAAAATACCCAACAAGATCGTCATTGCCATTCTGGTGCTGTTCTTCCCGACCGTTCTGTCGCTGCCACTCGAACTGGATATTGGATCCCACCTGGCCACCGCCTTCCTGGTTCTGGTTGGCGGGGTGGCCTTGTTCCTGCTCGGATTCATCGGTGCCGGCGACGCCAAGCTTCTGGCGGCAATATCGTTATGGGCATGGCATAGCGATTGCCGTGGGCGCGCTTATTCTGGGGACCGAGCTGCCGCATCTCGGCGCCTTCCTTCACTTGTGACCGGAGCGATCCTGACCCTGGTCTTGTTCGCGGAACGCAGGGCGGCATGCAGGAAGCAGGTCTGCTCACCCATTGCGACAAGCGTCTGTATCGCTTCATCGGGCTCTGCCGAAGCAACATAGACATGGGTGTCGACGGGCTCGACGAGGACGGGAAGCGATGCCGTGGGGCCAGTGCTCGGGATACGGAATATCGTGTCCTGAATAACGCCGTAATATTGCAGTCGACGTTTGACAATTTGAGCGTACCGCCCGAGCTGGGTCATGAAGCAGTAAGCGATCCCGGCCGAAAGATAGGCCAACCCCGACGGGGCGCGGGCCGGCTTATCGGTGGCCCTGGAATCGTCACACAGAAACTCGAAGACGCTGCCGATTGGTTTGAACAGTTGAATTCTGGCCTGTTTCAGGCCATCGTCCCGCCGCCGGGCAATGGCCCGGACGTGCAAGGTCCGTTTCTGCTCGGCCTGGAGGCTGCTGCCCGCACCGCCCTCGACGCCGAACAGGGTCTCGGCGGCGCTCAGTTTCCTGATGATATCGGCGGCAAAGGCGTCATCTGGCGCCGGTTCCAGGTCTTCGAACTCCAAGGCCGGATCGTCGGGTGTCCTGACCGATGACGGCGAAAGCTGTTCCGGGACAAGCATTGCCCCGTTCTTCGTTACCGAGAACGTGTTCTTCAGAATCTCGCGCATGCAGGCATCGGCCGGTGAGCTTGCGAGCGCGGTATAAACGAGTTGCGCTATTTTATCCTTTGGGGCGTCGGCGTCGATCGCGACATTCATCTCGACCGGCCTTGCGCCGCCAGTCATGGTTCCTTGAATCGCCGACCCCTCCATCGTGTAATAGTTATCCTGCGTGAGTTCGAGCGAACGGATTGCGATGCCGTTCTCACGCGCCAGATTTTCAATCGCGGTCATGGTGCAAAAGGCCATGCCCGACGAGAAAAAGGCGAGCGGGAAAGGCGCCAGATCGGTGCCGTTGAGATAAGGGCCTTCATCGCTCACCATGCGCCAGATGCCACCGGCGTCGCAAACGATGGCTTCTTTCTGCATCCCCTCAAGCGCGCGCACCTTGACCGTGATTTCGATACGGCCAGGACCGTCCCGGGCGACGGACGCCGCGTCCGGCTCGCGCCTTACCCTGAATACAAGCGGATAGCCGATGGTTTCGATCGAAGACATCGTCCTGCCCTTGCCCTCATTGTCTGTGTCAGTCGCGTCCATGATAACGCTTTCCGTCTCAATTGGCGGGACTAAACACTAGTCCTGGGCAGTGGTCGGTTGGTGAACCAGAATGAGCCGTCGCCGGCCGGTCGCGCTGGAAGAAACCGCCCCGTCCTCGACGATCTCCACAATCTCTCCAACCGCATTTACGAGCCGATAAGTCTGAGTGAACGTCTCATCGCCGCGGCTTGCGGCCTTTAGGTGAACGTCGGACACCCGCGCGCGATCCTGTTCGTGGATTCGATCGAGGAAAACCGAGGCGCGCATCATCATGCGACTGGATCGCATCCCCAGCATATCCAGCCAGCCCCGGGTCACAGTGGCATGGCCGCTATCGAGATCCCAGTCGACAAGCCCGACCCGGGCAAGCCGCAATCCAAGGCGGTGGCGATTATTCAGCAGGCGGAGATCGGCGACAATTCGAAGCCGTCGGCGTTCGTTATGGCCGAGCGCAAAAATCAACAGCGCACTGAACACCAGACCGGGCGAGCCGACCAGCAAAATCCGCCCCGCGGTTTCGGCGATCTCCTCTCCGAAATCGGCATGGCGAACCGCCACCCCGTAACTCATGGTCCCCGGAACCGGAGTTATCGCCACAGTCAACCGCTCAAGCGGATGGTTGGGCGCCGTCAGGACCTCGACCGACACTTCTCCGTTCTTTACGGTCGGTGGGAATCGCGAGGGCGCGAGCACAATCGCTTCCAGCCGGGAAGCCAGTGTACCCGACCTGGCTAACGGCTTACCCTGGCGGTCGACCAGAAACACTGTATCAACCAGCGGCGACACCACCGTGCGCAAACTGATTTCCAGCAGTGTGGTCGGCAGGAAATTGTAGGTGTCATCGTCGTCGCCGCGAAGCCCGGTCATTTTGACAACCCCACCGGGGGTTACGAGATCCAGATGCACAATTTCCTGTAATGGGTCGTCTGAAGTGCTTTTCCCGCCGCTTTCCGCTTCCACCGACTGACTTTGGG
The DNA here is from genome assembly GCA_046756385.1 of Sphingomonadales bacterium. Classification (GTDB taxonomy): domain Bacteria; phylum Pseudomonadota; class Alphaproteobacteria; order CAZZKF01; family CAZZKF01; genus JBHHWG01. The sequence goes on along the minus strand of JBHHWG010000016.1, from coordinate 40,680 downwards.
AGGCGTTCCGCGCGCCGAGCATCGCCGCCGTCGCGACCGCCGCGTCCCTTACCGCCCACTGCCCGGCTGCATCTTGCTGCCGCCAGGACATGAAACCGACCGCGATCACGCTCAGGACAAGACCCAGCGCAATATAGACCACGATCCGGCGATTGGACGCGGTCAACTCAGACGGCAAGTCGGGAATGATCGGACGTTTGCTCATCTTTGACTGAAGCCCTGAAGTGGAGTGAAGAAATCGCCGCTGACAAGCGCTCGCCGCTCGCCAAAACTGTAGCGCAGCGCAATCCCGGCGCGCGCCTCTGTGAAGTCGGACGAGGCGTTGATCCCGACCCCGGCCTGGAGAATCCACTGGCCGGCAAGTCGATGGATCGATTCAAGTTGAATGGAACCGGAGGGCCCGTTGGCATCGCCGGCTTCCAGCTCGGCGCTAATCGGCAACAGCGGAAATTCAAGGCCGGGGTCGCGCTTTATGAGCTCCCAGCCCGCCAGGATCGTGCCCCGCGCGACCCATTGCCTGGCCTCGACGGTCTGAAAGGCCAGCACCCCCCCGCTGAGGAGAAAGAATTGAGGACTGAAATATCCGCCATTGCCAAAGCTGAAGAAATCCAGATCGCGGGCGTAATGGTCAAGTGTGACCGACGGGCCGACCGTGAAATAGTCGAATCCCCTTATCTGGAAATTGCGCATGAGCGATGCCGAACCACCGACACGGCTGTTGTTTGCCACATTTCTGCCCCGCAACAGGGATCCGCGGACCTGCGCGGTCACGCTGAAATCGCCCAGCGGCCTGGAAACCCCGCCGCTGATCCCATATTCCAGCACGCGACCAAAATTCTCGCTACCGTCGGCTTCATGGGCGCCGGACAGGGCCAGCAAGCTATCCAGGCGGGAAGAGGCGGAGATTTGCGCGGCCAACTGCCCGCCATCGGCAAGATAATAGGTTCCGCCCAATCGAAAGGTCGGCGACGCACCAACGGCCCCGCCGAGCGGTGAACTCCCCAGCGATCCCAAAAGCGTGTACTGCTCTTGCTCCCGCCGCCAGTCCAGTTGCGGGACGACCACTGTTTCCTGGTCGGGTTCAAGGGCAGGCCCGCCGGGAAAAACCGCCGTCGGCTCGCCGGTGTCGATGGGGGCGAATTGGGCGCTCATGGTGAAAATGTTCCGCCCCTGCGCCACGCGTCCCGCCAAATGGGTCGCAAACCCCAAAAAACGCCCTCGGCTTCCGGCCCCATCGGTAAAGCGAAAATCAAAACCCGCCTGAACCCAGGGCGTTTCGATATTCTCCAGCACCGCATATTTCCCGGGCCGCACTCCATGGGCGAGGAGGAACTGGTCGCGATCAAACGCCGCCTGGGCGCCGCCAGCCCTGATCAATTCCGCCAGGGTTGGGATGCGCGCCGTATAGGCCTCGCGCTCAGCGGCAGGCAGCTCCGCCAATATGCTCGCCAGACCATCAAGGGCGGGATCACCGGCGCCCTCCCGATAAGCCTGTTCAAAGGCATATGCTGCTTCCCGGGTCCGGTCCAGCTGAACGAGCGACCAGCCCTCCAGGACCCGAGCGCCGGAATCCCCCAGATCGGCGGCTTGCCTGGCGAAAACCAGGCTGTCCTTGACGCGATCGGCGTCGAATGCCGCCGTCGCCTTGCGCACCAGGGCGGTTTGGGCGAGAAGATCACGGTCCGGTGCGCCTGCATTGGCGGCGCTCAGAATATCGGCCACCGCCAGGGCCAGGTCGAACCGGTCCTGATCGACCGCGGCCCAGCCCAATTGCAGGAAGATATTGGTCTCCGGCTCTCCCGCCCCAGGGTCCATGACCTTGGCCGTTTCAAAGGCGGCGTCCAGGGCGCCTAGCACGACCTCGGCGCGCGCCTTGCCCACCGTCGCGCGCTCCACCTTCAGGCGAACGGCAAGGTCGAAAACACGCCTGGCAAGGGACGGTTGCTGGTCCGTCAAGGCACGATAGCCCGCTGTAAGCAAATTGTCCGCATAGCCGGGGGGCGCGGTTCGGCTTTCTGAAAAAATCACGGCACGCTCAAACCACCGATCCGCCCGCCTTGCCTCGCCCGCCATCGCAAAACGTGCCGCCAGGAGACCGGCGAGGACCGGATCCCGGGCGGAGGCCGTCACCGAAACCGCCATTTTGACGACCGCATCATTTACGTCGGCGTTGGCCAGGTGACCAGCCAGACCGGCCTGAAACAGTTCCGTCGTTTCCGGATCCCTCACCTGCAATTGCGACAGATAGTCAGCGGCGTCGTCGATCCGGCCAAGATTGATCGCGGCAACCGTCGCGCCTTTGATCGCGGCATCGCCGCCGCCCTCGTCAATGGCGGTCCGATACCAATGCAAAGCATCATCAAATCGTTCAAGAGACGAAAAGGCCGCGGCCAGTTCCAGGGCCACATCGATGGTCGGCGTTGCGCTCAATCCATGGGCCAGGGCCTCGGCAGCTTCCATAAGGCTCATGTCGTCAAACTGCCGTGCCGCCCGCATCCGTGCCAGATAAAACGCGATCCGGTCCCGCGCCTTGTGCTTAACTCCCCCTTCAATGGCGAACAACCTGGCGACATCGGCGCCCCGCTCCATCCCGATCGCCTTATAAAGGGTCGCCAGCCGGTCCGTGAAGCGGGCGCAGGTCCGCACAATGCGTTCAAAAACGTCAATGGCCGCGTCGCTATCGCCGCGCGCCAGATGAGCATCGGCCAACGGCCAAAGGAAATCAACCCGCGGGCAGACAAACCGTGATCGATGGCGTTTCGCCACCGCGATGATCCTGTCCCAGTCCCTGGCGGCCAGGGCCGCCTCGAGATCGATTTCGATTTGACGCTCATCCAGCATTCGCAGCAGATCGCGGTCCGGCGACCAGCCGGGAAAGTTGTTCCTGAGCCGGACCAGGATTGAGCGGGCGCGCTCCAACTCTCCCGCTTTGATTGCTTCATAGACGGGACGGACATCCGGCGATATCGCGCCGGGCGCTTGCGCGCGCCCCGCGGCCACACCCATCGCCGAGAACGCAATCGCCGCCAGAATCGCCGGCAAGACGGATCGCGACCGACCGAACCGTTTAGGCATTGCCGATGCGGCGCTTTCTGTGGGTGAGACGCCACCAGACCGCCATCGAGATTACGAGCACGCCGAGGATCATCACGCCGATATAGATATAGGGATATCGGCCTGTCCAATTCTCAATATCATGCCATGCGGTCAGTTCACCCAGCCGCCTTTGGGTTTTGGAGGCGAAACCAACGGCGCTATCGCGTTCGGTTTCCCACAAGAACAGTGCGCCGTGCAGTTGAGACCAGAATTGGGGCTGCACCAACGCATGGGCGCGCTGTCTAAGGAGTTCCGGTGACGACGCGGTCACCAGCGTCACGAGCTGATCCGGATCTTCGGTCGCGAACTGCATGATTGCACCCAGCCTGCCTAGCCCACCGACCGGCAAGGCTGGCGTAAACTGGATTGTTCCCGGCCCCTGCCCCTTGAGATGCAGCGGCACAAACCGTGCTTCCCGGACAAGCTCGCCAAGCTTAAGTGTTCTTCCCAAGGCGATCGGCATGTCCCTCGCCCAGTCGCGCGGCACAGCCGAAGACGGCGCCACGGCGATGATCTGTTGTTCCCCGTCGAGAACGGCGCGGTCCATCGTCACGGTCATACCCACCAGCGGCCGCCCCGCCAGCTGCGCCATCTTCCCCGACAGCGTCAGTGCGGCGGCAAGGGTCGCCGGATCCTGGGCGCCGACAAACACGACCGGCGGCTGGATGTCACCATAGCGGTCGGACGACCCGATCAGATGGGGCAGGCCATCCAGGCCGAAAGCGGAAAGGTCGGGAATTTCGAGAATGCGATCCACCTCCGGGAAGCCAATCCCGGAGCTTTCAAAAAGGCTGAAGGTCGGCGAGTTGAGCGAGCGGAAAACGCACTCACCACTGACCTCGGGCAGAAAAATCGGAGAGAAAGTAATTTCATTGCGACCCGGCTGAAAGCGGGACAACGGGATGCGAAGATCATAACCCCGAACCGACGATCCGCCGATCTGGTTCATGCCGATACCGGCGAAAAAGAGCCCGTTAACACTCACGTTAAGCGCCGAATCGCGGCGCGCGCCGGGACCGTAGGTATAGTCAAGCGCCAGAATGATTTCGCTGTCCTTGTCGCTAAAGAAATCGGCGGGCAGGTCAATGACCAACTGGACGGGAGCCGCGGACACACCGCTGCGACCGGTCGTGCCAAAACCCAACTCGCCGAACTGGTAGGTTCGGGCGAATTCAACGGCGCCGGGATCGGGATCCCCCCCGGACGGCAACAGAACGCCATCCACCACAGCGGACCTTGAGGCTGGCCACGGGAATTGGCGAATCCCCAAGGCCGTGGCGGCGACTCTCAATTCAGCGTCGGTCCGGCCGCTGACCACCAGAATGACAGGACCCCGGTCCCCGCCCACCCGGTCAATCCGCAAATAGGGCCCGGTTATTTCCTCAACCACCTCGTCGGCCAGGTAAGGCGCCAGCGATTCCGCCCGGCCCACGACCAGGTGAAAAGGGGCGTCGAAGACCGACGGATCCATCAACAAGGAGGGCGCCCCTGGGCTCTCCGGGTCCGTTTGGACAAAGCTCCGGTCCAACCGCTGGAAGCTTAGCTCCGGCGTCTGGTAAATCTGGTGCAGGGCAATGCCCTGGACCGCCAGACCGATGGCATTCAGCGTCTCGCCCCCCGGCTCGGGCGACCAAATCCGAATGTGGTCCATGTCGCCCAAACCGGGTTTCAGCAGTCCCTTTAGATCCGCCAGGGAAAATTCACCGGTCTCGATATGGCTGGCGATATTCAGGGATGACCGATCGGCCTGAATCTCCACCCAGAACTGCGGCGCGTCATTTGCCTCGCACTGACGCCCCAGGGTCAGGGCCGAGGAAAAAGCAAGCCGGTTTGATCCCGTCTTGAAGTCTTCGGGGGCCAGGAGGATCTGGTGCATCAGCCGTCCGTTTTCCTGGCGAAGGGGGAGTTGCGCGACGGTGCGCTCGTTCAAAATGACCGACAGCAGGGACTGAGGATCCAGGACGGCTGAATGGCGCAGGTCAATGTCGAGGAAGACCCGGTCAAGCGTGACATGAGGGGGAATTTCAAAAATCAGATCGTCAAACGCCGCCTTGCCGTTCAGGCGCAGGGGCCCTTGCTGGGTCCTGAAATCAGCGAGTGTGTGCGCCGACAGCTCATCGGTGGGATTGGCCTGCTGAGCCATGGCGCCCGAGGTAAAGATCAGCATGAACGCAAGCAGGAAGGCGACCTCTTTCATTGGCGCCTTTTTTCCCGGGCGCGTCAACACGGAAAGAGCGGCGCGAGCCATCCCGAGCCCAAGAGCTGTCAATTGAGTTAAAGTCCAGACAATCAATCTCCAGACACGTCGCAGCTGGCCGGTTTCGGCGCCCCGGTTCTCCACGAATTCCGCCCAGTCGGCGCTATTGCCATACATCAACGATGCGGAGAGTTCCTTCGCCGCCAATGTGTCCCGCAGATATCGGACGCCAATGAATCGGGTTTGATTAGCCATGCTCATGCGACGCACCTCCATGCCGATTGCGCAGTCCGTTTTATGTTGGGGCGACAGCGAGCGCAACGTCCCCCTTTCGCCTTGGGGACAATGCAGCGCCACGGATTCCGGAACCGCCAACCTCCCGCCGGTCAGCGAACAGTCGATAAGCCTTGCATCAAATTCCTGCCCGCCAAGATTGACCCGGACGGGTTCGTTTTTCGACATGCGCGGCCAGCCGCGCACCTGACGGCGCTCATATGAAACGGCAAGCACGATCATCAATGTGATCAAATTGACGGTGTTCCAAAAGATGACTACTTCTGTCAGGGGGCGTGGCGGACCCGCGGTGAGCAATTCGGCGATGCCGAGATACTGACCATATACCAGCAATGAACACAGGGCCAGGAACGGCCAAACAATGGGAGAGACGCTCTCCCGTTCCAGACGTTCCGATTTGGGCGTGACGACAAAGGTCGGCGCCCGGGGGTTCAGCAAAACCTTGAACACCCCCAAACTGCAATGAAGCGACAGCAGGGCTTCATAGGCTTCCGATATCAACGGCCACCGGACCTGCCGGAACAAAATAGACGACAGCAATAAGGTGCCGAACAGATGCGGCAGTCCGTATGCCAGGATTTCCAGTAAAGTGGCGTCAATCAATTTGAACCCAAAAATCAGATGGAGAGTGGGTGTGACCAGGAAAACCAGGCGCGACCACGAAAAGAACCAAAACAAAATAGAGCTCAAATAACCCAGGCGCTGGCCAACCGACAAACCTTTCTTAAGAAGAGGGTTTTTGAGCAGGAGAATTTGGGCCATGCCCTGAGCCCAGCGCGTACGCTGCGAAATGAAGGCGGCGACGGTTTCCGGATTGAGCCCGGCCACCAGTTGCCGGCTGACATAAACGCTGCGTTTCCCCCTGGCGTGCAGCTCCAACGCGGTTTCGGCGTCCTCAGTGATGGTCTCACCACGCAAGCCCCCGATTTCATCGAGATGCTTGCGCCGAAGCAGGGCAGCGGATCCGCAAAAATATGACGCATTCCAGCTATCCAGGCCGCGTTGCACAAGCCGGTAAAACATTTCGTTCTCACTCGGCATATCGGCAAAGGTCTGCAGGTTCCGTTCCAGCGGATCCGGGTTGATGAAAAAGTGCGGGGTCTGGACCAGGAAAACCTCCCGATCCTGAACGAAATAGCCCGCCGTGTGCTCCAGGAAATCCGGCGATGGCACATGGTCGGCGTCCAAAATAAGAATCAGGTCCCCGTCGATATGCTCGAAGGCGGCATTGATATTGCCTGCCTTGGCCGATCGGTTATCGGAACGGCTTAGATAGTGAACGCCCAATTCGTCGCAAAGAGCGGTCATCACGGTTCGCCGTTCGCGTGCCAGTTTTGCCTTCTCCGGGTCGTCGCTGTTCAGCCGCGCCTCCGTGGCTCCATCATCAAGGAGATAGATATTCAGCTTGTCTTCCCGATAAACGAGACGCCTGGCGGCCAACAAAGTCGCTTCGACAAGTTCGGCGTCTTCATTGTAAGACGGCACCAGGACATCCACCGTCGGCCAGGCATCTGTTGTGGCGGGAAGGGGGGCCGGTTTCCGGTCGCGATGATAGGAATTCACAAATAGATTGAGCACCAGAATGATGAACGAGAACAGCTCGGCGGCGAACAGAATCAGGCTGGCGGCCGCCGAAACGGGATCGTCAAAAACCAGGGTATCAGTCGCCCGCCACGTGATATAGCGGGCCGAGGCAAAATAGATCAGCATCGTGATAAAGACGCGGACCATGATTTGGATCCGGGTCAGCGTGAAGATCGTCAATGTGATGGCGATGACGAAACCGCTTGTGATCTGAACCGACAATGGGGTTGGCAATGCCGCGAGAACAAACAAGGCAGCGAGAAACATGAGCAGCGCAATCGCATGCTCATCCCCGTCCCGGTTAAACCTTTTCCCAGCAATGGAGGGAAAAATTCGCTCGAAAACCGACATCCTGGCAAAATACTTTATGATTAATCTTTAGAAACCATAAACGACCGTCCGGAATAAAGGAAGAAGTGCAATTTTCAACGAATATGAACATGACATTTCATGAACAAGACCCCGAGCGCATCACGGGAATTAAGCGGCGGCATTTCCTGGGTTTGCTGGCCGCCGGAAGCCTGGCTCTGATGGCTGGCGCCTGCGGCGAAAGAAACGGTAACTTCGCGCTGTTGTGGCGGCAGTTCCGCAGACGGTTCATAAGCGCCGACGGTCGGGTGCTGGACACGGATAATGGCGCGGTCAACCATAGCGAGGGCCAGGGCTGGGGCATGCTTTTCGCCGCCCATGCCAATGATTGGGCGACCTTTGACGATGTGTGGGCCTGGACCCGGGCCAATCTTCAGGTTCGCGATGACAATTTATTCGCCTGGCGTTACGATTCCAATGGCTCGCCGCCGGTTGGCGACTCCAACAATGCCTGCGACGGCGACATTTACATCGCCTGGTCGCTTTTGGAGGCCGGGCGCCGCACTGGCCGCGCACAGTTGATCGCACAAGCGGACCGGGTACTGGCCGATCTCGAACGACGTTGCGTCAAACAAGATGGGAACGACGCGTTTCTTTTGCCCGGCGCGGTCGGCTTTGAGCAACCGGAAGGGCTGGTCCTCAACCCCAGCTATTTTGTTTTTCCAGCCTTTTCGGTCTTTGAAAAGCATCGGCGCAACGGAGTCTGGCGGTCGGTTTTCAACACTTCGTCGGACCTGATCGCGCGATCCCGCTTCGGCCAATATGGCCTGCCGCCCGACTGGCTGATGGTGGGCGGCGACGGCACCCTTTCCCCCGCTCCCGACCGTCCGCCTCGCTTTGGCTGGGACGCGATCCGGGTTCCGCTCTTCGTTTCCTGGACCTTTGGCCCAAAGAGCGAACTTCTCAAGCCTACCCACGACTATTTGGCCACGTTCAAGGATGCCCCTGACATTCCGGCGTGGATCGATCTCACCAATGGGGACCGCGCGCCCTATCCCCTGCCGCCGGGCGGGCATGAGTTGCTGGCCCATGTCGCCCGCAAGTGCCGCGCCTGCAACGGGGCGTCGTGGCTGCCGGACCGGTCAGCGCCGGCCCGGTTGGGCGAAGAGGGATATTACGGCAGTGCCCTGCGGCTGCTGACGGCGCTGGCCGGGCAGTACGGATCCTGAGGGCCTAGTGGCGCAAATGGCGTGCCTATTCGAGTTCCTTGGTCTTCAGGAAGTCGATGCCTTCGTTGTTTTTGACCGCATAGTCCAGTTCCCACGGGCTTTTTGCCAGAAACACGGGGTTTTCGTCACGGTCGAGCACGATGCTCATCCGGTGGGCGTCGACAAAGGTGCGCAGCTTGATCTCGTCCTGAGAGCGCAGCCAGCGCGCCGAGACGAACGCGGTGGTCTCGGTCTCAAGATCGATCCGGTATTCCTGCTTCGCCCGCGACTTCAGAACGTCGAGTTGCAACACCCCGACGACCCCAAAAATCCATTGAGACCCCAGCAGCGGCTTGAACACCTGGATCAGGCCTTCTTCGGCCAGATCCACCAGCGCCTGGCGTAGCTGCTTCACCTTCGACGCATCCGGGACCCGCGCCCGGCACAAAACCTCGGGCGCGAATGCGGGTAGCCCGGTAAAGCGCAGCGCCTCGCCCTCGGTAAAACTGTCGCCGACCCGGACAGTGCCGTGGTTGGGAATGCCAATGACGTCGCCGGGTCCCGCGACCTCCGCGATCTCCCGGTCCTGAGCCATGAAGAAGATCGGACTGTGAACCATCACATCCTTGCCGGTACGCACTTGTCGCAATTTCATGCCCCTTTGGAACTGGCCGGAACAGAGACGCAGGAAGGCGACGCGATCCCGGTGGTTCTTGTCCATATTGGCCTGAACCTTGAAAACGAATCCGGAAACCGAGGGCTCCGACGGGTCCACCGCACGATTTTCCGTCGGACTTGGGCGAGGCTCCGGGGCATTTGACGCCAGCAGATCAAGCAAGGCTTTAACGCCATAATCCTTCAGGGCGCTGCCAAAGAGAACGGGAGTAAGGTGACCCTCGCGATAGGCCGCCCGTTCAAACGCCGGATAAGCGGCGCGGGCCAGTTCGATGTTCTCGCGCGCGGCTTCCAGAACATGGGACGCCACCCTGTCATCGAGTTGCCCATCCTCCGGTCCCGTGCATTCAATCACCGTATCGAACGCCGCGCCGTTTCCCCGGCGGGAGGTCAGGAACTGATCGGCCCCAAGATCGAAACATCCGTGAAAGTCGGACCCCATGCCCACGGGCCACATCATCGGCGCGGCGTCCAACGCCAGCTTGTCCTGGAGTTCATCCATCAGATCGAACGGATCGCGGGCTTCCCGGTCGACCTTGTTGATCAGTGTCATGATCGGAATGTCGCGCAGACGGCAGACCTCGAAAAGTTTCAGTGTCTGGCTTTCGATGCCTTTTGCGGCATCGATTACCATCACCGCCGATTCGACCGCGGTCAGGGTTCGATAGGTGTCCTCGGAGAAGTCCTCATGCCCCGGCGTATCCAACAGATTGAAAACAAGGCCATCATATTCAAACGTCATCACCGAGCTGGTGACGGAAATGCCCCGCTCCTGCTCGATCTTCATCCAGTCCGACCGGGCGCGCCGCTTGTCGCCCCGGGCCTTGACCTCACCGGCCAGGCGAATGCGGCCGGCGGCCAGCAGCAGCCTTTCGGTCAGCGTCGTCTTGCCGGCATCGGGATGAGAAATAATCGCGAAAGTCCGGCGTCGTTTGTAATTTGACGGCATGGGCGGCTTATCTTGGTCCGGGGGTAATCAGGCGGCACGGGCATCATCGTTGCAACGACCCGCTTCATATGCGGAAATGCGCCGGAAATCAACGGGCCAAGGCTTGGACGCCCGTGACACCGTTTAGGCGTTTACGGCAAGACCTGACACAAATGCGTAATCATCCCCTGGTCCGGACGCCACTGGTGCAGCAGGTAGGCCGGGGGCTCGGCGCTCCAGCCCGCCCTGGCGCCGGCGGTTAGATTCACCTCCAACTGAGCGGCGGTGCTGGGGGCGGCGATGCCCATGGAGCCAGCGAAATCGACCTGGGCAAAACGATGGGTGTGGCCGCACAAAACGCGCACCACTTGCCGGTGGTGGGTCAGCATATCGGCCAGGGCGTCGCCGTCGCGGCAATTGATGCGATCCATGCGATGAAGGCCGATGACGAACGGCGGATGGTGCATCACGATGACGGTGGGCGCGTCGGGGGCCTGCGCCAGGCAATTCTCGAGCCAGGCCAGTTGCGCCTCGCCCAAACAGCCGAATTCCTCGCCCGGCGCCACACTGTCGAGAAAGATGAACCGCAAGCCACCGATGGCGAGCGCGTAGTGAATGGGGCCGGAGCCGGGCGGCAAATAAGGCTGATCGGCAAATGCGCGCCGCAGACCCGCGCGAGCGTCGTGGTTGCCGGGGATCACATAAAGCGGCATGGTCAGCGGCTTCAGGCACGCTCGCAAGGTTTGGTATTCGTCATCGCGGCCGCAATTTACCAGATCACCGGTCGCCAATACCGCGTCCGGCGCCTGGAGCGGCCTGACAATATGGTCGACACAACGCCTGAGATTTCCCACCGCATCGATGCCGGCGAGACCCGCGAATTTGTCCGCGCCAATATGACAATCGGTGATCTGGGCAATCAGCATCGCCTTGGCCCTTCTCCTGGGCAGCTTCGCTAGCCGCGGCTTTTCATCATCCTGTAATAGGCCCGATAATAGGCGTTCACACCAGCCCGCCAAGCCTTGAGTTCGCCGCGCATCGCGCGGGCGATGTCGGGAAAATCAGCGGCGATATCGTGCTTCTCCCCCGGGTCGGCGGCAACATCGAACAATTCGTCGGGGCGATTGTCGAAATGGTGGATGAGCTTGATATCGCCCCGAACCAGGGCCATGCATTGGCGCTCGCGCCAACAATGGGACATCACGGCGGCATCGTCGGGCCGTTGGAGCATCGGCCCGCCGGCATATTCGCCGTCTTCAAGCCGCAACCCCATCAGGTCTATTGCGGTCGGCAACACATCGAGCGCCGAAACCGGATGTTCAATCGTCGCGCCCTGCGGATTGCGCCCATCATGGATCAGCAACGGCACGCGCAGTCCTTCATCATAAATCGTGGTGATGTGCTGCTTGCGCCCATGCTCGCCAAAGCCCTCGCCATGGTCGCCCATGATGATGAACACTGTGTTGTCATAAAGGCCCAGTTCCTTGTACTGCCCGATCAGATCGCGCACGAAATGATCGACATAATACACACTGTTCAGATAGCGATTGAGTTCCTTGTTTTCGGCAAAGTCATGAATGCCATAGCGCTTGGGCGCCAGATAGGGGTGATGCGGCGTGTTGGTGAGATAGGTGGTGAAAAACGGCCGGTCGCCCAACTGCTCGAGCCACTGGCGACTGGGGCCGAGCATTATGCCGTCCTCATAGCCGAAATAGTTAGCTTCCTCCAGCCCGGCCGGGTCCATTTCATCGCCGGACAGAAAGGTCTGATATTCGAAATTGGCCACCAGCCCGGCGCGCAGCTCAAACGACTTGGTCGCCGATTGGAAATAAGCGGTTTGGTAGCCGAAGTCGCGAAGCAATCCGGCCAGGCATTTTCCGGGCACGCCGCGATCGGGGCGGGCCTCGCGCACGGCACGACGCAGGTAACTCTCCAGGCCGCACAAAATTGAAACCAGGGACTTCGACGTTTGAGGGACCACGGCATATGCCCGCTCGGCGACGGTGCTGGTTTTAGCCAGTTGATCGAGAAAAGGCGTCGTCTCCAGGCCCGGGTTATAGACCGACACCGCCTGCGCCCGTGTCGATTCAAGCACCACGATCACCAGATTGGGATGATCGGCCCCCTTCATGGCCGACACCAGCCGGGCTTCGGTCGGAAACGATGCACGGAGCGGTTCGGTCCGGGGTTCGCGGTTCAACACCAGGTCAAGGACGTCGAGCACCGCGTTGACCGTGAGCGCCCGGGAGGCCAGAAGATCATTGGAATAATAGCCCGGCAAGCCAGCGATAATGAGAGCGGCCGGCGACAACGCCACCAGCATGCCGCCGAGCTTCCGGTTGTGTCTGTTTTTCAATGTTCGGCGTTTGCCGGCCCGGCGCGCCAGATAACCGAAAGCGATTCCAAAAAGGCCGATCAGGGCGCCGAGCGCCAGCAGCGGGATGATCGCCTTTGAAATCTCGGCCGTGAACATCGGCGCGATTTGCGGCAGCTTCTTCACCGCATAGACGAGCAGCGGATAGGTAAAACCGTCGTCACCGGTGGTGAGTTGATAGCCGGTGCCGAACACTTCGGTCAGACAAATCACAAGCCACAAAACGGCGGCGATGAGCGTAAAGACCCATCGCCACAAGCCCGTTCGCGCGGCCAGGATCATGCCGCCCCACAACAACATGATCGAAGCGATGAAAAAGATTTCGGAACGCAGGAAATCGGCAATCTCGAATATCGAAAAATATTGACTGTCGATGCGCGCGAGTTTTCCCGCCAGCACCAGCGCCAGCAAGGGCCCGAACAGGATGAGCAACGAGACAATGTGCGGATAACCCCCGATCAGCCGCAATCGTCGCCGAAACCGGCGCAACAACCGGGATGAACGGCGCACCGCATTGATCGCCGGACCCATCGCGGACGCAATGGTCAGCGGGCGTTGGTTCCCGGAGCGCATCCTCGCCATCAATCCTTCCTTTGTCGACACCCGAATTTACACCATGTGGCCGCTGCCGGCCAAGTGCCAGCCCGTCACCCGCACTGGTGGATATTACCACTTCCGATGCTTAAATTAGCGGGAAATATTGAGCCCGCCGCGCTAAAATGGGCCGGTATCGCTGGATTGCGGCGGATCAACAGACAGGGGTCGAAATGGACGGAAAAAAATTTGCGGCGGCGCTTCTTGTCCTTGCCGTTGGCGCGGCTGTCTTATATTGGCGGTTGGATTCAGGGCAACAGGAACACCGGATCGCAACCGTAATGCCGACAACAGAAACAGAAACCGCCAACACACAAGCGCCCCCCGTCGCGGCGGCCTTGCCAACGGAAACAACCCATCACGGCATCACCGTGACCGATCCCTATGGGTGGCTGCGCGACCCCGGCTATCCAGATGTCACCGATGAGAAGGTGCTGGCCTATCTTGAGGCCGAGAACGCCTATTTCAAGTCCGTCATGGCGCCGCATCAGGACCTGACCGAGAAAATATTCGAAGAGCTTAAAGCCCGGATCAAGGAGGACGACAGTTCGGTTCCGGTTAAGGACGGGAACTATTTTTATCACTGGCGATTCGAGACCGGCGCCCAATACCGGACCTGGCTGCGAACGCCGGTCAAGGGCGGCGGCGAGACGGTGATCCTGTCCGAGCCCGAGCGCGCCCGGGATCACGATTTTTATGTCGTGCGCCGTATCGCCGCGAGCCCCGACCACGCGCTGCTTGCCTGGTCGGAGGATTTTGACGGCTCGGAACGTTTTGTCATTCGCGTCAAGAACGTGGACAGCAGCGAACAGCTTGCCGATGAAATTCCCAACACCAACGGGGTCCCGGTCTGGACGGCCGATAGCCAGGCGTTTTTCTATGTCGAACTCAACGAAAACCTGCGGCCGTTCCGGGTCAGGCTCCATCGTCTCGGCGACAAAGCCACCAACGACGTCACCGTTTATGAAGAAACCGACGGCTCGTTCTTTGTGGGCGTCTCCAGGACCCAAAGCCGCGCCTACATCGTGATCAACACCGGTGATCACGTCACCAACGAGGTCCGTCTGGTGCCGGCGGACCAGCCGCAAGCGCCGCCGCTTCTGATCGCCCCGCGCCTTGGCGGCCATGAATATTATGTCGATCATGCCGGCGATACCCTGTTCATCCGCACCAACGACAGGCACAAGAATTTCCGGGTTGTGACCGCCCGTGTCACATCGGCAAGCCAGGAAAACTGGCGCGAACTGATCGCAGCGTCGGACAGTCATTACATTCGTGGGCTCACAAGCTTCGCCGATTTTGTGATGGTTGAGGAGCGCATCGACGGCCTCGACCAGATTCGGGTGCGACACCACGACGGCCGAGAGCATTTTGTGCCCTTCCCCGAGGCCGCCTATCGCGCGGCGCTGGGCGATAACCGCGAGGCCGACCCCGACACGATTCGCATCTCCTACGAGTCGATGGTGACGCCGGACACGGTGTTCGATTATCGGGTCCCCGACCGCGCATTGATCACCCGCAAGGTTCAGGAAATTCCATCCGGTTACGATGCGAGCCTCTATGCCACCGAACGGCTGATGGCCCCGGCCCGCGATGGCGCGCTGGTGCCGGTCTCGATCGTCTATCGTAAGGATTTCAACAAGGACGGCGCCGGCCGCCTGCATCTCTATGGCTATGGCGCCTATGGCTTCGGCTATCCGCCCAATTTCTCGTCGAGCCGGTTGAGCCTGCTCGATCGCGGATTTGCATTCGCCATCGCCCATATTCGCGGCGGCGACGAACTTGGCTATCACTGGTATGAGGGCGGCAAGCTGTTCGAGCGCACCAACACGTTTCATGACTTTGTCGACGTCGCCAGATATCTGATCGATCAAGGCATCGCCGCCCCGGGTAACATCTCGATTTCGGGAGGATCGGCGGGCGGTTCGCTTATGGGTTATGTCGCGAATTCCAACCCGGAGCTGTGGCGAGCGGTGGTCGCCCACGTGCCGTTTGTCGATATTCTGAACACCATGCTCGATGACAGCCTGCCGCTGACCCCGATCGAATGGCCCGAATGGGGCAATCCGATCACCGGCAGACAAGCGTTTGAATATATTTTGTCTTACAGCCCCTACGAAAATGTGACGGCCCAGGACTACCCGGCGATGCTGGTGACCGCCGGTCTCAACGATCCGCGCGTGACCTATTGGGAGCCGGCCAAGTGGGTCGCCAGATTACGGGCGACCAAGACCGGCGACGATCTGCTTTTGCTCAAGACCAACATGGGCGCGGGTCACCGGGGCAAATCCGGCCGCTTCGACAGCCTCCACGAGGTGGCGGAGGAATATGTCTTCATTCTCAAATCCTTCGGCCTCGCCGAAGGTCAGAATGTCGCCGGCACTCCCGCGGGCGGATCCAATTAGAGCGGAAAACGCCGCAAGAGGAAATCCGGGATCCGGCCCCCATCGGGCTTAATGTCTTGTTAAGCCCTGCTCTTCAGAATGGGAAATGAGCCAAAAGAGGTGTAAAAGCACGCCTTGTTGAATCGGATAGGCGCCAGGAGCGGCACACGGCGCCTGAATAGAGGAGAGAGTGACGGACTTCCGACCATGGCCATTATCAACCTGGATTTTTCGCTGGTCGCCAACTTTCTGAATGCGCAAACCGCTTTGCGCAACGGCACCGCCGTGCCTGCTTTGCTGGCCGGCCCGCCCCAGGCGCCGAATCGTGGTCCCGCCGTCATAGCTCCGTGGGAACTGGCCGCCGATGACCGCGTCCTTGAAGCGAAAATAGCCGGGTTGCGGAGGAAAGATAAGTTCATCGACCTTAAAGCGGATTCGGTGGTCAAGTCCCGTGGCGATGAAGATTCCAAGAAGCTGTTCGCGCTTTTCAACGCCTTGAACGACTTGCGAACGATCGCGGAATTCGCCGCCAGTGAAAACACCACCTCCGGTCTTTTCAAATCTCTCGACGCCACGCTTCAACGCGGGCTGACCGAAATCCGGGGCTTTGTTGCCGATACCACTTTCGTGAAGCCGCTCGATCTCGTATTTGGAACCAAGAAGGACCACGTGGTCTCGCAGGCGGCGCTGGGACGCAGCAAGACCGAGTATGTGGGATCGGCGATTCAGGTCGGGGCGCGCGACGATCCGATCGCCAATTTGACCGGCGCCGAGAAATTCACGATCTCAATCACCAAGGGCGCCACCACGGACAATATCGTGGTCGATTTGGCGCTCATGACCGATCCCTTGAGCATTTCCAATATCGGCAAGTTCATCAACGACCAGATCACGGCCATTCAGGAACTCGACAGCAACAACAATCTGGTGCCGAAATTCGCGACCCGCTTCAACACCCAGGAAGTCGCCAAGGGACAGTTCGCGCTCAAGATCAAGACCAACGCCAGCGAGCAGATAAGCTTGAGCGCCGCCGATGTGACCCCGTCCGTGGTGCTGACCGGCACCAAGGAGATCCCCGGCGTCGACAGCGTTGAGACCAGCTTTGTCAACAAACTCAACGACGTTTCGGGCGTCACTCCATCTTTCGGTTTTTCCAGAGAGGTTGCCTCCGCCCTGCCCGGCGAAGAACCGAAAATCGTCGAGATCGACGGCAAGGGGCTCGCCGCCGGCACGGAAATCGAAACCATCCCCCTCGCGGAGACAGAGGCACGAGCGGTAGCGACCGACAGCGAAGGGAATATTTTTGTAATTGGCGGAACCGCCGGCGATGTCGACAGTCACTTCAATCGGTCCGACGGCAAGGATGTCTTTCTCTACAAATACGACTCCGCCGGCAATGTGCTTTTTCGGCGACTGCTGGGCGCGGATGCCCAGGCCGAGGGATTTTCGGTCGCAATCGACAGCAAGGACAACGTGATCGTCGCCGGCAAGTCGACCGACAACCTCACCGCGACGGCGGTGGTCGATAATCCCGACAGCTTCGTGACCAAATTCGACAAGGCCGGCAAAGAGCTGTTCACTTACCAGGTCCAGTCCGGCTCGACCGATGGGGCCGCCGCCGTCTCCATCGACGCCAACGACGACATCCTGATCGCCGGGTTCGTGGACGGCAAGATCGACAGCGCACAAACCGCGGCCGGGGGTCGCGACGCCTTCCTCACCAAGCTCGACGGCACCAAGGGCACGGTGACCGCAACTCACCAGTTCGGCACCGCGGGCACCGACACCGCGGCCGGCATCGCCATCGCCGCGGACGGCAACATCCTGGTCGCGAGCAACGAGAACGGCCGCGCCATTTTGCGTAAGTTCAACGCAACCACGCCCAGCACGGCGATTTTCTCGGTCGATATCGGCGCGCTCAATGGTGGCGACGTGACCGGGCTCGCGGTCGACGGCGCCGCGGTCTATTTGTCGGGCTTTACCAGCAATGCGACACTGGGCGGCACCATTGTCGACCCCCATAGCGGCGGCACTGATGGCTTCGTGACAAGAATCAACGACGCCGGCGCTTCGGCATCGGTCGGCTATACCTCATTTGTAGGGTCTTCGGCGGACGATCGCATCCGGGCGGTGACCGTGAATAACGGCGATGTTTTCGTGGGCGGTCATACCACAGGAAGCCTGCCCGGTGAAACGCTGTCCGGCAAGATGGACGGGTTCGTGGCCAAATTCAACGGCACCACCGGCGTGCGCCAGTTCGTCGATCAGTTCGGCGCCCCTTCGAGCAATTTCGACGTCAACGGAATCGCGTTTACCGCCCAGGGCTCGTCTTCGCTGTCGGCGCTGGGTCTTCCCGGCGGCAAGATCGACACCAGCACGGACCGGTCGATTATCCAGCAAACCTCGGTGCGGGACGGCGACCAGTTCTTCATCCAGATTAATGGCGGCGCCAAGCGCAAGATCACGATCGAAGCGGGCGACAGCTTCATCACGCTGGCCAACAAGATAGACCGGCTATCGTTCCTCAATATCACGGCCCGCTCGTCGTTTAGCAAAAACGGCCCGCAGATTCGAATTGAAGGCCAGCGTGGCGCAACAATCGACATTCTGGCCGGGCCGAAGGGCAAGGATGCGCTGAAAGGGCTGGGCATCTTGCCGACACGGTTGTTTGACGAAGTTTCGACGACGGACGAGGAGGAGGATATCATTTCTCAAATCGGGGGCATCTTCGGCCTCGAACTCGACCGTGGCCTCAATTTACGCAGCCAGAAAGGCGCCGAATTCTCCGCCGGCGCTCTCGACCTGGCCGCCGGGATCGCTCAAAGGGCATTCCGCTCCCTGACCTTCGACCCGGAAAAAGAGCGGCTCAAAAAACTGCTCGAAACCAAGAAGGGATCCTTCGGACCGCCACCCCAACATCTGGCCAATCAGCTTGCCAACCTGCAGGCCGGCCTGGCCCGGTTGAACAGTTCAACCCCAACCACCTTCGGCTTCTTTTAGGTCCGCGTCGTAAGCCTTGACCGCCCCCGCAAGGACAACGGGCGGCGCTAACCAAACATTAATCCAGAACGGGTATCAAATTATCCAGGGACAAATTAGGTCGATTTTCTTTTTGTGGGGCACAGTTTTGGCTAGCAAACCAGATTTCCTGGACAGGATCGGGAATTTCGCGCTACGGGCAATGGCGGCGGCTCTGATCGCCGTTGCCGCCCCGGCGACCGCGTGGGCCTCCGGCGGCACTGGGCAGAAAGCTGGCGCCGGCGAAGTGGGACTCAATTTCCTGCCCTTACCCACCGTTGCGATTTCGGTGATCCGGCAGGCGCGGGTCCGTGGCCTCCTCAATGTCAGCGTCGAACTGGAACTTCCCGACCTGGCAGGCCGCAAACGCGCGAAAAAGCTAAGCCCCCGCTTAAGCAACGAATATTATCGCGTTTTGACTCATTATGTGGAGACCCGCGTGGAAATCGGGAAAACGGTCAATCTGCGCCATGTGGAGCTGTTGTTGCAGCGTGCCACTGACAAGGTGTTGGGCAAGAACAAGGCGACCGTCCTGATCATCGACGCCGCCATACAAAAACGTTAGAGCACTTTCAGCTCTTATGGCCGAAGACAACGCGTTCATTACACGCATCATCCCATAAATTGTTGCCTTTTGAACCCAGTGGCGCCGAATCTGACTAACTTTTCCGGTTCGGGGGAGAGTTTGCTTGACGCAATTGCAATCCCTGGTGAAAAATCGAGCCGGCCAAATTGTGTTTACGGTATAAAGCGCACCACGCTAAAGCCGAATGCGCGTTTGCGGAATGAGAAACAAAAGAATCTCCTGGGGGGAGCAATGAAACGAAAGAACTTTTTGAGCGTGACAACCGCGCTTGTCACGACAAGTCTCTTGTGGGCGCCGACCACGCCTGTTTTGGCGCAGGAAGCCACAATCGAAGAGATTGTCATCACCGGGTCCTATATTCGCCGGCAGTCGCAATTCGACAGTCCGTCGCCCATTACGGTTGTCGGCAGCGAGCATTTGGACGCCATCGGCGCCACGACAATCGCCGACATCACCCAGACGCTGACCATCAATACCGGCGCCCAGAACAATCCGGACGCCTTTACCCAAAATGCAACGACCGGCACATCGAACATCAACCTGCGCGGCCTGGGCGTGGCTTCGACGCTGGTTCTGCTCAATGGCAAGCGACAGGTTTTGACCGGTGTGACCACCAACGACGGCGTCAGCTTCGTTGATACCAGCTCGCTGGTTCCCGCAATTGCCATTGACCGGGTCGAGATCGTGAAGGATGGCGCGGCGGCGCTTTATGGTTCCGACGCGGTTGCCGGGGTCGCCAACTTCATAACCCGCGATAATTTCAGCGGCGCGGAAATTTCGGCCCAGTACCAGTTTGTCACTGACCAGGGCAGCCAGGAAGACATCCTTCTCCAGGGCATTGTCGGCGGCGGCAACGACACCACCCATCTCATGGCAGCCTTCAGCTACACCGATCGCACCGGGCTCACGACGGCGGAGCGTCGGCTGAGCCGGACCCAGGACGACACCAGCGCCCTTGGCAATCCCGGGTCCTTTTTCGGTGTTCCGCCGGCAGTCGGCGGCGCGGGCTTCATTCCCAATCCGGTAGGCGCCCCCTTGGGGATTCCGGTTCTCCCCACGGGCGTTCCGGTGATCGACCCCACAGGCTGTGCATCTGTCGGCGGCTTCCCGACACAGGCCAGCCCGACGGCGCCGCCGCCGGTTACGGGAATTGGCTTTTGCGGCTTTGATTTCGGCGACTTTTTCAATTTGGTCCCCGAGGAAACCCGGTTTACCGGTTACGCCAAGGCCACCCACCAGATCTCCGGCTCCATCGAGTTCTGGGGCGAATTCGGTTTCTCGCGCAATCGGACCATACGCGGCAATTCGCCGACCTTCCCGGTCCTGACATTCCCGATCGTGCCGGCCTCCAACCCCGGCAATGTATTCGGCGTCCCGGTCGCCTTCTTCGGCCGGGCGATCGGCAATGGCGGTGAAGTCACGCAGAACCGTTTTACATCCGATACCTATCGGGTCGCCGCCGGATTGAGCGGCCAGTTTTCCGACAGCTGGTATTGGGAACTGTCCTACACCCGCGGCATCAACGATTTCTCGGTAACCACCCAGGACACCCTGGCCGAGGAATTCCAGAACGCCCTGAACGGTTTCGGGGGACAGGGCTGCGCGGGCCCGACCAATCCCGCGGCCTTGCCGGGCGTTGGATCCTGTCTGTTCTTCAATCCCTTCGCCACGTCGTTCGGTCCGATTCCCAACGACCCGGCGGTGTTTGATTCGTTTCTCGCCGACCAGGTGGTCAATGCGGACTCTGACATCACGGTCGTCGATGCCGTGGTCTCGGGCGAGCTCTTCGACCTGCCGGCGGGCCCCATCGGCATCGCGCTGGGCGGGCAGATCCGGGACGAGCGGTTGTCACAGGATTTCGATGGCAACTCGAATGGCGACGCCTTTGCGTTCCTGATCGGTAATCCCGATTTCGCCGACAGCCGCGACGTGGTCGCCCTGTTCGCCGAACTGGCGATCCCGGTCATGGATAGCCTGGATTTACAAGCCGCGGTTCGCTTCGAGGACTATGGCGGAACGATCGGCGACACAGTCGACCCAAAAGTCGCCCTGATTGCCCGACCGGCGGAAAACATCACCTTGCGTGGCTCCTGGAGCACCTCTTTCCGCGCACCGTCGATCTTCCAGGTCGTCGGTACTCAGACCTCGCTTCAGCAGGTTCTCGACCCGATCACCGGGGGCACATTCTTCGCTGCCGTGCGCAGCACCGGAACCCCGGCCATCCGGCCCGAGACATCGACCGCGTACAACTTCGGCATGTCTCTTGAGCCGGTTCCCAACCTGGTCTTCAATGTCGACTATTGGAACTTCGACTTCGATGACGTGATCATCCGGGAGGATCAGCAGGCCGTGCTGAATGCGTTCCCGCAGGATCCGACCCGTGTGATCCGGGCCATCAATCCGTTGTTCGGTCCGGTCGTCCAGATCAACACCCTGTTCGTCAATGCGAGCTCTGTGGAAACCAGCGGCCTCGACCTTTCCGCCTATTATACCTGGGAAGGCGATTTCGGCACTCTGCGCACCGGTGTCGAGGGCACCTTTATCGCCAATTACGACATCGTGGACCCGCAGGCCGGACGGGTCGAAGGCAAGGGCAAGCGGAACTTCACCAACTTCGGCAGCCCGACGCCCCAGTGGCGGCTCAATGCGAGCATGGAACTGACCACCGAACATCAGTCGGCCAATGTCTTCGTCCGCTATATCGACAGCTTCGAGGACGACCAGAACCCCGGCCGCAAGGTGGGCAGCCATGTCACGGTTGATGCCCAGTACTCCCTGTCGCTGGGAGCCTTCTTCGAAAGCGGAGAAAACAAGGCCCTGACGATCGGAGCCGTCAATCTGTTCGACAACACACCGCCCCAGGTCTTCACCAATGGCGGGTTCGAGAGCCGCGTCCACGACCCCCGCGGCCGGTTGCTTTACCTCAAGCTGGTTTCCGGCTTCTAATCAACAAGCCTGTTCAGACGGGAAAGGGCGGCTTCGGCCGCCCTTTTTCTTGGTGCATCCTGCCTGGCACACCACAAAAAAACGGCCGGCAACAAAATTGCCGGCCGTTGCTCAGTTGTTGACGATCGGATGGTCAATATCGCGCCCGGACCGAAACGCCCCAGGTGCGCGGGTCGGCCAGGAAGGCGCCGAAGGCGTCATTGGCCTGAAGCGGAATATCGAACGCGACCTGCTGATAGTCCTTTTCAAACACGTTCTTGGCCCAGATGTCGACCTGCCAGTTGCCGTCCGCCGAGCGGAAGCCGCCGCGGGCGTTGAAGATGGCAAAGCTTTCCTGAAGCTTTTCCGGATCAAGGTCGGAGCCGGTATTGTAAGAGCTCGACCAACGGAAATCGCCATGGACGAACATCTCGATCTGACCGGTTGCCGAAATCGGCCGGCCATAGGTGATCGCGCCGGTCAGCACCCAACGCGGCGCGTTGGTGAGCTGTTGGCCGGCCAACGGGCTAAGCTCGGGAAGCGGCGTACCCGTGATCGTTCCAATCGGGGTGACAAGATCGCGAAGTCCCCGCTCGTTGGTCAGCCTGTTGGTCAGGTCGGTGATGTTATCGCCATAGTCGGCCTTTGTGTATGCGACACCGCCCTGGAACTGCAGCCCTTCGGTCGGCGCGGCGGTAACATCGAGCTCGAAGCCCCGCGATTTGGCTGTCTCCACATTCTCCGGCGTGAAATTGAAGCCGGTGAAGGTGTTGAGCTGGAAGTCGTCCAGATTTTGCCAGAACAAGGCGAGATTGGCGCGGAGCCGATTGCTCAGCCAGCTTGACTTGACGCCAACTTCGAAGGCATTGACCGTTTCGGGAAGGAACCGCGGGTCGAGGAAGTTATTGGGGTCGGTATTGTCACCGACCAGCGACAGAATGGTTCCGGCACGATCAAGATTGATGCCGCCGGCCTTGTAGCCCCGGCTGAAATTGCCATAGACCATGACGTCTTCATTGACATTGTAGGACAGGCCGAACACCCCGTTCCATTCATCAACGTCCTGATCCAGATCGAAACTGAACGCCGGGCTCGCGATGCCGAGACAACCCAGAACCGCGAGAACATCCTTGATCCGCCGCTGGTCGCCATTGCCGAACACGCTGTCGAGCGTAAGAATATTGGGCAGGGACTGAAGCGCCGGCTGAATGGCGGAACAGCCCGGCGTATTGGCCGGATCGTTATTGAGGTTGCTGCGGCCGCGCTTGTCATCGATGTTATAGCGGAAGCCGACAATCGCCTGAAGATCTTCGGTAATATTGAACACATTATGGGTGAAGACCGAGAACGACTGGTTGTCGGATCGGAATTCGTCCCCGATCGCGCCGGTGCCATCGGCCCAGCCGAAACCGGGCGTCACCCCGAAGGCCTGCGCCAACCCTGTGTAGTTCAAGGGAAGGCCCGCCGGTCCCAGCAAAGTGGGGCCGAAGACACCCGCCACCAGTGGTCCTAAGCGGGCATTGATGAAGTCCTCATATTGCGCGCCGTGCGTGAGCGTCGAATCAAACTTGATGGTTTCGTCGGAATAGAAGACGCCCACCAGCCAGTCAAGACGATTCCAGACGCCCTGAACCCTGAACTCCTGGGTGAAAATCTGGTTCACATCGACCCGGCTCTGATTGATCAGATCGGCGTCCGTAAAATCGATGTCCAGTTGCCGGAACGATTCAAAATCGCGATAGGCGGTGACCGACGAGAAGGTGAATGAGTCGAACTCGACATTCAGTTCGGCGGACAGCCCCCATTCACTGACATCCTGGGTCAGCGGACGGCCCGGCGTTTTTGTCGCCTGCCGGTTGAACGGCGCTGGCGGATCGATCTGAGTACCCGGCGTCAGCAGGAAGTTGATGATATTGGAGGCAACCCCCGCCCGCTTGGCGAAGGTGACCGGGAAGCAGCATTCTTCATTTGATTCGCGGCCGTCGAAGATAATCCGCAGATCGGCATTTTCGGTCGGCGTGAACAGGAGCTGACCCTTGAGGCGATAGCGCTGCTTGTCGTCATACCGTTCGCCTGTCAATAAATCCTCGATGATTCCGTCACGGCTTTGGAACTGGGCGCCGACACGAACCGCTAACCGGTCCTCAACAAGCGGCCCGGAAATAGAGCCCCGAATATCGAACTGGTCGAAATTGCCGTAGCTGACCTCGGCGGAGCCCTCGGACTCGAAGGACGGCCCCCGGGTCACGATATTCAGAGCCCCGGCCGAGGTGTTGCGTCCAAACAAAGTGCCTTGTGGACCGCGCAGCACCTCGATCCGCTCGACATCCTGGAGCTCGGTCAGGGCGATGCCGGCCCGCGCCCGATAGACGCCGTCGATAAACACGCCAACCGCTGACTCGAATGCCGGGTTATTGCCCTGGGTTCCGATGCCGCGAATTCGAATGACCAGCCCCTGGGTTTCGCTGACATTCGAGGATGCCTGAAAACTCGGAGACAGGTTCATGAGTTCCTGGATGTCGTCGACCCCGGAATTCAACAATAACTCTTCCGTATATGCCGCCACCGCGATCGGAACATCCTGTAGCGATTGTTCTCGCTTTTGCGCGGTAACGACAATTTCCTCAATTTGGGCTGTTGCGGTAGCGGACAACCCTGCCGCGCCGAACGCGAGTGCGACAACGCCAACAGCGAAAGTAGTTAGACCTTCCGATCGCATAATTTCTCTCCCTTGCACCTGATCTTGATTTGCCCCTGACTTACGAAGTTATTATTTTTGGGCTGCCGCTTCGCCCGGGAATTTTTCCTCTTGTGACGAGTCGACCTTTTAACCACGCCAATCCTGTGATCATTTGATCCGGTGGGCTCGGTTAAGTTCGCAACGATACAGGATTTTCCCGCATCAGTGAACCAGAATGCTTGGATAGAACTCGCCAGCGGCCGCGCCCCGTCTTTCTCTTGCGCTCCGGCTCTGCTAGATCTCGAAGAACGGACATGAAGGAGGCGCCTGACCATGACGGCCGAACCCCCTCTTAATCTACCCGAGGGCCCCTTGAACGGTGTGACGGTGATCGACCTGACTCGGGTCCTGGCCGGGCCGTTTTGCACCATGCAGCTTTATGATCTGGGCGCTCGGGTGATCAAGGTGGAAAACCCGAACGGCGGTGACGATGCCCGCCATATCGGGCCATTCATGGACGATCGCTCGGCCTATTTCACATCCCTCAACCGAGGCAAGGAGAGCATTGCGCTTGACCTGAAGGCCGATGCCGACCGTGACGTGTTTGAAAAGCTGCTGGGTCAGGCGGATGTGATCATCGAGAACTACCGCCCCGGCGTGATGGACAAGCTGGGCTATGGCTGGCGCGATCTGCATGCCCGGTTTCCGAGGCTGATTTACGCCGCGGCTTCCGGCTTCGGCCAGACCGGGCCGTACCGGGCGCGAGCCGCCTACGACATGGTGGTACAGGGCATGGGCGGGATCATGAGTGTGACCGGCCATCCGGGCGGACCGCCGACGCGGGTCGGCAGCTCGATCGGCGATATATCAGCCGCGCTGTTTACCGCCATCGGCATTTGCTCGGCCCTTTATCATCGGGAGAGAACCGGCGAAGGGCTCATGATCGACGTCGCGATGCTCGACTGCCAGATCGCGATCCTGGAGAACGCCATCGCGCGCTATTACGCTTCCGGGGCCGCACCGGGCCCGTTGGGGGCCCGCCATCCGTCGATCGCCCCTTTTGCCGCCTTCGCCACCGCCGACAGCCATATCATCATTGCCGCTGGCAATGAAGGGCTGTTCGCAAGCCTGTGCGCGGTGCTCGGCCGGTTGGACCTCGCCGACAACCCGCTGTTCGCGTCCAACGACCTGAGATGCCGGCATGTCGCCGCGCTCACCGACGAACTGGAAGCCGCGCTGGCGGCCAAATCAGCCGAGACCTGGCTTGAATTGCTCGACGAGGCGGGCGTGCCGAGCGGCCCGATCAACAATGTCGCCCAGGCATTGGCCGACCCGCAGGTCGCGGCCCGCAACATGGCGGTGCCGCTGGATGACCCGGGCATGGCGGCCCTGCGCGTCGCTGGCAATCCGATCAAATTGTCGGCGTTCGCCGATCCCGCATCCAGACCGGCCGCGCCGACGCTAGACGGCGACCGCGAGGCCTTGCTCGCGGAGCTGGAAAAAACTTAAATCCTGGAAAGGTTTGCGAGATCACGCAACAGCAATACCTGTTTCGAGGTCCATGAAGCGATTTCCGGAAAACGTGTTTGAGCCTACCGTAAGCCCCCGGTGATCGCCATGGACATTCAGCCCTATTGGGCGTAGGTCTAGCACCTCAACTACCACTTTATCCATATCCATGGACTGCATCTTGACCCGAAGAACAACTTTGCCCGAAGTTTGAACTTCAACGATCTGTGCCTCGTCAGATTTCTTCTTAATCACGGTCACCAACGGGTTGCCTGACAGATTCCCTTCAACAAGCGGCATCCATCGGCCAGCTTCGGCCTGCGGCGGTGCATATAACCAAATGTTTGGCAATTCACCTTTTCCGATCAAAAACGGTTCCTTGCCTTCTATTTCAAGAACATGAGTAACATCCACAAAGCTGTTGCCGCAAATATCGACCTCATGAAACGGCTGGTATTCTTGTGGGGACTCTTGGCATTCAACCATTTTAGCTACCGTCTCCACCAAATCGCAGTGGTCGCTGTCTGAAATATTTTTTGATCTGGTGGTGTTTTTGCCTCCTCTCAGAGTCAAGATATGGTGCGCCCCACTTTATTAACAACAGGATAATAAGGAGAATGCAAAGCACCCAAACCTTATACGCATCCATTTTGCTTGCATCCAGTACTCGTCAATATGGTTAGAAACCAACCCAATGTGGCGCCAAAAAAGGCATAAAACACTTCCCTCAAGGGGTCCGAACCAATGAGTATTCGATAATCCGCCTCGGACAACCAAAATCCCGGCATCGGCGCATCGACTTGCGGTCGAATGTACACATCCGTTTTGGAAACAGTTACGGTTTCTTTAATTTCTTTGCCGGGCATCTTCCCGTTTTCCGTGCTGCCATCCGATTGCTGCTTTCGCGCAGACAAACAACGGGAGGGCAAGTTATCCACAGCTTGCTCGCCTCATGGATGTTCTGCTTGCGGATGGTGCTCGCTCATATATCTTTGCACAATTCTCTTAATGCGCTTGGTCCCAATTATCGCCCGCGCCGGCATCGACCAATAACCTGACATCGAGTTGAAGCGCGGGCTCGGCGGCCTTTTCCATCACGTCGCCGGCCACCGCGATCAGCCGGTCAACGTCGCGTTCTGGCGCCTCGAACACCAGTTCATCGTGGACCTGGAGCAGCATGCGCGCCTCTGTCAGCCCGGCATTTTCGAGCGCTCCCGGCATGCGGATCATAGCGCGGCGGATGATATCGGCGGCCGAGCCCTGAATTGGCGCGTTGATTGCGGCGCGCTCGGCGAAGGCGCGGCGCGCCGGGTTCTTGTCCTTGATCCCGCCGATATGACAGCGGCGTCCGAAAATCGTGGTGACATAGCCCTTGTCGCGGCAAAATTCCTTGGTTTTCTCCATATAAGTCCGGATGCCGGGGAATCGTTCGAAATAAGCATCGATATAGGCTTTGGCCTCTCTTTGCCCGATGCCCAGCTGGTTGGCGAGCCCGAACGCGGAAATCCCGTAGACGATGCCGAAATTGATCGCCTTGGCGCGCCGCCGGGTCGCCGGTTCCATGCCTTCGATCGGAACCCCGAACACCTGGCTTGCGGTCAAGGCATGAATGTCGATGCCGTCGGCGAAGGCTTGTTTCAGGGCGTCGATGCCGGCGATCCGCGCCAGCAGCCGCAGCTCGATCTGGCTGTAATCGGCGGAGACCAGCTTGCATCCCGGCTCGGCGATAAAAGCCTTACGGATCTTGCGGCCCTCCCCGGTTCTGATCGGAATGTTCTGAAGATTGGGATCTGAAGAGGCCAGCCTGCCGGTCGACGTCGCGGCCATGGAAAAGGAAGTATGAACCCGCCCGGTATCCGGATTGATCTGGCCCAGAAGGGCATCGGTATAAGTGCCCTTGAGCTTGGCGAGCTGCCGCCAGTCAAGCACCCGGGCCGGCAGATCATGGCCCTGTGCGGCCAGCGCCTCCAACACATCCGCCCCGGTGCTGTAGGCCCCGGTCTTGCCCTTGCGCCCGCCTTCGAGCCCAAGATCGTCGAACAGCACCTCGCCCAACTGCTTGGGTGACGCGACATTGAACGCGCGGCCCCCAAGCTGGTGGATTTCAGCCTCCAGCGCCGTCATCCGCTCGGCAAATTCGCCGGACAGCCGGGCCAGCGCCGCGGTGTCGACCTTGATGCCCTGAAATTCCATGTCGGACAGCACCGGGGCCAACGGCCGTTCCAGGGTCTCGTAAACGGTGACCATGCTCTCGTCCACCAGCCGAGGCTTCAGCAGCCGGTGCAACCGCCCGGTGATATCGGCGTCCTCGGCGGCGTATTCGGTGGCCTGATCGATCGGCGCCTGGTCGAAGGTGATCCGCGATTTACCGGTGCCCGCCACTTCCTTGAAGCTGATCGGTTTATGCCCCAGATGCAGCTCGGACAACTCGTCCATGCCATGACCATGGAGCCCGGCATCGAGGGCATAGGACAGCAGCATGGTATCGTCAATCGGCGCGACGTTGATGCCATGGCGGCGCAGCACCAGCAGGTCGTATTTGATGTTCTGGCCGACCTTGAGCACCGACGGGTCCTCAAGAAGCGGTTTAAGACGAAGAAGCGCATCCTCGATCGCGATCTGCTTCGGGCGCGAGCCATCAAAATCGAAGGTGCCGTCCCCGCCGGAGCCGGAATGCCCCACCGGCACGTAACAGGCCTTGCCGGCCTCCAGCGAAAGGGACACGCCGACCAGTGCGGCCTGCATCGCATCGAGCGACGTGGTTTCGGTATCGACCGCAACCATCCCTGCCTTGGTGGCGCGCGCGATCCAGTCGTCGAGTGCGGCGAGGGTATCGACCGTCACATAGTCTGTCTCGTCCGGCGCTTCCACCGACGTCACCGTTGCGCCTTTACCCCCAGGCCCGCCGAACCGCGCCACGACCTTGGCGCGCAGGGAGCGAAGCTCCTGCCGGTCGATAAACGCCAGCAGCGTTTCGACATCGGTTTCGCACTTGGTCAGCGCATCGAGCTCCTGCTCCAAGGGCACATCGGCGCGCAGTTCGACCAGGCGGCGGCTGATCCGGGCGAGATCCGCGTTTTCCCGCAGCCGCTCCCGCCGTTTTGGTTGTTTGATTTCGCCGGCACGGGCCAGCAACGTCTCCAGATCGCCGTAAGCGTTGATCAGTTCGGCGGCGGTCTTGACCCCGATGCCGGGAACGCCGGGCACATTATCGGACGAATCGCCGGCCAGTGCCTGCACGTCGACCACCTTGTCCGGGCCGACGCCAAATTTTTCAATCACCTGATCGGGGCCGATATGACGGTTCTTCATGGTGTCCAACATGGCGACGCCTGGGCCGACAAGCTGCATCAGGTCCTTGTCGGAAGACACGATGGTCACACCGACGCCCTGGGCCCGCGCCTGGCGGGCATAAGTCGCGATGATGTCGTCGGCCTCGAAACCCGTCACCTCGATCGCCGGCAGATTAAAGGCCTTTACCGCGTCGCGGATAATCGCGAACTGCGGAACGAGGTCCTCCGGCGCCGGTGGCCGATGGGCCTTGTAGTCGGGATAAATGTCATTGCGAAAGGTCCGCCGTCCCGCATCGAAGATGACCGCAATATGGGTCGGCGCATGATTTTGGTAGCTGTCTTCAAGCAGTTTCAACAGCATCGAGCAGAATCCCATGACCGCCCCAACCGGCGTGCCGTCGCTTCGGGTCAGGGGCGGGAGCGCGTGGTATGCCCGGAAAATGAAGCCGGAACCGTCGATCAAATAAAGATGTTGGGACATGATTGATGCAGTCTTGAACCGATGGTTAACGGGGAGGCCGATGCGAGCGGCATTCTGCCACAGCCGATGGTCAATTGACATGCCGACGCGGCCCGGTGTTGTCAGGCGCGCTCAGATGTTTCGGTTTTTGTTTTCAGAATAAAGAGCCGGGCGCAGTAAGGGCATTGAATCCGCCCGTCATCGTCGATCCTCAGATAGACCAGCGGATGGCCAAGCGGGCCATCGCCGTCACAGGAAACTTTTGGACGATCAACCAGGATCGTCTCCGGCGGTGCCAGAGTCGCCTCCGGCGGTGCCAGAGTCGCCTCCGGCGGTGACGGCGTCATCCTATCTCTCCGAAAAGGCCGCAATGGGCGGTTAACGATCCGGCGTTGACCGCCGGACGAAGAGAATGATACGCATTACCGCGCATCAATCAACCGGTTGGGCCCGGACCATCCTGACAATGGGTCGGGCCGTATTTGTGATTAGGCAGTGAATTATGAAGCAGTCCTCCGCCTTGGGGCGTGATCCGGAATCGGCATGCGAGTTTGCGATCGAACTCACAGGACTGAGCAAGATTTACCGCGCCCAGCCGGGCGCCGCCGCGGTTCATGCGTTGAAATCGGTCGATCTGAAAATTCCAGCCGGGTCGTTTTTCGGCATCCTGGGACCGAACGGCGCCGGCAAATCGACACTCATCAACATCCTCGCCGGTCTGGTCGTCAAAAGCTCGGGCCGGGCCAGCGTCTGGGGCTACGACATCGACCAGAACCCGCGCAACGCCAAGGCTTCGATCGGCGTGGTGCCGCAGGAAGTCTATGTCGATGCCTTTTTCACGCCGCGCGAGATGATGGAATTTCAGGCCGGTCTTTATGCCGTGCCCAAGGCGAAGCGGAACATCGATGAAATATTCGAAGCCCTGAGCCTGACCGACAAAGCCAATTCCTATGCCCGCACATTGTCAGGCGGCATGAAACGCCGGCTTCTGGTCGCCAAGGCGATGGTCCACGCGCCGCCGGTTCTAGTGCTGGACGAACCAACCGCGGGCGTCGATATCGAATTGAGACGCCAGCTTTGGGAATATGTCGTCGAGCTTAACAAACGCGGCACCACCGTCGTGCTGACAACGCATTATCTGGAGGAGGCGGAAGCCCTTTGCGATCAGATCGCCATCATCAATAAAGGCGAGGTGGTGGCATGCGACGAAACGCGAGCCCTGATTCGCCGGATCGAGGAAAAGCAGGTCGTAATCAAGGTCGATCGGGAAATCACCGCCCTGCCCGCCGCCTTGGCAAGCCATGACGCCAAACTTCACGGCCCACGCGGCCTCGCGGTGCGCTATCGACCCAGTCAGGTCCGGGTTGAGGACATCCTGTCGGCCGTACGGGCCGAAGGCCTGAGCATCATTGACTTATCCACCGAAGAAGCCGACCTTGAGGACGTCTTTTTGCAACTTACGCGCCAATCCTGAGGCATCAGCAGCACGGCACCATATGGCAAACGGCGAAACATTTGATGTCCTGGTAATTGGCGGCGGGGCCGCTGGGCTTTGTCTTGCGTTGCGGTTGCCGGCTCACCTGTCCGTCGCCGTATTGTCGAAAAAGGCGCTCGATTCCGGCAGCACGGACCGGGCACAGGGCGGTATCGCGGCGGTTCTCGCCGACGACGATTCAATCGAGTCTCACATCGAGGACACGATGATCGCCGGTGGCGGCTTGTGTGACCGCGATGCGGTCCGCTTCGTGGTCGAACAAGGGCCAAAGGCGATTGAATGGCTGATCGGCCAGGGCGTCGAGTTCAGCACCGAATCCAATGGCCAGGATGCGCCGGACTATCATCTGGCGCGCGAAGGTGGGCATTCGCACCGGCGGGTGATCCACGCCGCCGACGCCACCGGACACGCGCTGCAAGTAACCCTTGAATCGCGGGTCGCCGAACGGCCCAACATCGCGGTGCTTGAGAACTGCCTGGCTATCGATCTGATTACCGGCGCACGCCCCGGCGGCGGTGCGAAAAGCTGCCTCGGGGCTTATGTGTATGATCAGGTCGGCCACCGGGTTCTGGCCGTGCGCGCGAAAACCACTGTGCTGGCCACCGGGGGCGCGAGCAAGGTCTATCTGTTCACCAGCAATCCCGACGGCTCGACCGGTGACGGCATCGCCATGGCGTGGCGCGCGGGGTGCCGGATGGCGGGTATGGAATTCAACCAGTTCCACCCGACCTGCCTGTTTCATCCCCACGCCAAATCTTTTTTGATTAGCGAAGCGCTTCGAGGCGAGGGCGCGAAGCTGCGCCTGCCCGATGGCTCGACCTTCATGGACAAATTCCATCCCCGCGCTGAACTTGCGCCCCGCGACGTGGTGGCGCGGGCGATTGACGATCAGATGAAGCGCCTTGGCATCGACTGCGTCTATCTCGACATCAGCCACAAGCCGGCCGAGTTCATCGAGTCACATTTCCCCACCATCACCGCCCGGTGCCGGGACTTCGGCATCGACATGACCCGCGACCCGATCCCGGTGGTGCCGGCCGCTCACTATACCTGCGGCGGGGTGATGACCGACCGGCGCGGCCGGGCCGATCTCGATAATCTTTATGTTATCGGCGAGGCCGCCTATACCGGTCTTCACGGCGCCAACCGCATGGCCAGCAATTCATTACTGGAATGTCTGGTCCATGGCATGGCGGCGGCCCGCGATATTGCGGCCCGGATCGACGACATCAAAGCCCCGCCCATGTTGCCGCCATGGGATGAAAGCCGGGTTACCGATTCCGACGAGGAAGTGGTGGTGTCCCACAACTGGCACGAACTGCGCCGCTTCATGTGGGACTATGTCGGCATTGTGCGCACTGACAAACGGCTGGAACGCGCCAAGCGCCGCGTCGACATGTTGCAAGCCGAGATTGACGAATATTACCGCCATTTCCGGGTTTCCAGCGACCTGCTGGAACTGCGCAACCTGACCCAGGTCGCTGACCTGATCGTGCGCTCGGCCATGGCGCGCAAGGAAAGCCGCGGGCTCCATTACACGCTCGATTATCCCCAAACCGACGACACCGGGACGCCGGAACCCACGATTCTAACGCCTGATCGTTAAGTTATTTGTTCCGTGTCATTGTGAACACGTTCTCGATCACCGCGTAATCGCCATAACCCAGGCGCGCGATCGGTTTGAGTTTTGTGGTGTCAACCAGACCGCCGGTAAGCACATCCTCACTGATATGGACGCCGATCACCTCGCCAAGCACGATGGCGTTCGACAGCGCCGGCCGGGCGCGCGGCAGCTCAACAGTCTGCAAATATTTACATTCCAGATGAGCCGGTGATTCGGCGACCCGAGGCGGTTTGACGAATTTCGACGGCGCCTGGGTCAGGCCGGCGATGTCGAACTCGTCGACCTCCGGCGCCACCGCCGCCGCCGACCGGCTCATTTGCTCCCGCAGTTCCCAGGTGGCCAGATTTACCACGAATTCGCCGGTTTGCTCGGCGTTGGCGCGGCTGTCCTTCCGGGTCCGGTCTTCGTCGTCGCTGTTGGCGCAGAACATCACCACCGGCGGCGGATGACATACCGCGTTGAAAAAGCTGAACGGCGCCAGATTCACGACGCCTTCGAGGCTGATGGTCGAGATCCAGCCGATCGGCCTGGGCACCACCAGGCTTTTGAACGGATCATATTTGAGCCCGTGATCGCGTTTTGAAGGCTGATAAAACATTATCCCTCCGGGGTGGTAAGTGACACGCCCAGCAGCGCGCGGCGCTTGAGCCACGGGCTGGGACGGTATCGTGCGTCGCCGTAAAAGGCGTGCATGGCTTCCAGAATTTCGGTGATTCGGCCGGCCCCCACCGCATCACCCAGACCAAGGGGCCCCTTGGGATAACCAAGGCCAAGCTTTACCGCGGCGTCAATGTCGGCCGGGGTGGCAATGCGCTGCTGGGCGATGTCGCAGCCGATATTGACGATGGCCGCCACCACCCGTTGGGCGATGAAGCCGGGGCTGTCGTGGATCACGGTCACCGGCTTCGAATCGGATGCAAGCAACGCATGAGCGGCGTCCCGAAAGATCGCATCCGTGACCGGTGTGGTCATCAGCGTCCGCCGGCCATCGAGCCCGAACAGCGGATCGACCGCAACCGTGCGCGCCGGATCGAGACCCAGGCAATGGGCGGTCGTCGTGGCGTCGACGCCGACCGGCGCGACAAGACAAAGGCTTTCCGGCAACGGCGTGGCGCCATGGTCGATCACGGCGCCCAGATCGCGGATCAGGTCATGGACCTCGGTGGGGGCCTCGCCAAGCCACACCGGCATTGCCTCGGCCTTTGGAACCGGCTTCTCGGACGCGACGATTTTCCGGCCATCGTCATAGCGGTAGAAGCCGCGGCCGGTCTTGCGGCCCAAAAGTCCGGCCGTATGCCGCAGCCGCGCCAGAGGGGCGGGCCGAAAGCGGGGCTCCTGATAGAACTGATTATAAATGCTTTCCATCACCGGAAACGAAACGTCCAGGCCGGTAAGGTCGAACAACTCGAACGGGCCCATGCGGAAGCCCGCGCCCTCGCGCATCACATCGTCGACCTGCTGGGGCGTGGCGATCGCCTCGGTGACGATCCGCAACCCTTCGGTCGACAATCCACGGCCCGCGTGATTGACCAGAAAGCCCGGCGAATCGGCGGCCCGCACCGGCCGGTGTCCGATCCGCTCCGCCAGCGCGCAAAGATCCGCGATCACGGTGTCACCGGTCATCGGCGTCGCGATCACCTCGACCACCTTCATCAGCGGCACCGGATTAAAAAAATGAAAGCCCGCCACCCGGCCCGGATTCCGAACCGCCGAGGCGAGCGCGGTGACCGGCAGCGAGGAGGTGTTCGATGCCAAAATGCAATCATCGGCAACGATCGCATCAAGCTCGGCAAACAGCGTGCGCTTGATGTCGATATCTTCGATTATCGCCTCGACCACCGCGTCCGCGGCGGCAAGATCCGACAGCGCGCCGGCGATTGTGATGCGTCCGATCGCCGCCTCGGCCGCGCTGGCCTTGATTCGCCCCTTGTCCGCCTGGCGGCGCAGCATCCTGGCGACAAACGCGCTCGCCTCGACAGGCGCGTCGGGATTGCCGTCCCACAGCCGAACATCAATGCCAGCAACGGCGGCAATCTGGGCTATGCCCCGTCCCATCGCACCCGAGCCGACGATGCCGATTGTCTTGATCTCTGGCATGTGTTTGCCTTCCTCGATTGGTCCCGATGCGTTCAACCAAGATTAACGGCAAGCGGCCCGTCAGGAAAGCGCGGCGCGTTGACCCGTCTCTTTGGCTATGACAGGGTGCGTCACTATCGCTACCATGGCCTGGCGACATCAAGTTTGAGAGGACAAAATGACCGAAGCTTTTGTTTGCGACGCCATCCGCACCCCGATCGGCCGTTACGGCGGCGCATTGGCGTCGGTGCGCACCGACGATCTTGCGGCAATCCCGATCAAGGCACTGATCGACCGCAACCCAGGCCTCAACCCCGAGAAGATCGACGACGTGATTTTGGGATGCGCCAATCAGGCCGGCGAAGACAATCGCAATGTCGCCCGCATGGCGGTGCTTCTCGCCGGGTTGCCCGATCAAGTGCCCGGCGGCACCATCAACCGGTTATGCGGGTCCGGCATGGATGCCATCGGCACTGTGGCGCGCGGCATCAAGGCCGGTGATCTGGATCTGGCGATCGCCGGCGGCGTCGAGAGCATGTCGCGAGCGCCGTTCGTCATGGCCAAGGCCGAGACACCGTTTTCGCGCAAAGCCGACATCCACGATACGACGATTGGATGGCGCTTCGTCAACCCACTGATAAAAAAGCAATACGGAATCGAGTCGATGCCCGAGACCGGCGAGAATGTGGCCGAGGATTTCGGTATCTCGCGCGCCGATCAGGACGCCTTTGCGCTACGAAGCCAGCAGCGCGCCGAACGGGCCGGGGCGGCCGGAATCTTCGCGGCCGAGATCACTCCGGTCACGATACCGCGCCGCAAGGGCGACCCGGTCATCGTCACGGTCGACGAACATCCGCGCGCCGGAACCACGCTTGAAGCGCTGGCGAAATTAAAAACGCCGTTTCGCGAAAATGGCGCCATCACCGCCGGCAACGCCTCGGGCGTCAATGACGGGGCCTGCTCGTTGATCGTGGCGTCCGGGGCGGCGGCCCGCGACCAGGGGCTGACCCCCAGGGCGCGGATCGTCGCCATGGCCACCGCCGGCGTGGCGCCGCGCATCATGGGCATCGGCCCGGCGCCGGCTACCCGCAAGGTCCTGGCCCGAACCGGGCTCAAGCTCGGCGACATCGATGTGATCGAGCTAAACGAGGCGTTCGCGTCGCAAGGGCTGGCCGTCATACGCGAGCTCGGGCTCGCCGACGACGCCGAACACGTCAACCCCAACGGCGGGGCGATTGCGCTCGGTCACCCGCTGGGCATGAGCGGGGCGCGGCTGGTCACAACCGCGGTCCATGAACTGCACCGGCGACAAGGACGATACGCCCTGTGCACCATGTGCATCGGCGTCGGACAGGGCATCGCGATGGTGCTGGAGCGAGTGTAAGGATTCAGGTTTCGGGCCCTAAAATTTGACACTGATCTGGCTGTAAAGGAAACTCACATTGCCGCTCACGCCGGGGGGATTCGTGGCGTCGACGAAGCTGCCGCCCCAGAACCGCGAATAGCCGAGCACCAGACCGAGCCGGGGCAGCACCGCTATCTTGGCAAGAATGTCGATCTCCTCACCAACATTTTTGCCCGAGGCGCCGGTCGGATCGATCCGGAGGAGGGCGCCAAGCGCGTTATATTGCGCGTCGTGCCGGTTGGCGAGGTCAAAGCTATGGCCGGTGACGTTAAGGGTGAGTTTCCTGTGTGGCCTGGCGACCAGCCGAAGCGCCAGCGCCCGGACATTTTGCCTCGCCATCAGGTCGACAAATCCGAAATAGGCGTGAGCCAACGGAAAGTGTTGATGAAAAGTGCCCCGTTTTCCGTCCGTGCTGTCTCCGTCGCCGCTCGCCCAGTCGTACAGCACCCAGATTTCCGGTTTGAGGGGCAACAGGCCATCTAGCTTATAACCCAGGGCAGCGGTGGTCATGCCGGCGCGCTGCTTTAGCGGGCCGAAGTCGCCCCACTGGTAGGCCCCCTCAAATTCCCACATCAGATTTCCGCGACCGCCCTTCCATCGCCCCCCGAGGGTGTAAATCTCGAAGTTGGCGAATTGTCCCGCGGTTTCCTCCAGCCGGAGTGCATAGCCGTCGACGGTCTGGCCTGCGATCCCGGTAAAGCTTGCGTATAGGCCACCAAAGGTGACACTGCCATTGGTGTCATTGAGACTTGTCGGACGGACATGGCGTGGGCTTACGAAAAATCCACTGACCGCCAGACCGGGCTGAGCGTAATCGAGCCGGACCCCATCGAAACTGCGCCGGGCATTGGCCCAGTCCAGGGGCGAGATCAGCCTTTGGGCTCCGAACAAGAGATCCTGCCGCCCGACGCGGAGCGAGAATTCGCTGTCCCCGGAGCCGGCTTTGAATTCCGCGAACAGATCGAGGATGTCCCAGTGGTCAACTTCAATCGGGCGCGCCGGCAAATCCTCGCCAAAGCTGCGGGCATCGATAGCCTCGGCATAGACCCGGATGTGCTCGCCGACCTCGGTATTCAGGTAAAGGCGCAGCCGGTTCAGAGTAAAATTGTTGTCACGGCCGTCAAGGCGCGAGTGGGCGAAGTTATTTTCGTCGTGAAACCGCAGTCGGTACTCGCCGCCCAGATCGGCGATTATGCCCGAACCCAACTCCATGCGCTTGAGGCTATCGCCGGCGCGGGTCAGCGGATCCCGGTCCGCAAGGCAGGGGTCGTCCAGATGGCTGAAATCGTTGTCGTAAAAAACGCCTTTATAAGGATTGGTCGCCGGCGCCGCGGGTTCGGCGCACTCGGCCCCGGCCGACGCCTCCGCCAGGGCGCCCTGGGCAATCATCGCCGTCACCACCGGAGCCGCCGATATCAACACCGAAAGAAGCCCCCATTTCAAGCGAACCCACTTTAGGCCGCTAAACATTGGTACCTGCAAACAAATACATTTACATTTTCCCGGACTGCGGCGCTCCCGCCGGAAACAAGGCTATCGATGACAAAAGAAATGGCCTCTGCACTTCCAGATCTCAGAGGCCATCCATGCCCTTCATCGGAGCAGGAAAATTTGGTTCGGACTAGGTGGAGCGGATTTCCGCGACGAATTTCTCCACCTGTTGCCGCAGCAGTTCCGATTCCTCGGACATCTGACTGGCCGCGCCCAGAACCTGGGCCGACGACGCGCTGGTTTCGCTGGCCGCCTCGGTGACGCCGTGAATATTCGACGAAACTTCCGAAGTGTCGGACGCTGCCTGTTCGGTGCTCCTCGAAATTTCCTGGGTTGCGGCTCCTTGTTGCTCCACCGCGGACGAGATCGCCGCCGAGATTTCGTTGATTTCATTGACGGTGGCGGCAATCCCCTCGATCGCCCCGACGGCTTCGTTGGTGGCTTGCTGAACGCCTCCAATCTGGAGGCTGATTTCCTCGGTCGCCTTGGCGGTCTGGCTCGCCAGGGACTTCACTTCAGACGCCACCACGGCGAACCCTTTACCGGCATCCCCGGCTCGCGCCGCCTCGATCGTGGCATTGAGGGCCAGGAGATTCGTCTGACCGGCAATGTCGTTAATCAGGCTCACGACGTCGCCGATCTTCTCGGCCGCGCCGGCAAGCCCGTTAATGGTGGACGTCGTATTATGGGCTTCATCCACCGCGCGAACCGCGATATTCGCCGACTGATCGACCTGCTTCGCGATTTCACTGATTGAACCCGCCAATTGCTCCGAAGCGGTCGCCACCGTTTGCACATTGGATGTGGCGTTATCGGAAGCCGACGCGGCGGCTTTCGCCTGGAGGCCGGTTTCTTCCGCTGTCGAAGCCATGGACTGCGCGGTGGCCTCCATTTCAGTGGCTGCCGAGGAGACCGCGTTCACGACCGCGCCGACCGTGCGCTCAAATTCGTCGGCCATTTGCAGCATTTGAGTGCGTCTTTCCTTTTGCAACTTCTGCTCGCGTTCCCGATCCACCGTCTCGCGCTCCCGATCCGCCTGCTCACGGCG
This sequence comes from Sphingomonadales bacterium, assembly GCA_046756385.1. Taxonomy (GTDB): domain Bacteria; phylum Pseudomonadota; class Alphaproteobacteria; order CAZZKF01; family CAZZKF01; genus JBHHWG01. Next base: position 1,427 of record JBHHWG010000016.1, on the reverse strand, counting down.
CACCTTCTCCTCGGCGGCCTGGCGTTCGGCTTCGCGTTGTTCTTGCTCGATCTTCTCGATCTTGATGAGGTTGTCCTTGAGGACCTGCAGCTGCTTGGCCATTTCACCAATTTCGTCTCTTCGGGAAATGCCGGGAAATTCAACCTTCCGGTCGCCCTCGGCCAGCCGCGACATGCGCCCACGCATGCGATCCAGGGGCTGGGTGATGCTGACAGTAATGACATAGGCAAGGAATGCGGCGACCACGAAAATCCCGCCGAGAAGCAAATACATGTTTCTTTCGGTCGCCTGCGCCTGTTTTCCACTGTCGTCGACAAATCCACTGGCCTTGCTATTGGCGAAATCGATCAGCACGGTCATGTATTCGTCAATTTCGAACACTTTGTCCGCATTATCCGCGCCGGCCATGTCAACTGCCTCATCGAGCCGGCCACTCTTGACCAGCTCAGTAATCTGGACACGGATCTCCTTCCAGTCCTCGAACGCCTGGCGCGCATCCGTGACCATTTGTTTGTCGCCCGTGAATTCCTCCTCGATGATGTCGAAGTTGCTAAGCACATTCATTTCCGACTGATCGACGATACGCGTCACGCCGGCCACCATTGACGGATCACGGGAGAACGCGAGTTCGATCATCTGGCGGTCCATGAATGTGATATCCGCTTTGGCGACCAGCGCCGCATTGGCGACCGCCATCGGGTGATCGTGAAGGTCCTTGACGAATTTGGAGACCGTATTCAGGCTGCTGAGAGCGATCACGCCCATAAACACACTTAGGGAAATGACGATGAAAAAACCAAAGCCAAGACGCTGGCCGATCTTCCAACGATCGAGATTCCAGCGGTCAATATTCAGCTTTTCCAGAATGTCCATGATTTCCCCAATCTTCCCCATCGGGCGCCTTTGGATGGCGCGGCCGGTCAATTAATTCGCAGTCACGAAAGCTCCAGAGTCACCCGGCAGCCTAAAAGGAAAGGGTTAACGATCCGTTAGGCGCCAGTTCAGAGCCTCGTACCACGAAACGGTCCCACAACTCCGTAAGCCTAAAAGGCGACGGGGATTTTTACAACCTGTCGCCGCCGCCGGGCCGTTGTCACCGCCGGAAGCGGTGCGTTTCAAGTTCGAAGCGCCCATCCGCGCCCCATCTGTAGTTTTCCTGAAAACTGGTCTTGTTGGCAAGATCGACGATCAGACTACGCGGTGAGCACGACCAGGCCCTACTCTATTTTACAAATTTAAAAACGGCCGATTGTGCGGAAAAGATTTCACAAAGCCTCCAAAGCATTTGCGTGGCGACCGGCTTTGGATTAACGTGCCGAAATTCTGACGCGGTCCCCAAAGACCGCCGACGCACCCGTAGCTCAGCTGGATAGAGCGCTGCCCTCCGAAGGCAGAGGCCACAGGTTCGAATCCTGTCGGGTGCGCCA
>JBHHWG010000015.1:0-45818 GCA_046756385.1 Sphingomonadales bacterium | reverse complement strand
GGACTGAACTGGTATGCCTATGTCGCAAACGATCCGGTGAATGGGACGGACCCGACGGGCATGTGCACGGGTTCGAGGATAACGAACGACGACGGCACGTGTGCCAGCACCGGCGGGTTTACCACTGGATCCGATGGTGTTGCTCAAGGCATGCGGCGGCAGAGCGCATTTCAGGAACTCGGAGCGTCGATTCTCCCTGATGGAAGCCGCCGTGAACAGACGCGATTAGGGTCTGCGCTCTATGATGCGGCCAGCAAGTCGGAAAGTGCTCGCGATTACTGGAATAGTCCTCAGGCAAATGAAGGACGCTACGATACAGACTACGACGGATATGACGTTGGCAGTTACGTTCGACGTAGCCGAAATCTCTTCGGTGACGACAATTTTAAAGCTGGCCGAGCAAACATTAATGCGCCATCAGGCCTTGGCGAAAGCACCGGGATGGCCCCACTTCAAGGGCCGGGTCGGGTCACGGCCACGGTGGTCGCGCCGACGCCACACCGATACCCCGGGGATCGACCAGATAACCAAAGATATGAACGATACGTCGACGCGAACCGACGCAGATATCAAGCGCTTTCACAAAGAACGGGAGCGCCAGTCATCGTGGTAACGCCTACAACAATTTATGTGTACGGGTTGCCGCAATAGCGCAAGTTTGGGAGCGATAAGATATGAAGTTGGCGAATTGTTTTGGTTTAGTCATTGCGTTGGTGCTGAATGTAGCCTGTAATTCAACAACATCAGCGACTGCCGAAGAGTCGAGTCCACGGCTCGTGACAGCAGCTGAATTTGCAGCGATGCCTTCGTCATTCGATGGGCGAGAGGTAACGGTTCGAGGCTACCTTGGCGTGCAAAGCCGTGACCTCATTATCTACCCAAGCAAAGCTGCGGCGGATCAGTTTAACTTTTACGAAAACGCCGTCTTTGTTTACGACACTTCGCCAGATCGGAAATTAGGTCTAGAAGGAGTCGATGGACCCATAAATTGCACCAATCACTATGTGGAATTGACAGGAATTGGCGGCATCCTCGAAGCTCGTGGCATCAACGGTATTATCGATATCAAGACCATCGAGACTTTCGAAAGTGATGACTTTGAGGGATCTGGCCGACGTTGCTATCCTTGATTGATGAACTTACTGGGACTCAAAGCAAAGCAAGATAAAGCGAAACGGCGTTTTGGCGCATGGATGCCCTTAACGCCTTGTCTGCACACTGTTTTTTTGGCGCCAAATTGGCGCCATGAGGGGCGCGGTTGGCGCCATTTTGTGCATGCTATGTGCATCGTTCGCGTTAAGCGATTGGCGGCGCAGATGAAAACACGAGTCGGCGGCGGGGCCATTCGCAAAACCCTGCAGAAACCTGCAAAACACGCACGGAACCCTGATATTTTTGCTCTGTACAGACGCATGATTGGCGTGCTGAACTATTGGCCATGTCGCGTGGTGATGGTGTTGATCTGACGGGAATAGGCTCTGGGGCTGATTTTAAGCCTCGCCTGGGCCGGATACGCGGCGATCACCCGAACAGCTTCATTGCGAAGGTCAACAAGGCTGTGGCGCGCGCACGCGCCGCGAGCGGCCGCACCAAGTACAGCGGCACATCCGGGCGGTTTAATGCGCGCGGGCGCGGCTCGAAGGTGGCGCCGGGCTTGAAGCGGTCCTACGGCTGGAGTTCCGAGTTCGGCATGCGCTGGCGCGCCCGGCGGGTGATCGTGAAAGCGCGCGTGGTCAAACTGAAAGGCGGCGGCGCAACGTGGCTTGATCGAACTTTGCTTAAGGGCGGCCCCGTCGGCGAAGGCCGACAAACTGAAATCGTTCCCTCGCTCGACATGAGCGGCTTCGGCGGCGACGTGCATCGGGCGTTGATCGCGCGCCAGGACAAATTGATCGAGGAAGGTTTTGCCGAGCGGGAGACGGGGCCCGACGGAAACATGATCCGCTATCGGAGGAACATGCTGGCCGCGCGCGCCCGCCGGGAACTCATGCGCGTCGGCAAGGAGATGGCGGCCGACCTGGGAAAAGACTTCGCCTTCGCCGAAGACGGGGCCCGCATAAGCGGAACCTATCGCGGGAACGTGCAGCTTGCGTCGGGTAAATACGCGCTTGTGGAGCGCTCGAAAGAGTTCAGCTTGGTCCCGTGGCGCTCGCGCCTGGATCGCGAGCTTGGCCGCGATGTGGCGGGCGTGATGCGCGGCCGCGGCGTCTCTTGGGAATTTGGCCGACAGCGCAGCCGTGGCCTCAGCCGCTGAGAATTTGCACCCGATCTTTTTTAGAGCCGCTTAACGGCTTCGCCATCGCCGCTGACGCATGGTCAGCGACGGGGGAAGGCTCATCGATGTTCAGCCGCCAAAGAAAAACGGCTTCAGGCGCCTTTGGTGAGAAACGCATCAATCGTTCTCAATAAGGCGTCGCGGTCGCGTTTTGGCAGTGCCTCGATTCGTTCAAGGCGTGTGCGAAAACGCTTCGTTCGGGTAGCACGCTTCGGCGCCTTGCCGTTGACTTTGGCCGCGCCGTTCACGCCAAGCAGTTCATCGGATGTAATATCCAGCACATCGATAATTTGTAGGATGAGTTCACCATGAAGGCGCAGGCCGCCGCGCTCGTAATCCGACATCATCGATTGCGACAGGCCAAGCCGTTCAGCGAGTTCGACTTGCGTAATCCCGCGCTCTTTACGCAGCGCGGCGAGCCGCTTGCCGATTTTGGCGGCGGTCTCCTGGGTGGCGGGCATGCGGGTGTCTCCGGGCACGGTCTCCAATCTCAACAAGAAAATCTACAAGCAGATCGAGGCCTGGCGGAACCAGCCGATCGAGGGCGTCCATCCTTACGTCTATCTGGACGGCATCGTCCTCAAGCGAACCTGGGCGGGCGAGGTCCGGAACGTGTCGCTGCTGGTGGCCGTTGGGGTCAATGGGGACGGCTATCGGGAGATTCTGGGCATCTGCGAAGACTCTAAGGAAGACAAGGCGGGTTGGAGCGGCTTCTTACGCCACCTGAAGGACCGGGGCCTCACTGGCGTCGAGCTGATCATCTCTGACGCCTGCCTGGGCCTCGTGGAGAGTGTCGGTGACTTCTATCCCGAGGCCGGCTGGCAGCGCTGCACGGTGCATTGGTACCGAAACGTGTTCTCCCATGTGCCCTCGACCAAGGTGCGGGAAGTATCCCTGATGCTCAAGGCCATCCACGCCCAGGAATGCCTTGAAGCGGCCAGCGCGAAGGCAACCGAGGTTGTGGCCAAGCTCAAAGCCATGCGGCTCCATAAGGTCGCTCATTGGGTCGAGGAGACGGTCCGTGAAACGCTCGCCTATTACGCCTTCCCCAACGAGCATTGGCGGCGCATCCGGACCAACAATCCCCTGGAGCGCATCATGCGCGAGATCCGCAGGCGCACCCGCGTGGTCGGCGCGTTCCCCGACGGCGAAAGCGCCCTCAACCTGGCGGCCGCCAGGTTGAGGCACATCGCCGGCACCAAATGGTCAACCAAACGGTACCTGAACATGAAGCTCTTGAGAGAGAAAACAATGACCGCCTGACCAATCAGCCACCAGCCCAAAACCAAAGTGCGAAAGATTCTGGACACTGCCCACCTCAAAAAACCTCGCCGTTCTGGCCGATTTCTGATTCAATGATGGAAACGGTGAAGGGGGGCGGAAATGAAGGGTCAACCTGGTTTTTTCGATCTTGATTATCGCTATGAGCAGCTCAGCAAGTTCGGCGATCCGCTGGAGAAGCTTTCCGAGGCGGTGAATTTCGAGGCCTTCCGCTATCGCCTTGTGAAGGCGCTGAACCGGTCACTTACACGGAATATCGGATACTGCCCAGGCCGAACGTGATGTTCTTAAGATCAACTATCTTTCCCGGGATCAAATCGTAACCACTGCCAAAGACCTTTACGATCAATGGCCGCAGCTTTCCCATGAAGAAAAGCGCACCATCGTCGAAGCTGTGACAGACAGCATCCTTATTGGGAAAGATGAGATCGCCATCGACCTCTGTTACTTTTCTCCTGAAATGATGATATCAGGGCAACGAAACATCACCGGTTCGCTGCCGTCATCGCCGTTTGTCTCCTTGCGCGGCCCTTGCTTGCCGGAAATCCATTGGCCCGGTATGGTGCCACGAATCAGATTTCTCCAAGTTAAAAGATTAATCATGTTCACGGGCTCATTCACAGCACTGATTACGCCGTTTCGCGACGACTGCGTGGACGAGGCCGCATTTCGCGCACTGGTCGAGTGGCAGATTGCACAGGGCAGTCATGGGCTTGTGCCGTGTGGCACCACCGGTGAATCGCCCACGCTTACCCATGACGAGCATCGGCGGGTAGTCGAAATTTGCGTCGAAACGGCCGCCGGCAGAGTGCCGGTCATCGCCGGGGCCGGTTCGAATTCGACTCGAGAGGCGATCGCCCTGGCCCGGGACGCCAGGCATGCCGGCGCCGATGCGGCGCTGGTGGTCACGCCCTATTACAACAAGCCGACCCAGCAGGGGCTCTTCAGTCACTTTGCCGCCATTGCCGACGCGGTCGATATCCCAATATTGGTTTACAATATTCCGGGACGCAGCGTGGTCGATATGTCGGTGGAGACGATGGCGGCGCTAGCCCGCTTGCCCAATATCATCGGCGTGAAGGACGCGACGTCGGACATCGCCCGGATCAGTCGTCACCGGCACGCCATCGGCGCCGATTTCCTCCAGTTTTCGGGCGAGGACGCCACCGCTCTGGCGGTCATGGCGCATGGTGGCCATGGATGTATTTCGGTGACCGCGAATATCGCACCGAAGGCCTGCGCCGAAATGCAGAAAGCGTGCCTCGCGGGAGATTTCAGATCCGCGCTCGAAATCCAGGATCGGCTGATGCCCCTTCACGATGCGTTGTTCGCGGAAACCAGTCCTGCGCCTGTCAAATATGCCGCGAGCCTTCTCGGCCTGTGTTTGCCCGATACCCGGCTCCCATTGACACCGGTGGGCGAGGGCACACGCGAGCGCCTGCGCGCCGCCATGGTTCACGCCGGACTGCTAGCGGACCAAGACGATGGCACGTCGTAAGCGCGCGGGTCGCGGTCCGGCCGGTTCGACGATCGTGGCGGAAAACCGCAAGGCGCGGCATAATTTTTTGATCGAGGATGTCTATGAGGCGGGCATCGTGCTCTCGGGAACCGAAGTCAAGTCGCTTCGCGCGGGTCAGGCCAACATCGCCGACGCCTATGCCGAGGTGAAGGAGGGCGAAGTTCATCTTGTGAACGCGCATTTTCCTGAATATCTCCAGGCGAACCGGTTCAATCACCATCCCCGCCGGCCGCGAAAGTTGCTGCTGCACAAGCGCGAGATCAACAAGCTCGCCGGCGCTACCCAGCGCGCGGGCATGACCCTTGTGCCGCTTACGCTCTATTTTAACGAAAAAGGGCGCGCTAAAATCGAGATCGCCACCGCGCGCGGCAAGAAGCTTTATGATAAGCGAGCATCGGACAAGGATCGGAGCTGGAAGCGCGACAAGGAAAGGCTGATGCGCGACAGGGGTTGACCCCGATGGCTGACGACAGAGACCTTCGCCCAAAATCAGAAACAGCCTCCGAGGCGGGGGTAATAAGGGAAAAACTGGTTCGGGCCAAGGAACGTTGGGCCCGCGAGGGTCGGCTGCTGACCGGGAAATCCGCCTTGAAGGGCAGGGACCGCCTGCCCCCTGGTCAGCGCCGCGTCGTCGATTGGCCGGTTCTGGATCTCGGAATTCAGCCAACTATTTCCCAGCAAGACTGGCTGCTTACGATCGATGGCTGCGTTGACAATCCCGTGGCCTGGAACTGGCGGCAGTTTCTGGATCAGCCGCAGGTTCAACTGACTTCCGACATTCACTGTGTTACCCAGTGGTCCCGTTATGACAATGACTGGGCCGGGGTCTCGTCACGGCATGTGCTGTCGGTTGTCGGCCCCAGGAGCAACGCCCGGCATGTCGTATTTCACAGCCATGACGGCTATCAGACCAACGTCGCACTGGAGGTTTTCGCGGCCCCGGATGTGCTGCTTGCCCATTCCTGGCAGGGCAAACCACTGCCGAAAGAGCATGGCGGCCCGGTTCGTGTGGTGATCCCGCAATATTATTTCTGGAAAAGCGCCAAATGGATCAAGCGCATTGAATTTCTGGTCCGCGGCCGTGCCGGTTTCTGGGAGCGGCGCGGGTACCATAATGTCGGCGACCCCTGGTCGGAGCAACGCTACGGGTAGTCGAGGTTTCCGCGAATCTCGTTAAACACTGCGCGAAACATGTCTTCCGTTAGTCGGCGCGTGTTCGTGTTGTATCGGGAACAGTGGTAACTGTCGAACAGCGTAATGCCGGGTCCGATCGCATGTTGTGCGCCATGGCCGAATTTAAAGGCGGCCAGTTTATGTCCAAATGCCGCGACCACGCTGTCGTGGGCCACCTTGCCCAGGGCCAGAATAGCCTGTAGTGCGGAAAGGGCATCGACCTGGCTCCTGAGAAACCGTCTGCAGGCCTTGATTTCAGCGCCGATGGGCTTGTTCGCCGGCGGAAGACATCGCACCGCATTTGTGATCGCCGCGTCGAAAAGCCGCAAACCGTCGTCGGGTCGGGCCTGATAAACGCCCTGTGCAAATCCGTAGTCGATCAAGGTCTGGTACAGAAAATCGCCCGCATAATCCCCGGTGAACGGCCGCCCGGTCCTGTTAGCGCCCTTCATCCCCGGGGCCAACCCCACTATCAAAAGTCGCGGGCCATTGCCGCCCGAATCCGGCCCCGCTGTGAACGACGGGACCGGCGCGTTGTGCCAATCCGGATGCTGGGTCCGGCATTCTGTTCTGAGTTCGACCAGGCGCGGACATAGGTCACAGTCCCGCGGCGGAACCCCGGCCGTTGCATGGGCCCCGGACTCGATTGGCGCCAGTTCGATCACGGTCCGACCTGTTCGTCATTCGTGCCGAAAGGAACCGGCGGATGCCCGTCGTCAGTTGCCGGCATGTCGCGGGAGATAAGCGGCGCCAGTGATTCAAGTTCAATAAAAACGTCACACTGGCGACGCAATTCGTCTGCCACCATCGGCGGCGAGGTGCGTACAGTACTGATCACGGTGACCCGCTTGCCTCTGTGTTGCAGGGCTTCAACCAGCCGGCGGAAGTCACCATCGCCAGAAAACAGGTAAATGTGATCGAGATATTCGGACATCTCCAAGGCGTCCACCGCCAGTTCGATGTCCATGTTGCCTTTGATTTTGCGGCGACCGTCGATCCCGGTAAATTCCTTGGCTGGCTTGGTGACCAAAGTATATCCGTTGTAATCAAGCCAGTCGACCAGCGGCCGCAAAGGAGAATAGTCGTGATCCTCTATCATGGCGGTATAATACAATGCCCGTACCAGCCTGCCGCGACTTTCGAATTCCTTTAGCATTTTTTTGTAATCAATATCGAACCCTAACGATCGTGCGGCAGCGAATAAATTTGCGCCATCGATAAATAAAGCAATTCGTTCCATGATGTGATCCGTAGTTATAATGCTTAAAAACCTGGGTCTTATAATTTAAAAAGGCTGGCCGACTTCGGTCCGGGTGAGTATGACTTTCCGCTTGAGGCAAACGCGGGAAATATGGATCCGGTCCGGCTCGGTTCGGTTCAATTTTTTGTTCGGGAACCAGTGCCTCTTGTGGCTAAATCTAGGCCGAGTGAGCGGGCAGAACAAGAGGACCGGGAAAGCAACTGGCAACAGAATGATCCTTATTGGAATGGGGGCCAACCTGCGGTCGAAAGACTATGGGGCGCCACAAGAAACACTTGAAGCGGCGTTGGGAATCATGACCGCCAAAGGGCTTTGCGTGACCGCTCGATCGCGTTGGTACCGTAGCGAACCGGTGCCATTGGTGGATGCCGACGGCCTGCCCAACCCATGGTACGTCAACGGCGTGATCGCTGTCGAGACGTCTCTTGATCCGCGGTCGCTGCTTCATGTACTTGGCGAGATCGAGCGGGACATGGGCCGGGTGAGGGGGCGTCGCTGGGAGTCGCGGATCGTCGATCTGGATCTGCTTGCCTACCGCGATCGGATTATCGGAACTCACTGGCTGGCAGCCGGCGCAATTGAGTCAACTAAAACCGAAGCGGACATCGAAATAACCGTGCCCCATCCGCACCTGCACGAGCGCTCGTTCGTGTTGTTGCCGCTGCGGGAAATTGCTCCGAACTGGGTTCATCCGGCAACCGGCGATCCAATTGATCGGCTGATCGCTTCGCTGAAAGCGGCCTCTGCCGCCACGCCGATCGAGCCGGAGTAAGGGGCGGGATCTGGTTCAATGGAAAATGCACTCCCACCGGTCGGATATCCTTGCTTTCCAGCGGCCTTGGTCCTATCTATAGCGGACGTTTCGAATTTTTGGAGATAAGCTTTATGGCCCGCGTTACGGTTGAAGATTGTGTCGATAAGGTTGCCAACCGTTTTGAACTGGTTTTGTTGGCTGCGGAGCGTGCTCGTTCCATATCCTCCGGTGCCCCGCTATCGGTGGATCGCGACAATGACAAAAATCCGGTGGTGGCGTTACGCGAGATCGCCGAGAAGACAATCACACCGGAACAATTGCGCAACGGCGTAATCGCTGGGATGCAAAAACAATTCGAGTCTGATGAGCCCGAAGAAGATGACTTCTCGATTATCGACGCCAGTCGAGAGTTGAGGGAAAATCAGGACGTGCAACCCGAAAATCTGGCCAAGGCGCTGTCCGATCTGGGAGCGAACCAGGGCGGCGGCGGCGAGGCTGCGTCCGACGTTCCTGGCCAGGGGTGATTTTTTGCCTGAGCCGACCGACCTTACGTTTGGGGATGCGGAACCGCGGTCGGGCCTGAAAGACATTCAAAAGACAACTCCCGGTGCCGCTGCCGGGACGGCCGGTGTGACCTGCGACTGGGCCGAAAGGGCGCGGATCTGTAAGGCAACGGGCGCGACGTGATTCGGCAATACGAACTGGTTGAGCGAGTCAAGTCGTATGACAGCAATGTCGACGAGACTTTACTGAACCGGGCCTATGTTTTCTCGATGAAGGCGCATGGCTCGCAAAAGCGGGCTTCTGGCGATCCCTATTTCTCTCATCCGCTTGAAGTTGCCGGCATCCTGACCAATCGGGGGCTCGACTGCGCGACGATTGCCACCGCTTTGTTGCATGACACCATCGAGGATACGGTCGCGACCTACGAAGAGATCGAAGAGCTTTTCGGCGAGGAGGTGGCGCGGCTGGTTGATGGCGTTACCAAGCTGTCGCGCATCGAACTCAATTCCGAATCCACGAAACAGGCGGAAAACTTCCGTAAATTTCTTTTGGCGATGTCCGACGACATCCGCGTGCTGCTCGTCAAGCTCGCCGATCGTCTGCACAACATGCGGACGCTCAAGGATATAACAAGCGCCGCGAAAAGGCGAAGGATCGCGCTCGAGACCCAGGAAATATATGCACCGCTCGCGGAGCGCATCGGAATTCAGGAGTGGAAGGACGAGCTTGAAGACACCAGTTTCGCCGAACTCAATCCCGAGGCACGCGACACGATCACCACACGCCTCAGACTACTGCGCGAGGAATCCGGGGACCTGACCGAGCGCGTGACCACTCAGTTGCGAGCCGCGCTCGCTGAACACGGCATCGCGGCCGATGTCATGGGGCGTGAGAAAAGACCCTTTTCCATCTGGCGCAAGATGAAAAAGAACAGGGTCTCGTTTGGTCAATTATCCGACATCATGGGATTTCGCATCCTGGTCGATGGCTGGGAAACCTGTTACCGGGTCTTGGGGGTCGTGCATGGCAAATGGCAAATGGTGCCCGATCGGTTCAAGGACTATCTCTCGACACCAAAAAGCAACAATTACAGGTCGCTCCACACCACGGTAATCGGACCCGAGCAGCAGCGGATCGAAATCCAGATTCGGACGCACAATATGCAAGAAGTCGCCGAGTGGGGCGTGGCCGCGCACTGGCAATATAAGCAGGGCAGCACAAACACCGACGGCACCCAGTATCGCTGGTTGCGTGAACTGCTGGAAATTCTCGATCACGCCTCCAGCCCCGAGGAATTCCTGGAAAACACCAAGATGGAAATGTTTCAGGATCAGGTGTTCTGCTTTTCTCCGAAAGGGGAGGTTATCAGATTGCCGCGGGGCGCCACGCCGGTCGATTTTGCCTATGCGGTGCACACTGGAATCGGCAACACCTGCGTGGGCGCCAAGGTTAATGGCGGGATGGTGCCGCTCGACACCGAGCTGGAGAATGGTGACGAAGTCCGAATCGTGCGATCCCAGGCTCAGACGCCAATGCCCGCGTGGGAGAATTTCGTTATAACCGGCAAGGCCCGCGCCGCCATTCGCCGATTCATTCGCACCAAGGAGCGGTCGGAGTTTGTCGAGCTTGGCAAGACCATAATCAATCAGACGTTCCAATTGGCTGGTCATGAGTACTCGGAAAAGGGGCTGGAGCGAACGCTTGATGTTCTGAAATATCAGTCGCTCGACGACTTGCAGGCAGATCTCGGCCAGGGTCTCCTCACGCTTAAGGAACTTTTCGAAACAATTTTCCCAGGTCAGAAATACAAAGGCGAAAAAACCAGGGGACAGCCCTTTTTCAGGCGTTGGGGACGCAAGCGAAAGGAAAGTGAACACGCCATTCCGATAACCGGTTTGATCGGCGGCATGGCGGTTGATTTCGCTGGATGCTGCCACCCCATTCGCGGCGATCGCATCGTCGGAATCGTCACAAAAGGGTCGGGAATCACCGTTCATACGATCGATTGCGAGGCCCTCGAAAATTTCTCTGACGAGCCGGACCGCTGGCTTGACGTGGCGTGGGATCCGAATACTGTGAATAAGAGTATTCACGTTGGCCGCATCAAAACCCTGTTGGTCAATGAAGCGGGCGCATTAGGCACCCTGGCCACAGTGATCGCTAAAAACGACGGCAACATCAGTAACCTGAAAATTACCGAACGAAACCAGCATTTCTTTGGTGTAATCGTCGATGTCGAAGTACGTGACGTCAAGCACTTGACTAATATCATCGCCGCCTTGAGGGCGACCGCCGTAATCAACCTCGTGGAGCGTGTCCACGGGTAGACCCTAAAAGCCGTCCGGCCGCCCTTAATCGGTCGGCATCAAACCGGGATTCTGGAAATATCGTGATCTTTCGAAGCCGCATCAAACATCATCCATTTCGCGTAATACGGGAATATCTCTGGCCCTCATCCGGCTGGCGGCGCGCCTTTCTTTACTTCCAGTATCGGCTGGCCCGATTGCCGGGAACGCCTCACAGCATTGCGGCCGGCCTCGCATGCGGCGCCGCGATTTCGTTTACGCCGTTTTTAGGGCTGCATCTTGTGTTGGCCCTGGTGATGGCATGGGCCCTGGGCGCCAATGTTCTGGCTTCCGCGATCGGAACAGTGCTGGGAAATCCCTGGACCTTTCCGTTCATCTGGTTGTGGACCTATAGGGTTGGCGCATTCGCGCTGGGGAGGGAGAACGGTGAACTCGGCGCCAAGGGTCCGCATATATTCGCAAATATTCTCCAGCATCCGCTGGAGACTCTGAGCTCTGTCATGTTGCCGCTGACTGTGGGCGGTTTGCTGACCGCGGCCATTGTATGGTGGGCGGTATTCTGGACAACGCGGCGTCTGATAACTAGCCTTAAGCAACGCCGTCGGAAAAACACGGCTGGTTAAACCGCCGAATCAAGCGGAACAAGAGCGGACTAGAGCGTTTTTAACTTAATCTGGATCAAAAGGAGGGTGTTTAGATGTTGTCCTGGCAAGTCGTTAAAACGCGGCATGGCAGCGCCATGCAAGGCTTTAAGGGCGCCGCCAGGGCGGCATCCAAACAGCCGAACTTGATCCAGATTAAGTTAAAAACGCTCTAGGTCATGACTACAAATGTGCACACGCCACCATTGCGCCTGGGAATAAATATCGACCATGTGGCCACCGTACGGAATGCGCGCGGGGGTCTGCACCCTGATCCGATCCGGGCAGCCAAGCTGGCCGCCGAGGCCGGCGCCGACGGAATAACAGCTCATTTGCGAGAGGACCGGCGCCATATCCTGGATCGCGACATCGAGCGGCTGATGAGCGAGATCGATTTGCCGCTGAATCTCGAAATGGCGGCGACCGACGAGATGGTTTCGATCGCCCTCGACCATCAGCCACACGCTTGTTGTCTTGTTCCCGAACGGCGCGAGGAATTGACGACAGAAGGCGGGCTCGATGTTGCCGCCGCGCGGGGCGCACTGACCGGGCCCATCGCGGAGCTTGCCGATGCCGGCATCAGGGTGTCGCTGTTTGTCGATCCGGAGCCCGGGCAGGTCAGGGCCGCCAGCGAGGTCGGCGCGGCGGTTGTTGAACTCCATACCGGCTCCTATGTCGAGGCTCACGGCCGCGCGCGTAAGCAGGAACTCTCCCGACTGGTCTCGGCGGCGGCGCTGGCCGCGGAGCTGGGCCTGGAATGCCATGCCGGTCACGGCCTCGATTATGAGACCGTGGGCGCGGTAGCCGCCATACCGCAAGTGGTTGAGCTCAACATCGGCCATTTTCTGGTCGGGGAGGCCATGTTCCGGGGACTAAAAGAGGCGATCCGCCGGATGCGCGAGCTGATGGACCGCCATCGCGGGGACGGGTCCGCCAATGACGGGTCCTGAATGGAGGCGCAAACCATGAGCATGGTCATCGGCCTGGGCAACGATCTCGTGGATATTCGCCGAATTCAGCGCAGCATCGAGCGGTATGGCGACCGTTTCATCAATCGAATTTTCACCGACGTCGAACGAAGCAAGTCTGATCGGCGGGCCAATCGGGCAGCCAGCTACGCCAAACGGTTTGCCGCCAAGGAGGCTTGTTCCAAGGCGCTGGGAACGGGTTTTCGCAAAGGCGTTTTTTGGCGCGACATGGGTGTGGTCAATTTGCCGTCGGGACAGCCGACCATGCATTTGACCGGCGGCGCCCTGGAGCGGCTAAAGGAGATAACGCCGCCGGGACGGGATGCAGTGATACATCTGACCATTACCGACGATCATCCGTTGGCGCAGGCCATCGTCCTGATAACCTCGACTCCCGCGAATAGTCAAAAGCCTGACTGAGCCCCACGGATGGCGGCGCGACGGACTTGACACGAGCCGGCGCCCCGCGCTTTATGGCGGTTCGCAAAATTTAGAGTGAGGTTTCATGGACCGGTTGAAAAGCGAAACAGGGGTATCCGGGCAGGGGGACGCCAGGCAACGGGCTGTGGAATCCGGCGGCCTGGTCGAGACCGTTCGCACGATCTTCTGGGCGGTGGTAATCGCGGTCGGATTCCGGACCTTCCTTTACGAACCGTTCAACATTCCGTCCGAGTCGATGTTGCCGACGCTGATGGTCGGCGATTATTTGTTCGTTTCGAAATACAGCTACGGTTACAGCCGGCATTCGTTCCCGTTCAGCTTTCCGCCCTTCAAGGGAAGGGTGTTCGAAAACGACCTGGAACGCGGCGACGTGGCGGTATTCAAACTGCCCAGGGATAACAAGACCGATTACATCAAGCGCATTGTCGGACTTCCCGGCGATCGCCTGCAAATGATCGATAGCGTGCTCCATATTAATGGCACGCCGGTCAAGCGGGAGCGGATCGCGGATGCCGCCATTCCCGACCAATGGGGCAATATCCGCCGGTTTCATCAATATCGCGAGACCCTGCCCAACGGTGTGACCTACAACACCCTGGATATAGGGTTAAGGATGCCCGACAATACCGGCGTCTTTCTTGTGCCGGCCGGTCATTATTTCGCCATGGGTGATAACCGGGATAATTCCTCCGACAGCCGGGTGCCGACGAGCGGCGTCGGCTTCATCCCGGCGGAGAATATTGTCGGTCGCGCTGAGGTGCTGTTCTTTTCAACCGATGGCTCGGCGCGCAAGTGGGCGTTCTGGAACTGGATTGGCGCGGCGCGGTTTGAGCGCTTTTTCAAGTCGCTCCGCTGAACCTGGCGTGGCATCGTGAAAGCTGAGACTTTTGAAGCTGTAGCCAAGGTTCTGGGACACAGGTTTAGCGATCAAGGTCTGCTGGAGCAGGCGCTGACCCATCCAAGCCTTGAGGGAAAACCCAACTACCAGCGGCTGGAGTTCCTGGGCGACCGGATCCTTGGCGCGGTGATTGCTGAATTGTTGCTCGAACATTATCCCGCCGCCAAGGAAGGTCCGCTCGCGGCCCGCTATAACGTTTTGGTCCGGCGAAATACTTTGGCGGATATTGCGCAAAAAATCGGGCTCGGCGCGCATTTAGTGATGTCGCCGGCTGAGGATGAAAGCGGCGGACGCACCAAGCCAGCGATTCTCGCCGATGTTTGCGAGGCGGTCATCGGCGCGCTTTATCAAGATGGCGGCATGAAGGTCGCCCGGCGGTTTGTGGTCCGGCACTGGCATGCTTTGGTCGGTGACATGAGCAAGGTCCCCCAGGATCCCAAGACGGCGCTTCAGGAACGGGCACAGGGCGCTGGGCTGGCGTCGCCTGTTTACACGGAGCGGTCCCGGACCGGCCCGGCCCATGCGCCGGTGTTCACAATGGAAGTGAAAGTAGGGAACCTTCCGCCGGCAACCGGCAGCGGCACAACCAAACAGGCCGCTGAAAAGGCGGCCGCTCAAACCCTGTTGGAGGGTTGGGCCAAATCCTGGAGTAAACACGATAGCTGAATCACTGGAAACAGGTATGGCGCGGGGCGACGCCCCGACCCGTTGCGGTTTCGTAGCCCTGTTGGGCGCCCCTAACGCGGGCAAATCCACGCTGCTCAATACCCTGATCGGAGCCAAGGTCTCGATCGTCACACACAAGGTACAGACGACCCGCACCCGGATCACCGGTGTTTGCGTGGTCGGCCGCTCGCAACTGATCTTCACCGACACGCCCGGTATTTTCGAGCCCAGGCGCCGCCTGGACCGGGCCATGGTCGCGGCGGCCTGGAGCGGGGCGGCGGACGCCGATTTACAGGCGGTTCTGATCGACGCGAAGAAGGGGGCCGGCGCGGACTGCTGGCGCATCGTGGAAGGTCTGAAGGACCGGAAGAACAAGGCAGTCCTGATCCTCAACAAGATCGATCTCGTCAAGCGCGAAAATCTGCTGATGCTGGCCGACAAGCTTAACGACAGCGGGGTGTTCACCGACATTTTCATGATCTCAGCGTTAAAGGGCGATGGGGTCGATGATCTGAGGGACTTTTTTGCTGCTCACGTGCCAAACGGGCCCTGGCATTATCCGCCGGACCAGCTCACCGACATTACCGAGCGGCTTTTGGCCGCCGAAATCACCCGTGAAAAACTTTACCTGCGGCTCCATCAGGAACTTCCGTACCTCTCCACGGTTGAGACCGAGAGCTGGGAGGGTCGAAAGGACGGCAGCGTCCGCATCGGCCAGGTGATTTACGTGGAGCGCGCGGGCCAGAGGGGGATTGTTCTGGGCAAGCAGGGACAAACCATCAAACAAATCGGCGCCGACGCCCGCGCGGAAATGGAACAGTTGTTCGGCCGCAAGGTGCATCTGTTCCTGTTCGTTAAAGTGCGCGAACGATGGGCCGACGATCCGGAGCGCTATCGCGAAATGGGACTGGGCTTCATCGAATAACCAAGCCATCGCCGACCGGCTGTTTGGCCGGGCGGCGGGTTCTGCTAAAACAAGATATGGAATGGACCGATCGGGGAATCGTAATCGGCGTTCGCAAGCATGGCGAAAGCAGCGCGATCGTGGAGCTTTTGACCGCCGGTCACGGCAGGCATCTGGGCCTTGTGCACGGCGGCTCGGGCAGGCGGCAGCGTGGCAATCTTCAACCCGGGAATGGGGTGGACGCCACTTGGCGAGCCCGGCTGGCTGAGCATTTGGGCAGCTACCGTATCGAGTTGCGCCAGGCGACTGCCGCCAGTTTGCTTGGTGAGCCTGATCGTCTCGCCTGTCTAAGCGCCGCCTGCGCCATGGCTTCTCTGGTTCTGCCGGAGCGGGAGGCCCATCCGGCGGTGTACGACGCCCTGAACACCGTGATCGATGCACTGGTGAGCCGAGAGCTTGACTGGCGGGTTTGGGCAGCGGTTTATGTGCGCTGGGAGGTCGGTCTGCTGCGCGAGCTGGGCTTTGGGCTCGATCTCGAACGATGCGCGGTCACGGGGACGCGCGACAATCTTGGTTATGTTTCACCGCGAACCGGCTGTGCGGTCAGTGTCGAGGGAGCCGGGGGATACCGGGACCGCCTTCTCGAACTGCCACCGTTTCTGATTAACCATGGCTACAGCGGGATAGCCGCCCGGCATATTCAGCAGGGCTTCAAGCTTACCGGTTTCTTTATCACGCGCCATGTCCTGGAGCCCCACAGTTGGACCATGCCACCGGCGCGCGGCCGGTTCGCTGACCGCGCCCTGAAATTTCCCGACAGCGGCTAGATTTGGTGGCGTTGGCCGTTAGTGATGCTATATTCCGCGCATGACCACTGACTTGCTTCCCGCTGATGATATCCGCGAAGTGCCGTTCGCCAAGGCTTTGGGCGAGCGGTATTTATCCTATGCCCTGTCAACGATCATGTCGCGCTCGCTCCCCGACGTGCGGGACGGTCTGAAGCCCGTGCACAGGCGGTTGCTGCACGCCATGCGCCAGCTCAAGCTCGATCCGACATCCGGCTATAAGAAATCGGCTCGCGTGGTCGGCGACGTGATCGGTAAGTTCCATCCCCACGGCGACCAGGCGATTTATGACGCCATGGTCCGTCTGGCCCAGGATTTCTCGGTGCGGTTCCCGCTAATCGACGGCCAGGGAAACTTCGGCAATATCGACGGCGATAACGCGGCGGCCATGCGCTACACCGAGGCCCGGATGACCGAAGTCGCCGATGTCATGCTTCGGGACATCGACGAAGACACGGTCGATTTCAAGCCGACTTATGATGGTGAAGAGACCGAGCCGGTGGTTCTGCCCGGCTATTTCCCCAATCTGCTCGCCAATGGATCAACCGGGATCGCGGTCGGCATGGCCACCAGCATCCCGCCGCACAATGTCGGCGAGATCTGTAGCGCGCTGCTGCATTTGATCGAAAATCCCGACGCCAGCGTGCCGGAGCTGGTGCGTCACATTCCGGGCCCCGATTTCCCGACCGGCGGCGTTCTGGTGGAGCCGCGTGATTCGATCCGCAAGGCCTATGCCACCGGCAAGGGCGGTTTTCGGCTGCGCGCCCGCTGGGAAATCGAGAATTACGGCCGTGGCCAGTACCGCATCGTCGTCACTGAAATTCCCTTCCAGGTGCAAAAGTCGCGACTGGTCGAAAAGATCGCCGAGCTGATCACGTCACGCAAAAATGCGCTGTTATCCGATGTTCGGGATGAATCGACGGAGGAAGTGCGCCTCGTCCTCGAGCCCAAGAGCCGCACCGTCGATGCGGAAGTCCTGATGGCAAGCATGTTCAAGCTGACGGACCTGGAGACCCGCGTCTCGCTCAACATGAATGTACTCGACCACGGCCAGACACCCCGGGTGATGAACTTAAGAGACGTGCTGAAAGCGTTTCTTGACCACCGGGTCGAGGTGTTGACCCGGCATACCAGGTACCGGCTCGGCAAGATCGAGGAGCGCCTTGAAATCCTCGCGGGTCTGCTGGTGGCCTTCCTTAACCTTGACGAGGTCATCCGGATCGTGCGTTTTGAGGAAAAGCCGAAACTCGCGCTGATCGAACGGTTCGATCTGACCGAAAATCAGGCCGACGCGATCCTCAATATGCGGCTGCGGGCGCTGCACAAGCTTCAGGAAGTCGAAATCCGGCGGGAGCACGGCGAACTGGAGACCGAGCGCACCGAGCTGCGAGGGCTACTCGGAAGCAAGGACCGACAGCGGAAGGCGGTCGCCGAGGGTGTGAGGGAGATTGCAACGCGTTTTGGCGGGAAAACAACGCTCGGACGCCGCCATACCGGCTTCGCCGACGCCCCCGCGGTTATGGAAATCCCAATTGAAGCCATGATCGAGCGGGAACCCGTGACCGTGATCTGTTCGCAAAAGGGATGGATCCGGGCGGCGAAGGGCCATCTGTCGCCGGAGATTGAGATCAAGTACAAGGAAGGCGATCAGGGTCGCTTCCATATCCATGCCTACACGACGGATAAGCTGCTGCTTTTCGCGACCAATGGCCGGTTCTACACAATCGGCTGCGACAAGCTTGCCGGCGGGCGCGGCCATGGCGAGCCGGTACGCCTTCTGATCGACCTTGGAAATGACGAGGAAATTGTCTCGTTGACGGTCCACCGGCCGGGTTCAAGGCTGGTCGTCGCCGGGACCAGCGGCAAGGGCTTCATTGTCGAGGCCGACAAGGTCATTGCCGCCACCCGCAACGGCAAGCAGGTGTTCAATGCCGGGGCCGGCACTGTCGCCAATATTTGTGTGCCGGCTGACGGCGATCATGTCGCGGTGGTCGGGACGAACCGAAAGCTTCTTGTGTTCCCGCTGGACGAACTGCCGACCATGAGCCGCGGCCAAGGCGTGGTTCTGCAACGCTTTGCCAAAGGCAGGTTCAGCGACTTCAAGATATTCACGCTGGCCGAAGGGCTAAGCTGGCCGATGGGCAGCCGGACGCGCACGATTACAGAGCTTTATGACTGGAAAGGCAAACGCGGCGGCGCCGGGCGATTGGCGCCGAAGGGATTCCCGCAGAACAACAAGTTTGGCGACTAAAGCGTTTTCCGCCGCTCCGGTCAGTCGAACATCACGGTCGGAAGCCACGTCGCAATAGCCGGGAACCGCGCCAGCAGCAACAGGCCAATCAGTTGGATGACCACGAAGGGCATCACGCCCCGGTAGATCTGACCGGTGGTGACCGACGGAGGCGCAACACCGCGTAAGTAAAACAGCGCGAATCCGAACGGCGGCGTCAGAAACGAGGTCTGCAAATTCATCGCCATCATCACACCCAGCCATACCGGATCGATATCCATCATTAAAAGCGCGGGGGCCACGATCGGCACGACAACGAAGGTAATCTCGATGAAATCGAGGAAGAAGCCGAGCAAAAACATCACCATCATGACGGCTGCGATGGCGCCGATCTTGCCGCCGGGCAGATCGCTCAGAAAGTCCTGAACCATTTCGTCACCGCCCAGCCCGCGAAATACCAGGGAAAACAAGGCCGCGCCAATCAGGATCGCAAACACCATGGCCGTGATTTTGGTGGTTGAGCGGCTCACCGATTGCAGAATTTCCCCGCGAAAGGCTCGGACCAAACTGACGCCGAGGCCCAGGGCCACCCCCAGGCACATCGCCGCCGCCAGGATGATGCCGGCGAAGTCGAGCGGCGGAATGCTTTCCCGTGAGATCCGAAGATCGAGAAGCGATGTGAGCGCGACAAGCCCGGCGAGGCTCACCCCGCCCGCATAAATCGCCAAGGGCCGTTTGGCGTCGAACCGGTGCCCCGCCAGTAGAATTGCTCCGACCGCGCCGACCGCGGCGGCCTCCGTCGGGGTTGCGACACCCGCCAGGATCGATCCCAGCACAGCGACAATCAGCACGACCGGCGGCACTAATGAGCGGAACAAATTCCCCAACGCGACCGGCGACGCATTGTCGTCATCGGTGTCATTGATGGCGGGCGAGGTTTCGGGGTGAAGGAACGCGACGATGAGTTGATAGGTGATGTAAAGACCCACCAGTCCGAGCCCCGGTAGCAGGGCGCCAGCGAACAGATCACCCACGGACATGGTCTCGGGGGAGAATATCCCCTGTTCAAGCTGGGCCTGCTGGTAGGCCGACGACAACACGTCGCCCAGCAGCACCAGCACGATCGACGGCGGAATGATTTGCCCCAGGGTTCCCGCGGCTGCGATTGATCCACAGGCGAGACTGGTGTCGTAGCCGCGGCGCAACATGGTCGGCAGGCTCAAAAGGCCCATGGTCACCACGGTTGCGCCGACAATCCCGGTCGAGGCGGCCAGCAGCGCCCCGACGACCGACACCGACACCCCAAGTCCGCCCCGCAACTTCCCGAACAACCGGCCCAGATTTTCCAGCAGATCCTCGGCGACCCTGGAGCGCTCCAGCATCACGCCCATGAATACGAACAGCGGTGCCGCGATCAGCACCTCGTTGGTTATTGTGCCAAATATCCGGTGCGGAAACGCCCCTATAAAGGCCAGGTCAAAGAGATCGAGCCAAACGCCAATACCGGCAAAAAGCAGGGCCGTGCCCGCCAGCGTAAAGGCCACCGGAAAGCCGCCCAACAGCAACAAACAGGCGGTGACGAACATCACGATGTCGAGGGTCTGGCTGGCGTCCATGTCCGGTTTTGCCTTGGGCTTTGTGTTAGGGAAAAGGGGTGTTAAATGGTGGGCGTCAGATCATCCGGTGCGGCAGGCATGCCGGTGGCAAGGCGGCACACTGCTGACGCCGCCATCGAGACACCCTGCATCCCCACCAGCGCGGCAAATACAAGGATTAACGACTTAAGGAGAAAGACAGCCTGAATGCCGCTGGTCTCACGCGAACCTTCCAGCACTGCCCATGACGCGTCCACAAACGGCCACGACAGCCACCAAATCAGCACGCATACTGGCAGCAGCAGGAAAACGGCCCCGATCAGATCAGAGATCGCCTTGGTCCGGGGGGCGGCATCCCGGTAAAGAATATCGACCCGGACATGGCCTTCATGCAGCAATGTATAACCGGCGCCAGCCATGAACAAAGCGCCGTGAAAGTAGCTCAGCGATTCTTGCAGAAAAATGGAGCCTATCCCGAACACATAGCGCATGATCACTATGACGAACTGGGTCAGCACCAGACAAAGCGCGGCCCAGGAGACCACCCGGCCGATATGTTCGTTGACCCCGTCGATGACGCGGGTTATGCGGTTCAGCGCATCCACTCAAGCCCCCGTTACCGTCATTTACTCGACTAGCTTTCCGCCCTTCGGATATCGCTATACGCCCGTTCTGAATATTGCTGCCATGTGATCGACTCTTTGCGGAACTTCATGTAGCTGTCATGGATTCGGCGCGACAGCTCGTCTTCCTGCCCGGCCTCGGCGACCACTTCATCGGAAACCCTCCTGAGCGCCGCGACAATTTCATCAGAGAAGCGGCGCATCTTCACCTGGTGCCTGGTCACCAAAACATCGAGCGCGGCGGCGTTGCGGGCGTTGAACTCGGCGCGCATCATGTCGTTCTCGGCCGCCATCGCGGATTGGATCAGCGCCTTTTGCGATTTTGAAAAACTGTCCCAAACTTCAAGATTGATGCCGGAGCCGAGCGACGCGCCCGGTTCGTGGAAGCCGGGATAATAATAAAATTTCGCGATCTTGTAGAAACCGAACGCCAGGTCGTTCCACGGGCCCACCCAGTCCGCCGCATCAATCGCGCCGGTTTGCAGGGCCTGGAAAATCTCTCCGCCCGGATAGGTCACGGTCGCCGCACCGAGCCGTCGATACACCTCTCCACCCAGTCCCGGAATCCTTATTTTCAGCCCCTTGAAATCCTCCAGGCTGGTGATTTCCTTTTTGAACCAGCCGCCCATCTGCACGCCGGTATTTCCGCCCATGAACGGCTTGATGTTGAATTTGGCCGATAATTCGTCCCAAAGTTCCTGGCCGCCGCCAAAATAGATCCAGGCGGCGATTTCAGAGGCGGTGAGACCAAACGGCGCCGCGGAAAAGAAGTTGTAGGCCTTGGATTTGCCCTGCCAGTAATATTCGGCGCCGTGATACATGTCCGCCGCACCGCTCGATACGGCGTCAAACGCGCTCAAGGCCGGGACCAGCTCGCCGCCGGCGAATACCCGAACATCCAGTGTCCCGTCGGAAGCCTCTGTGATGCGCCGGGCCAGCCGCTGGGCCCCGGTCCCCAGGCCGGGAAAGTTCTTGGGCCAGGTCGTGACCATCTTGAGCCGGCGTTTGCCCTGGGCAAAGGCGGGCGCGCCGAGATGGGCCGTGCCGGCCATTGCCCCGGTTGCGACGGCCCCAGTCAAAAAAGAACGGCGTTTCATTGTAACGTCCCCACTGAATATGTTGCCGCAAGTATAGGAAGCGGGCGCGCAAACGCAACCGGGGGGACGAGGCATTAGTGTGTAAACCCAATTTCCCGGGGAATTGGGTTCTGACCCTGGGAAACGAAGGGAACCCAGCCCTCGACGCCCAGCATCTCCAAGGGACGGAACCGTGTCTTGTAAGCCATTTTGCGGCAGTTTTCGATCCAGAATCCCAGATAGACGTAGTGAAGCCCCATGCGCCGCGCCAGATCGACGTGGGTGAGAATCATGAAAGTTCCGAGGCTGCGTCGCCGGACATCCGGGTCGTAAAAGCTGTACACCATCGACAGACCGTCGGTCATCAGGTCCGACAGGCAGGCGGCCACGAGCGGGCCGGCTTCGCCTTCATCGGTCCGGGTTCTGTATTCCATGACGAAGCTGTCAACCGGACTGTGTTCCACCATCTCCGAGAATTCGTGGATGTCCATGTTGGCCATGCCGCCGTCGGCGTGCCGCGCGGCCAGATAACGGCGCATGAGGCTGAACTGCTCGGCGGAAATTTCGAGCGGCGCCCGCGCTTTGGAAAGGTCGTCGTTTCGGCTCAGAATGCGGCGCATGGACCGGGTGGGCGCGAACTGGTTCACTGGAATCCGGACCGATATACACGCATTGCAACCATCGCATGCCGGCTTGTAGAGAACATTCTGGCTCCGGCGAAACCCGATCTGAGTGAGCGCGTCGTTGAGCGCTTGCGCCGGGTCGCCGACCAACTCCGTAAACACCTTGCGCTCCATCCTCCCCGGCAGATAAGGGCACGGCGCCGGTGGCGTCAAAACGAAGCGGGGAAGCTGAATGGATTGATCGGTCACGACCCGCGTTTGGTCCCTGGTCTTCGCGTTGGGCTATAGCCCATAGTACCACGGGGCGAACAAAGAGAAAGTGATCCAGATTACAAAAACCAGCGGAACGCCAGCCTTGATGAAATCGGCAAATTTGTAGTGCCCTGGCCCCATCACCAGGAGATTGGTCTGATAGCCCATGGGCGTGGCGAAGGAGCAATTGGCCGCGAAGAGCACCGCATAAATGAAAACAGTCGGGTCGGCCCCGATCTCGGTCGCGAGACTTAAAGCGATTGGCGTGAACAGAACGGCTGTCGCGTTGTTGCTCAAGACATTGGTCAATGTTGCGATCAGCAAGAAGAAGGCTGACAGGATCACCGGCGGGCTGGCATCCGCGAACAGGCCTACCAGTGTATGGGCGAGGTACGCGGCCCCTCCGGTGGCCTGAAGGGTCGAGCCGAGCGCCAGCGCCGTGCCGATCATGAGCACGATCCGACGATCGATGGCGCGGGCGGCCTGACGTACGTTCAGACAGCCGCCGCCGATCATTATGACCGCGCCCGCGATTGCCGCAATCGTGATCGGGACGATGTTGAGGGCGGCAAGACCGACCACGCCCGCGAAAACCATTGCGGCCCTCTTGGCGTGCGTGCGCCCCGGCAACTCTGTCGTGGACCATTCCAGCAAAAGAACGTCCTGATTGGCCCTTAGTCCCAACACCTGATTGTATCTTCCAATGACCAACAGGACATCGCCAGCCTGCAGCCTGATATCGTTCAACTTGGCCCTGATCATTCGGGAGCGGCGCTGGATGCCCAGCACGATACAATCGGTCTGGTGCCGAAAGCCGAAAAGCGCCAGGGTCCGGCCGTCCATGCGCGACGCCGGCGCGACCACGGCCTCGGCCAGAATTCGGTCGCCAGCGGGATTCGGTTGGCTCAGGCCTTCCCCCTCCCGCGATGCCTCGTTCAGTACGCCCTGAAGGAGCGCTGGCGTGCGTGACAGCAGGTCGGTGAGCGCCTGTCGGGTGGCGGCGACGATTACCATGTCGCCCTCGGCCAGGGTCACCTCATCGAACGGCGGCAAAAAGGCATCTTCATCTCGTTGCACCAGCCTGACCGTCATATTCGGAAGGCTTGGGAACATTCCCGCAACGGCCTGCTCGCCAATCAGGGCGCTGCCGTTCGTGACTTCAATCTGCGCGATGAATTGACGGCCGGCGGAGCCAACCAGCCGCGCCGCGAGCGGCGTGCGATCGCCAAGCAGGCGAGGGGCGATCAGCAAAACATAAATTAAGCCCACAGAAGCCAGAACCAGACCGGGCAGGGTGAACTCGAAAAAGCCCAGCGCATGTCCGGTGGACGCCTCCAATGAACCGGACACCAGAAGATTGGTGCTTGACCCGATCAAGGTCGTCATGCCGCCGAGGATCGCAACCATGCTCAAGGGCATCATCACTGAACTCACGCCCCACCCAAGCCGCTCCGCGAGTCCGCTCAGGATGGGAATGAAAATCACGACAACCGGCGTATTATTGAGAATGGCGCTGATCACCATCACGCTGATCAGCGTCAGGGCAATGATCGGCCCGGGCCGAGCGGCGCCGAGGCGCACCAACTGACGCGCGGGACCGTCCAGGGCCCCGGTCTGCACAAGTCCCTGTCCGATCACAAGCAGCGAAATGATTGCGAAAAGCGCGGGGTCGGCGAAGCCCGCCAACAGCGTGCGGGGGCCCAATTGATTGATCCCTTGCGGGCCCGGCATTGGAAAGAAATGGAAATACACAAGCAAAGTCGCCAGCACGCCAACCGATGTCAACTCCAGCGGCACGCGCTCCATCGTGTATGTCACTATTGCCCCCGCGATCACCGCGAAGGCCACCCACATCGAAAATGTCAGTTCCAAAGGAACCATCGCACTCAAACTCCTGTGGGTAAACACCCGCGGGAATTTCCGGTGTTCTCCCGGAAAACGTAAGGCGTTACTCGGGATCGATGCCGGGCAGAAATTCCCGAACTCTTCATCCCCTTGAAATATTGGGTAAAGGAGCGACTTCGCGCTGTCAACGGTGGCGGTGCCGGTTACATCCCGATGTGTGGCTTATACAATCATTGGGAATAGCTTGGCGGCAGGACCGGAGCTTCGCGCAACAGCACGATCGTTATGCGGCGATTGGTGTCCTGAAAAGGGTCATCGGGAAGCAGGGGCTCGGTGGCCGCCCTGCCGGAGACCCTGTAAATACGATCACGGGGCAGACTGCCCAGCAATAGTTCGCGACGGCTCGAATTTGCGCGGTCCGAACTTAGCTCCCAGTTGGAATATGAGGCCTTACCCCGGAACGGGGTAGCATCGGTGTGGCCGGCAATTGTGATCCGGTTGGGAAGAGAAGCAATCACCACCGCCACCTCGCGCAGTATTTTGCGGCCATGCGGTTTGATCGTCGCGGTCCCCGGCTTGAAGGTCGAACGGCCGTCCCTGTCCACGACCTGAATACGCAGGCCCTCGGGCGTGCGGTCGATCAGGATATGCTGGTTCAGGTCGGAAAGATCCGGATTGTTGCTTATCGCGTCATTGAGCTTCTGCTCGGCTTCCAGGAACAGTTTCTCTTCCTGCGCGGCGACCAGTTGCTCGTTAAACTCGTCCCTTTGTTTCGGGGAATCGTCCGCATCGCTGCCATCCTTTCTCTCCATCTGCGGCGGCGAATTCGGAATACTTACCAGAACCGCGCCCGACGACTGCGCGCCTTGCTCCGCTACCGAGCGGCCGCCCAGTACGCCGTCCGCTCCAGACTGGGTGTTGCTCGTTGTCGTCGGCCGGAAATAGTCGGCAATGCCGAGTTTTTGTTCTTCCGTGGTCGCGCTGATCAACCACATCAACAGAAAGAACGCCATCATTGCGGTTATGAAATCGGCGTAGGCGATTTTCCACGCCCCACCATGGTGACCACCACTGACCTTGGTAACCTTCTTGATGATGATTGGGCGTTCTTCGTCGCTCATACCGTGACCTGCTGCTCTTGCACCACTAGACGGGTAAGACGTCGTTAATGGCGTCCTCAACCTCAAAAAACGTCGGCCGATCATGCGAGTAAAGCGCCTTGCGAGCGAATTCCACCGAAATCACCGGCGCCGAACCCTGAAGATGGGCCAGCATGCCCGCCTTCATACACTCATAATATTTACCATCCGCCTCGGCATAACTCTCAAGGAATTTGCCGACGGGAGTCACCAGCCCATAGGAAAGAAGAATGCCGAGAAACGTTCCGACCAGGGCCGCGCCGATCAAGCCACCAAGAATCTCCGGGGGTTCGGCGATGCTGCCCATTGTCACAATCACACCAAGGACCGCGGCAACGATGCCGAAGGCGGGCAATCCGTCCCCCAGCGTGATGATGGAGCCGGAAATGGCATGGGCCTCGGAGTGGTGGGTCTCGATTTCCTTGTCCATCAGATCTTCAAGAACATGGGGATCTTCCGAGCCCATGGTCATGATTCGCAAATAGTCGCAAATGAACTCGACCGCATGATGGTTCTGTATGAAGTTGGGATGGTTGGTGAACAGTGCGCTTTCCTCGGGATTCTCGATATGAGGCTCGATCGCCAGCATGCCCTTGGACTTGATCAGTTTGAAAATCGAGTAAAGCAGCGTCAGCAATTCGAGATAGCTCTCCTTGCTATGCGGGGGCCCTTTCATGACCCGTCCGATATGGTTGGCTACGCCGCTTAAAATCGGTTTCGGGTTGGAAATAATAAAAGCGCCGCCAGACGCGCCCATGATGATCAGGAATTCGAGCGGCTGAAACAGAACACTGATTTTCCCGTGCGGCATATATCCGCCCAGGATTGAGCCGACGACTATCAAAAATCCGATTATGAAAAACATCTATGTGAAGCCATCCGCAGAATTGAAAAAAAAGGCTGGAGAGACTACCACCCAAAGCTCTCGGGATCATCGGGAAATTTAGTTAAATATCGGTTAGCCAACATTGTTTTCAAATTTCGCCGGTCTGCATAACAATGCCGGCACCCGACAGCAATTTAGAAGACCACGAGCGTTGCGTCGCCGCAGGCCAGTTTGATATTGCCAGTTTGATATTGCCAGTTTGATATTGCCAGTTTGATATTGATTGAACAGGGACGGGGCAAGTATTTAATGAACATGACAATTACAAAAAGAAAATCACCGTCGAAGGAGCGCGGACCCGGCGAATTGGATACCGCCCGTTTTGCCCAATATCCAATTTTCGCCAATCTCGGTGCGTTGATCGTTTGCCTCAGTCTGCTCCCAGGCTTGCTGCGCGCCGGCGACGTGGTGCCGCTCGATCGGCTGGCGCTGGCGATGACACTATTCGGGGTGGGCCTGCTGGCGGCGCTGTGGGCAGGGTATTCGGGGAAAATATTCCGGCTTGCCAAGGGCAACAAGTGGGCCGCCCTCAATTTTGTGGTTCCAGTGGTCTTGTCCTCGATCCTCCTGTTCATTGGGGCCTTTTTTGGCATCGCCTTGTTATGGGCCGCCTTGCCATAAAACCTCAGGTCTTACATCTCTGTCTTTCGGCCGGTCGCCATGCGCCACAGATAAAGCCGGGTTCGCCTGGCGTCCCCAACCTCCACGACGCGGCAAGGTTCCTCGCCATCCACCATGAACGAGTTGCTGATAAGCATCGAATCCGGCTTCATTTCGGATCGTGCCTTTTGGAACAGCCGCGACATGGGAGCAGGCGACAGGAAGCAGTAAACGATGTCATGGCCCGACAGATCCACGTTCCACAAATCTCCCAGCCGCAGCTCGATATTCGGGACGCCACGGCAGCGCAGCCACGCCAGTGCAAATGTCGCCGGAGCCGCCTCGACCCCAACGAACGACCCGTCCGGCCTTTTTCGGGCGAGGCGTCGGATTGGCCCGCCAATGCCGCAGCCGAGATCAATCATCCGAAAGGTTCGCCCGGCCGGCAACAGCTCGGCGATCGCCTCCACACTGGCCTTGTTGGTCAGATAAAGCGGCACCCGGTCGCGGCTGCTGGCGCTAAAGACCAACAGCAGAGCAAAAAACAACGTGAGGTAAAGCCAGGCGGGCAGAGCGATGGTGAGACCCATCCACATCGCGAAGGGAAATGCCAGGTGGATGGGGACCCACCACCAGTCGAGGCCGAACATGCGTCCGACCGACGCTGCCAGCCCGCCTTGCCCAGCCAACAGCGCCAGTGTCGGTGTCCCGATCCCGAACTCCGCCAGCAACCGATAAGTTGCGAGCACGATCGTCCCCGCTATCACCTGCGCGATCACGGCTCTGAAAATTGGTCGGCGGTTTCGAAAGCCCGCCTCGCCTCCGATCGCTCGGGGGTTTTCACCCACGTTCGCCAGGCCCCGGCCTAGTCGGCCGGTGCGCCGTGGATCTCGCTTCCCGGGTGGAAGTCCGACCACACGTACCAGAACATCTTGTTGTAATGGGGAATCGGCTGAAGCCTTTTTCCTTTATGGACGCCGGCCACGCAGTCACCGGTTGGGGCCCATTCGGAGCCGGTTTCGTTATCGACAAACTGATCGGCGGTTTGTGACGGCTTGAACGTCAAGGTGGCGCCGTCGTCGAGTTGGCGGTCATAGACCTGGACGAAATCCGCATCCCTGGCCGCCGCGATCAGCAGGTCAACCCCACCGACCTGATCTTCAACGAGTTGCCGGTCCTTGAACAGGGGCGTCGGGTAGGTCCTGCTTTCACCGTCGATTTTCACCCCGATCACCGTGGACTTCATTGGCAAACGATTGTCATCGTCATGGTTGAGCGAATAGACCTTTACTGGGCTTTTGGGATCGATTACGTCGGCGCGCGCGAGAAGCTTGAGATAGAAAATGTCGCGCCACTCGATGTCACGCAGCCACACTTTGGATTCCGGATAGAGCGCCTGCCAGGTTCCCAGGGAGCACGACACGGTCGGGACCGTTTTCAGCGGCAGCCCGCCCTCTGTCGCCTGATTGTGAAGCTGGATTACCGAACAATTGTTGGACTTCTCGTAGAACACCATGTTGTTGGCCAGTACCGCCGTGACGGAGATGTCGGGATTGGCGAATTTGCCCTCCATTGCATAGGACATGGAACTGTGCGCCAGAATGCAGTGGGTCATGATGAACGGGGCGTCGCCCTCGGCCTGATAGACGATATGGGGCCGGCGGGCCAGTTTGGTGATGAAGGCGAACGGCCTGCCGTTGCCGTCAATCACGCCCACCACCTCTTCGCCGGGACCGAACTTCGCCAGCGCCTCGCCCATCGAAACGAAAGTCGGTTGGCGAATCGGCCGGAAATTTCGCGACGTGTGCATCAAAAAGCCGAACACCATGATCCCGCCATAGGCCAGGACCGCGCCCGTCAGCACCCAGGGAATGGTGGTGATCGGCAGGGCCTGATAAATCGCCGCGGCCATCAGCCCCACGGACAGGACAACCACCCAAAGGGCCTGCCCATAAATAAAGCGGGCGCCGGTGGCGCTGGCCGCAATCTTGTGGGTAAACATCAACACACCCAAAGTGCCGGGCAGAACCCCCAAGCCACCCAGCAGCACGGCCGCAATGGCCATCATTTCCGATCCACTCATCTCTAAAAACCCTTGTTTGGCTCCGATTGCCGATTGCGTTTGCCTTTTACGATATTAACACCCTGCGGCATCGGGCGGATAATTGCAAGGTACCCCTACATTTTTCATGGATCAAATTCCACCCACTAAAACATTGCCTTTCCCCTGACCGCCCCTGGCGTTACCCTTTCATATCGCGCAAGGTCGGCAGGAGGGCCTCATGGAACAGCGTGTGAGCATGGTGGCGTTGGGGGTGGCCGATGTGGCGGCGAGGCACTGGCCGAGGATGCGCGGGCCGGACCCCTGGCAGGCGAGGGCTTTGGCGGGGTCACGCTGGCTTATAACGCACGTGCCAGGGCCGAAGTCGACGCGGTGCTTAAACTGGCGCAACAAGCGGGCGGGCGTATCCTGAAACCGGCGCGGGATGTATTCTGGGGCGGCTATTCCGGCTATTTCGCCGATCCCGACGGCCACCCATGGGAAGTCGGCTGGAACCCCCATTTCGAGCTCGCGGAAGACGGCACGGTCATACTGCCGGAGTAACCACGTCTGACGCCGCTCCGGATCTCGAATTCGCCAATGCGTTCGGCGTTACCCCTTAATTCTGTTCGAAAGTAACTCGGGCCATGCCGTCCCAAAGCACCTTTCTGGCGTCCAGGGACCGCAATGCGCCTTCGCGGATTTTGGCGCGCTCCTCGACTTCGGTCGTAAACGGGGCAAGGGCGCGCATGGCTTCGTAGCTGTGCAGCACATCCAGCGTTACATGCGCCTTCCAATAAGTAAGGCCGTCGTCGGTGAGAGTTCCGGCCCCCTCAAGCCCGGCGATGATCTTCGAGAAAATCAGGGGCACGAACCATTCGGTGCCCAGCCCGAGCGCCCCGCATGCCATCACCGGATCACCGTAGCGGCACAGGTTCATGTGACGGTCGATGTAGAGTTTGACCTCCGGCAGCGCTTCCGTTTCCTGCCAGTCCTGGGGTTGAAGCCCTAGAGCGATCAGGAAGGAACGGTAAACCGCGGGATGGACCCAGCTGGGATCGAAACTGCCATATTCGTCAACCAGATTTTCCATCAGGATAAGCTGGGACTCCTCTGTCGGCATCCCGGGGACGATGTAGGCCAGATAATGCAGGAACATCCTTGCGTGGTGGTAATAGTGCTTGCCAAACGACCTGACAGCTTCGAGAGACAGCGGCCCGGTGGCGAAACGATCTAGGAACGGATGGGTGACCCCTTGGTGTTCGGACAGCTCCAGCCACAGATCTTTGAAAAACATTTTCGCGGTCTCGGAAAGGCGCGGATCGCTCTCTGCGAGCACACCGACCTGTAGATCGCATCCCATTGCCTTGAGCGCAGCCTGCATCGCCTGCGCCTGTTCCAGCCGGGATTTGAACCGCTCTTCCAGGCAGCGCGCCGATGTTTGCGCCGCTGCGGCGAAAATGGTTTCAAAAGTCATTATTACCCCTGAGTACGATGTAAGAGTCGGCCAGATCCGGGCCAAAAGCGCTTTAATTTCATTTGTTACGGAAGTTCCGTTGCGACCGGTGATTGATATCACTTTGGGGCGCTTTTTCAAGCCTTTCCCCAAATATAATCGGCCCTCATCCGGGCTTTTCTTTCAGCCCGGCGCCATTGACAGTCCACATGGGCTCGGTGTTTGCTTTAGCGTCATGGCTGTTGAAGTGGTGGCCCGGGTGCGTTTGGCGTGTCCGTATTAACGGATGCGATCAACCCGCTGTTAACCAGGGGCGCGCCATAGTCGGAGTTTTCTGATCCAGTGCCCGCGCCAGCTGCGGGCTTCTTATTGTAATGCGGATATCCGGCAAGAGGTCGAATGCGGGAACGAAAAGGGCAGGCGGGACTGCCGCGAATGCGCGCCGCGAGAGAGCCTTCCAGCAGCACTAACTTGTTTTTTGGTCCCCTGGAGCGGGTGACGCGCCGATATCCGCATATGATCTTTGGCCGCCGTGGCCGCACCGATAACAATCGGCAGCGCAAACGTTTGTTGATCGGCGTCTATGCAGGCGCTGTCGCGTTGTCAGTGGGCGGCCTTGTTGGCTATTCCGCCTGGATTCACGCGAGCGGCAACAATGACTTGACGGTGACGGCGGCAAAAAACGCCTTGACCAGCGTGCGGGTTGCAACGCTCGCGCCGCCGGGCTCTGAGGCGCGGACGGCCAGGGACCGCGCCCTTCCACGCTGGCGTCGCCACGCCGCTTCCTGGCAAGACCCTTCAGGACGTCCCATCATCGCGGTGGTGATCGACGACGTTGGGCTGAACCAGACCAACGACCCGCGAGTGCTTGGCCTGCCTGGTCCATTAACCGTGGCATTGCTGCCCTACGGCCGGAATCTGCGGCGTTTGAGCGCCACGGCCCGCGCCAATGGCCACGAGGTGCTGATTCACTTGCCCATGGAGCCGGAAGATCGGCACATGAATCCTGGTCCCCGCGCGCTGCTGACCGGGCTCAGCCGCCATGACCTGGGGCGGCGGATCGAATGGAACCTCTCCCGGTTCAGCGGCTATGTCGGCATCAATAATCACATGGGCAGCCGCTTTACATCCGATCGCGGCGCCATGGAACTTGTGATACAAGCGGCGGCGGCGCGCGGTCTGATCTTTGTCGACTCCCGCACCACCAGCCGATCCGTGGCCGGCCCCCTGACCCGTCAGTATGGTGTTCCCACAGTGCAACGGGACGTATTTCTCGATAACGACCGTTCGCGGACCGGCATCCGGACCCAGCTAGCCGAACTCGAAAGAATCGCCCGGCGCACAGGTTCGGCGGTCGCGATCGGTCATCCTCATACGATAACGCTGAACATCCTCGAAAAATGGCTGACCGAAGCCACGGAAAGGGGATTCGTTCTGGTTCCGATCACCCAAATCGTCGCCAGGGGCACATCCCCCGTCTCGGCGTCACTGCCTGTCAGCACCAGCGCCGCGGGCGCCGGGTCAGTGCGGTAACGGCACTGGCGCACCTCCAGCGGGATTGTCGAACAGGGACAGCATTAGTCCCCGATTGATCTCAATGCCCAACTCGGCGCTTAAAGCCGCCTGATATTGCGCCAGCACATCGTTCGCCATGGCCGAACTGAGCGACCGGTCGACCCCGGCGAGGTCAGCATCCGCCGCGAACGGATCGCCCGGGGTCTCGCCGGTCAGCCTGGCCACGATATATCCGTCTTCGCCGATCGTCGCGGTTACGACGTGACCGCCGACTGGCAGCTCAAAAAGCCTGGCGATCAGTTGGCGCGACATAGCGGGCCTCGCACCGGCGCCGTTTCGGTCGAACGAGGCCGCTTTCTCGACCTTGCGGCCCACACCTTCCGCCAACGCGGCGAAGTCACCGCCGTCCCTGGCGACTTCGACCAATTTATCGGCGCGCTCCCGGGCCGCCTTGTTGCGCTGTTCCGTCTTCCATGCCGTGATCACAGCGTCGCGCACGTCCTCAACTGGCCGCGCGGCTCTCGGAATGATGTCGTCGACCTGGACCACGAAATAAACACCGTCCGGGCTTTCTTCGAGGAACAGCTCCTCGCCGATTTCGTTTCGAAACGCCGCCAGCATGAAAGTTGGCAGCTTGGGCAAACTCGCGACTTTCTGACCGGCGGTGTCGCGACCGTCACTGTCGATCGGGCCAGCCGCGCGCACTTTCAGCCCAACCGCGTCCGCCGCTTCAGCGATGTCGGCGCCACCGGCCAGCATGTCGTCAATGCGATTGGCGTACTCGAACAAGGCGTCAGTCGCTTGCTCCAATGCCAAATTTTCACGAAGTTCGCTTTTAACCTCCTCGAACGGCCGTGACTGGGCGGCGACTACTTCGGTGACCAGGAACAGGCGCCACCCAAAAGAGGTCTCGACCGGCTCGCTGACCGCCCCCTCAGCCAAAGCGAACACTTTATCCGCCACGTCGTCGCCCAGCATTTCGCTCAGCTCACGCCGATCCATGGCGCCGAGCGTGATGTCGTCAATCGAGCTGCCGTCAATATCGAACGCCGCCTGGGCAAATCCGAGCCCGCCATCCATATTCCGGTAAAGCTCGTCCGCCTTTTCCCGGTCCGGCGCCGCGATTTGCGCCACCGTCCGTTTTTCGGTTGTGCCGAATTCGTCGGCGCGGCGCTCGTATTCCGCCAGCAGTTCCTCATCCGAAATACCAATCTCGGAAGCGACGTCCGCGGGCGCCAGGGTAATGAAACTGATTTTCCGGTATTCGGGCGCGGTATAATCGACGACATGGTCCTGGTGATAGGCGGCAATCGCGTCGTCGTCGGGGTCGCCGATTCCCTTTATGTCCTCATTGCCGATAATGAAAAACTCGGCCGAACGCTTCTCGAAGCGGTGGCGATAGATCGCTTCCGCAAGCGCCCTGGGCGCGCGGGAGCCCGCCACCAGCGTATTGACAAGTTGAGACCGCGCGAGATTGGCGCGCGTGTCCGCGATAAACTGGCGTTCGCTCATTTGCAGGCTGTACATCGTCCGATCGAACTGAAACCGGTCGAAATCGCCAAATTCGTCCTGAAACGCCTTATTGGACTGGATTTCCCGCCGCACCTGATGATCAGGAATTCGCAATCCCAGCCGGTCCACCGTCTGATCGAGGGCGGAGCGCGAAACCATTCGATTGATCACGCTGTCGGCCAGACCCAACTGAACAGCCGTCTGGGTGTCCAGTCCGCCGCCGAACCGGTTGCGCATGGCCCGCAATTGCCGGTCGAATTCGGCGATGAAGGTTTCGTTAGCGATCTTGACGTTGCCGACTACCGCGACCGAGGTATCGATTGCCGTACGGAATATGTCGCCGATGCCCCACACCGCGAAACTCAAGATCAGCAAGCCAAGAAAAATCTTGACGAACCATGAGCCGACACCGCTCCGTATTGCCTCCAACATGACAGCTTTTTCCTTTTTTAATCAGGCCGGTTTAAATCACGCCGAAGCCCGCACCTGTACCTGACCGGCTTTTTTTCGCCTAGCTTTAAATTAACGCGCATCTTACTGTTCCACCTGATGCGCGGCAATCTGGAAAAAGACGAAATAGCTCGAATATCAAGAGCAGAAAGTGGGGTGAGACCGTGAGCAACTCGATATCAATACAACCACTGGTTGCAGGGAACTGGAAAATGAACGGGCTCCGCGCCAGCACAAGCGAGGCTGAGCGCCTGCTTGCTTATCTGAAAGGCGGCGACGCGTTGACGTGCGATGTCATGATCTGCCCGCCGGCGACTTTGCTGTCGCTCCTGCGCGATTTATTTGGAGAAGAGGGCGTTTTGCTGGGCGGGCAGGATTGTCATACCGAGGCAAGCGGCGCAATGACTGGCGATGTTTCGGCGGAAATGCTCGCGGATGCCGGCTGTACGGCGGTGATCGTCGGCCATTCCGAGCGCCGCGCCGACCACGGCGAGACCGATGCCCTGGTGTGCGCCAAAGCGCGCGCGGCCCATCGCGCCGGTCTGGTTTCCATCATTTGCATTGGCGAGACCGAGGCCGAGCGAGACCGGGGCGCAACCCTGAATGTGCTTGCTCGTCAGCTTGATGGGTCGGCGCCGGACGGCTCGACTGCTGAAAATACCATCGTGGCCTATGAACCTGTATGGGCGATCGGAACCGGACGGACACCGGGCGCGGAGGAGATCGGCGAGGTCCATGCCTTCATCCGGAGCCGACTCACCGCTCGCTTTGGGACCGATGGTGCTAACATGAGGCTCCTGTATGGGGGCTCGGTAAAACCGGCGAACGCGGCCGAGTTAATGGCGATTGACAATGTCAACGGCGCGCTGGTGGGCGGCGCGAGCCTCAAAGCCAACGATCTTTGGGGAATACTCTCGACCTATGAAGGCGAAACCTGACAGAAGCCGGGCGTGGCGAAATGGCGGCCAGGTAAAACGCGAAAACGCGCAACTTGTGGCTAGCCAGCGCGGGAAAATCTGTTATAAATCCCGCGGCTGCCTCCCGCGACTGTGGGCATCGGCCAATTTGGTTTATCTGTTGGGCTGTTGATCGTGAGCGGCATACTTTAATCATGGAACAAGTTGTCCTTGTCATACATATTTTGATCGCTGCCATTTTGGTCGCGGTCGTGTTGCTGCAACGCTCCGAAGGCGGGGCTTTGGGCATTGGCGGTGGTTCCGGTGGGTTGGTGAGCGCTCGCGGCGCCGCCAATATGCTCACACGTGCGACCGCAATTCTGGCTGGGCTGTTCATGCTGACCAGCATTCTTCTCACGGTCCTGGCCGCCGGCCGATCCACGCCGACGTCGGTCCTGGACGTGGCGCCGGCCGTTACGGAAGAGCCAGAGCTTCCCAAGGTCCCGGAAGTCCCAATCTCCGACGACTAGCCGTAAATGACACGTTACATATTTATTACCGGCGGAGTTGTTTCCTCTTTAGGGAAAGGACTCGCCTCCGCCGCGCTG
Source organism: Sphingomonadales bacterium (assembly GCA_046756385.1). Classification (GTDB taxonomy): domain Bacteria; phylum Pseudomonadota; class Alphaproteobacteria; order CAZZKF01; family CAZZKF01; genus JBHHWG01. The sequence continues at coordinate 10,035 of JBHHWG010000015.1, read as the reverse complement.
GGCGCGTTGTTACAGGCGCGGGGATTTTCGGTCCGGCTCAGAAAGCTTGATCCTTACCTCAATGTCGATCCGGGGACCATGAGCCCCTATCAGCATGGCGAGGTCTATGTCACCGATGACGGGGCCGAGACCGACCTCGACCTTGGCCATTACGAGCGGTTTACGGGCGTTTCGTCGCGCAAGTCCGACAATGTGACCTCGGGCCAGATCTATCAGACGGTGCTTCAGAAGGAACGTCGCGGCGAATATCTGGGCGGCACGGTCCAGGTGATCCCGCATGTTACCGACGCCATCAAGAATTTTGTTTCAGGTGGCGATAACGAAGAGGATTTCGTGCTATGCGAAATCGGCGGCACCATCGGCGATATCGAAGGACTGCCGTTCCTTGAGGCGATTCGTCAACTGGGTAACGAACTGGGCCCCGGTCGCTCGACCTTCATTCACCTGACCCTGGTGCCTTATATCGCCACCGCCGGTGAACAGAAGACCAAACCCACGCAGCATTCGGTCAAGGAACTGCGCAGTATCGGCATTCAGCCCGACATTCTGGTGTGCCGGTGCGAGCGCGAAATTCCGGAGGCGGAGCTGCGCAAGATCGCCCTCTACTGCAACGTTCGTGAAAGCGCGGTAATTCCCGCGCTCGACGTAAAGACCATTTATGAGGTGCCTTTAAGCTACCATGCCCGGGGATTCGACAATGCGATCCTGGAAAGCTTTGGAATCGAGGACGCGGCCGAACCGGCCCTGGAGCGTTGGCGCAATATCGTCGAACGCGTCACCGAGCCCGACGGCGAGGTGACGATCGCGGTAGTCGGAAAATATACCGGCCTTCAGGATGCCTATAAGTCATTGACCGAGGCACTGGGCCATGGCGGCATCGCGAATAATGTTCGTGTGAATATCGAATGGCATGAAGCGGAGCATTTCGAGAGCGAGAAGGCGATCGAGGAATTGGGCCGGGCCAATGGCATTCTGGTGCCGGGAGGCTTCGGTGAGCGTGGCTCCGAGGGCAAGATCGAGGCCGTCACCTTCGCTCGAGAGCATAAAGTGCCTTATTTCGGTATATGCTTTGGCATGCAGCTCGCGGCGATCGAGGTCGCCCGCAATCTCGCCAATTTCCGCAACGCCACGTCGACCGAATTCGGCCCCTGCGAAAACCCGCTGGTCGGGCTGTTGACCGAGTGGGAGCGCGACGGCGTGGTCCAGCGGCGCAGCGCCGAAGACGATTTGGGCGGCACCATGCGCCTTGGTTCGTTCGAGGCCCATCTGCGTGACGGAATGAAAGTCCGCGACATTTATGGCGCGGAACGCATATTTGAGCGTCACCGTCATCGCTACGAACTCAACATCCACTACCGCGACGCACTCGAAGCCGCGGGTTTGCATTTTGTCGGGCTGTCGCCCGATGGCCATTTGCCCGAAATCGTCGAGCTCGAAGGCCACCCGTGGTTTATCGGCGTCCAGTTCCACCCGGAGCTAAAATCCAAACCCTTCGATCCCCACCCCCTGTTCACCAGCTTCATAAAAGCCGCCATGGAGCGTTCGCGACTGGTGTGATCTCGAACTCTTGAGGACCTATCAATGACCGCTATCATCGACATCGTTGGACGTGAAATTCTTGACAGCCGCGGCAACCCCACTGTCGAGGTTGATGTGGTGCTGGAGAGCGGCGCCATGGGCCGGGCGGCGGTGCCGTCCGGGGCTTCGACAGGGGCTCATGAGGCAGTCGAATTGCGCGACGGGGGGGAACGTTTCGGCGGCAAGGGCGTTCGCAAGGCGGTGGAGGCCGTCGAGGGCGCAATCTTCGACGCGATTTCGGGCATGGACGCCGAGGATCAACTCCATATCGACGACACTTTGTGCGAACTGGACAGCACGCCCAACAAGGCCCGCCTCGGCGCCAACGCGATATTGGGGGTCAGCCTGGCGGTCGCCAAGGCCGCGGCGGACGAGCTGGGGCTGCCGCTTTACCGCTATATCGGCGGGCCGGCGGCGCGCACCCTGCCGGTGCCGATGATGAACATCATCAATGGCGGCGCCCATGCCGACAACCCGATCGACATTCAGGAATTCATGATCGTGCCCCACACCGCCCTGACCATCGGTGAGGCGGTGCGCGCGGGCGCGGAGGTATTTCACACCCTGCGCAAACTCTTGAGCGACTCCGGCCATAACACCGGGGTTGGCGATGAAGGCGGCTTTGCGCCCAACCTGGCCAGCACGGACGAGGCCCTGAGCTTCATTATGCGGGCGATCGAAAAGGCGGGCTATCGTCCGGGCGAAGACATTGCGCTGGCGCTCGACTCCGCCTCGACAGAATTCTTCGAGGAGGGCGCCTATATCCTGGCGGGCGAGGGCAGGACGCTCGACGCCGACGGCATGGTTTCCTACTATTCCGACCTTATCGGCCGCTATCCGATCGTCTCGATCGAGGATGGCCTGGCCGAGGATGACTGGGACGGCTGGGCCGCGCTCACGGCGACTCTTGGGTCGAAAGTTCAACTGGTCGGCGACGATCTGTTCGTCACCAACCCGGAACGGCTTCGCGACGGCATCGCAAAAGGCGTGGCCAATTCGATCCTGATCAAGGTCAATCAAATCGGCACCCTGTCGGAGACGCTGGAAGCGGTGGAGACCGCGCACCGGGCCGGTTATACCTCCGTCATTTCGCACCGCTCCGGCGAGACCGAGGACGCCACAATCGCTGATCTGGCGGTGGCCACGAACGCCGGGCAGATTAAAACCGGCTCACTGGCGCGCTCCGACCGGCTGGCCAAATATAACCAGTTGATCCGGATCGAGGAAGAACTGGGCCAAATCGCCCGATACGCCGGTTCGGCCGTTTTTACCCGTTCCTGATTACCCGCGCGGCCTCGGGCGCGAAATAGGTTAAAATCCCGGCGGCGCCCGCTCGTTTGAAGGCCATCAGGCTTTCCATCATCACCCGCTCGCCGTCGAGCCAGCCGTGCTCAATGGCGGCCTTGAGCATCGCATACTCGCCCGAAACCTGATAGCCGAAGGTTGGTGCAGCGAACTCATCGCTGATGCGGCGCAGGACGTCCAGATACGGCATGCCGGGTTTGACCATGACCATGTCCGCGCCCTCTGCAATGTCGAGAGCGACCTCGCGGAGCGCTTCATCGGAATTAGCCGGGTCCATCTGATAGCTGCGCTTGTCGCCCGCGCCCAGATTGCCCGCCGAGCCCACGGCATCGCGGAACGGACCGTAGAACGCCGAGGCGTATTTCGCCGCATAGGACATGATCATCACATTGTGGCGGCCCGCGCCCTCCAGCCCCGCGCGGATGGCGCCGACGCGCCCGTCCATCATGTCCGACGGGGCGATAATATCGCAACCGGCCTCGGCCTGAACCAGGGACTGTTTGACCAGAACCTCCAGGGTCTCGTCATTGATCACAACGCCGCCGCGCACCAGACCGTCCTGGCCATGGCTTGAATAGGGGTCGAGGGCTACGTCGCACATTACGCCGATGTCGGGCACCTGCGCCTTCAGCGCCCGAACCGTCCGGCACACCAGATTTTCGGGATTGACCGCCTCACTGGCGCTTTCGTCCTTGAGCGCGGGGTCGGTATGGGGAAAGAGGGCGATCGTGGGTATGCCCAGTTCCAGGGCTCCAGCCGCCGCCTCGACCGCAAGATCAGGGGAGAAGCGCCACACACCGGGCATGGTGTCGACGGGGGTCTTTTTATTGTCCCCGTCCTCGATAAATAATGGCCAGATCAGGTCGCTGACATCAAGACGATGTTCGGCGACCATGCGGCGCGACCAGGGGTGTGTTCTTGTTCGGCGCATCCGAACATGCGGAAAAGTCGGGTTCATGTCATGATGCCTGGGCAATTTGTTTCTCGATTCATGCCAAACGATTTGTTGCCAAATGCCGGGGCCTCTTTTAAATGATTTTTGCACGGTGATACAACTTTGTCATGGCGCTGTTCATCGGCGATAATGTCCACTGTCAGCGCGACGAACCCCGGTTCCCAATATTTGGAGACATTAATGCCGACAACGGCTGAAAAGGTGGTTAAGGGCAAACAGTTCTACAAGGCGCGCAACCGCATCCGCATGGTTACCGCCACCAGCCTGTTCGACGGCCATGACGCCGCCATCAACATCATGCGCCGGATACTCCAGGGCGCCGGTGCCGAGGTGATTCACCTCGGCCATAACCGCTCGGTCGAGGAAATCGTGACGGCGGCGATCCAGGAGGACGTCCATGCCATTGCCGTCAGCTCCTATCAGGGCGGGCACATGGAATATTTCCGCTACATGGTCGATATGTTGCGCGAGCGCGGCGGCGGACATATCAAAGTGTTCGGCGGCGGCGGCGGCGTAATCGTGGCCGACGAGATCGCGGCCCTTCACGATTATGGCGTGGCGCGCATTTATTCGCCCGATGACGGCCAATATCTGGGCCTGACCGGCATGATCGACGATATCCGGCGCACCGCCGACGTCGATCTGACCCAGCAGGTTCCGGAGGGGCTGGATGACCTGCCGGCCCGGGGCTGGAGCGATCTGGCGCGCATTATCACCGCGCTCGAGGCCGATTCGCTCGATAAAGAGCGGGTGATGCAAATCCGCCGGGAGGCCCAGTCGTCGAAATCGCCGCCGGTGTTCGGTGTTACCGGAACCGGGGGTGCGGGCAAGTCGTCGCTCACCGATGAGTTGATCCGCCGTTTCCGGCACGATCAGGGCGATGCGCTTAAGACGGCGATTATCGCGGTCGACCCGTCGCGGCGCAAAAGCGGCGGCGCGTTGCTGGGTGACCGTATCCGCATGAACGCGATCAACCATCCCAATATTTTCATGCGCTCGCTGGCGACCCGCGACTCGGGAACTGAAATTCCCAGGGCGCTGCCTGACATTCTGGCGGCAACCAGGCTGGCGGGGTTTGACCTGATTATCGTGGAGACGCCGGGCATTGGCCAGGGTGACGCCGGCATTTTGCCTTTGGTCGACCTGTCGCTTTACGTCATGACCCCGGAATTCGGCGCGGCTTCCCAGCTTGAGAAGATCGATATGCTCGACTTCGCCAATGTGGTGGCAATCAACAAATTTGATCGGCGAGGGGCGAAAGACGCCCTCCACGACGTGCGCAAACAGGTCCAGCGCAATAACGAACGCTTTGACGATGTGCCCGAGGACATGCCGGTTTTCGGCACCATCGCCGCCCGGTTTAATGACGACGGCATCACGGCGCTTTATCACGGCATTGTCGATGTGATGCGCGAACGGAGCCTCATCGACTGGAAACCCGGCCAACTACCGAGGGTCGAGGGCAGGGAATCGTCCGATATCACCGTGATCATTCCGCCCAATCGGCGGCAATATCTGGCCGAGGTTGCTGAAACCGTGCGCGATTACCACAGCAAGGTGGCCGAGCAGGTCAGGCTCGCGCGCGAGCGCGGACAACTGATCGGCGCACGGAACATGCTGGCGGAGCAGGGCGCCGATACCGGCGATCTCGCCACCCTGATCGAGCAACGCAACCACGCCCTCGATCCGCGCGCGGCAAAGCTTCTGGAAATATGGCCCAAGGTCAAGGAAAGCTATGGGGGTGAGGAATATGTGGTCCGGATTCGTAACAAGGAAATCCGCACCAGACTGCGCCATGAAACCCTGTCCGGCTCGTCAATTCCCAAGGTCGCCCTGCCGCGGTTCGAGGATGACGGCGAAATCCTGAGATGGCTGTTAAAGGAAAACCTGCCCGGCAGCTTCCCCTACACGGCTGGTGTATTCGCCTTCAAGCGCGAGGCCGAGGACCCGGCGCGGATGTTCGCCGGCGAGGGCGACGCGCTCCAGACCAACCAGCGTTTCAAGTATTTGTCGCGCCACGCTGAAGCCAAGCGGCTGTCGACCGCATTCGATTCCGTGACATTATACGGCTTCGATCCGGATGACCGCCCCGATATTTATGGCAAGATCGGCAATTCCGGGGTCTCGATCGCAACCCTCGACGACATGAAGGCGCTCTATGAGGGGTTCGATTTGTGTGACCCCGGAACATCGGTGTCGATGACCATCAACGGCCCGGCGCCGGCGATCCTGGCTATGTTCCTCAACACGGCGATCGCCCAGCAACTGGACAGGTTCAAGGCTGAAAACGACCGCGCGCCAACCGATGAGGAGACCGCCAAGATAACCGCCTGGGTGCTCGAAAATGTGCGCGGCACGGTGCAGGCCGACATCCTGAAGGAGGATCAGGGCCAGAACACCTGCATCTTTTCGACCGAATTCGCGCTTCGGATGATGGGCGATGTCGCGGAATATTTTGTCCGCAATAAAGTCCGTAACTTCTATTCAGTGTCGATTTCCGGGTATCACATTGCCGAGGCCGGCGCCAACCCGATCACTCAGTTGGCGTTTACATTGGCGAACGGCTTTACCTATGTCGAAAGCTATCTGGCCCGGGGTCTGCGGATTGACGATTTCGCGCCCAACCTGTCGTTCTTCTTCTCCAACGGGATGGAGCCTGAATATACCGTGCTGGGCCGGGTCGCGAGGCGGATCTGGTCGACCGCGATGCGGTTCCGCTACGGCGCGAACGAACGCAGCCAGAAGCTTAAATACCACATTCAGACGTCGGGCCGGTCGCTGCACGCCCAGGAGATGGAATTCAACGACATACGCACGACGCTGCAAGCCTTGATCGCGACCTACGATAATTGCAACAGCTTGCACACCAACGCCTTTGATGAGGCCGTGACCACGCCGACGTCGGAATCGGTCCGGCGCGCTCTGGCGATCCAGCTCATCATCAACCGGGAATGGGGCCTGACCAAAAACGAGAACCCAAGTCAGGGATCGTTTATCATCGAGGAGCTTACCGACCTGGTCGAAGAGGCGGTTCTTCAGGAATTCGAACGCATTTCAGAGCGCGGCGGCGTGCTGGGCGCCATGGAGACCGGCTATCTGCGGGGTTGCATCCAGGAAGAGTCGATCCTTTACGAAACCCGCAAACACGACGGCACTCTGCCAATTGTAGGAGTGAACACCTTCCTCAGCGATGGCCCGGCCGCCGAGCCCAAGGTCATCGAACTGGCGCGCTCCACCGAGGAGGTCAAACACAGTCAGTTGAAGCGGCTGGACGATTTCCAGCGCCGGAACGAGAAACACCGCGATGAATTGCTGGAGCGGCTGAGGCAAGCCGCGGTGACAAACGGCAATACCTTCGAAGCACTCATGGACGCGGTGCGGCATTGCTCGTTGGGCCAGATTACCGACGCCCTGTTCGAGGTCGGCGGCTGTTACCGGCGGAATATGTAGGTCAGGCCCATATGGTGGCTGACAGGAACAACAGCGAGGTGATCACGGGCGGGTGCCACTGCGGCGCTTTGACATATCGCTTCAAATCGCCGCTTGCGGCGGCCGAACTCCCGGTCAGGCCGTGTAGCTGCACGTTCTGCACCAAACATGGCGCGCGCTATACCTCGCATCCGGAGGGAACGGTTGAAGTCGTGGTTAAGGAGCCGTATCTTCTTGAGCGGTATCGGTTCGGCCACCAAACAGCGGATTTTTTGATTTGCCGACGCTGTGGCGCAATCATCCTCGCGGTATGCGAAATCGAGAACCGCCTTTGCGGTGTGATCAATATCAACACGACGGATAAGCCCGACTGCTTCGTGGCCCAAACGGTTGTCAGCAGGTTTGACGCCGAACGCCGGGAAGATCGACTCGCGAGACGATCCAGGAACTGGATCGGCCATGTGAGCATCCTGACCGGAGAGACCGGCCTTTAGTCCTGGTCAAATCACTGCCTGCGACTTCGGCGCGAATCTGACCGAACCGACCGGAATCCATCAAGTTTTAGGCCTGGTTAAGGTGTTGTTAGTAGTTTGCGGACTAAAATTTTATTCCCGCACCGTTGTTTTTACGGAATGAGCCCAGGATCGGGGAATATGGTACAGACCGCGCGTAGAAGCATTTCGATGGCGGGCGACGAGTCGCCGATGGGCCAGGCCCGATCGCAATATCTTGACTCGATGAGGCTGATTGAACGGCTGCATCGGCGCATGCTCGACGTCATCAAGATGGAACTTGATCTGCGGTCGGTCTCGGACATCAACAGTGTCCAGGCACTTCTGCTGTTCAATATTGGCGATAATGAGCTGACCGCCGGCGAACTGCGAACGAGAGGCTATTACCTCGGCTCGAACGTGTCCTACAATCTGAAGAAACTGGTTGAAGGCGGCTATCTCGAACATCAACGCGCCACTCATGACAAGCGGGCCGTTCGTATTCGCGTCAGCGAAAAGGGCGCTTCAATCTGCCGCCTGCTGGGCAAGGTTTATGACGGTCATCTTGGGCGTCTGACCGGGGACGCTCATCTCGGCGCCGCTGGCCTGAAAGACATGAACGAATCCTTGATATCCCTCGAGCGATTCTGGAGTGACGAACTGCGATTCGCGCTGTAAAAATCAGGCCAAGGTTCATCCTGGATTTGCAAGTCCAGACATGTGAATTAATATGACATTCCCGGCGGATGGTGTAGAGTCAAAGCCATGGATTACAGGCGAATTTTTGATGAGTCGATTGCATCTCTGAAGGCGGAAGGACGCTACAGGGTTTTCGTGGATATCGCGCGGCGTCAGGGCAGTTTCCCCAACGCGGTGCGCTATACGGATCACGGCACCCAGGACATCGTCGTCTGGTGCAGCAACGATTATCTGGGAATGGGTCAGAACGGCAAGGTCATCGCCGCGATGGAGGAGGCCCTCCACACGGTTGGCGCCGGCGCCGGAGGGACCCGCAACATCAGCGGAACCAATCACTACCATGTGATGCTTGAGCGGGAACTGGCCGATTTGCACGGCAAGGAGGCCGCACTGATCTTCAGTTCCGGTTATAATTCCAATGCCGCCACCTTAAGCACGCTGGCAAGGATGTTGCCGGGATGCGTGATTTTATCCGACGAGAAAAATCATGCTTCCATGATCGAGGGTATCCGTTATAGCGGCGCGGCCAAGCGAATTTTCCGCCATAACGACGTCGAACATCTGGAAGCCCTGCTGGGCGAAATCAGTCCGGATGTACCCAAGTTGGTCGCCTTCGAATCGGTGTATTCGATGGATGGCGATATCGCCCCACTGGAAAAAATGTGCGACCTGGCCGATCGCTTCGGCGCGTTGACTTATCTCGACGAGGTGCACGCCGTGGGCCTTTATGGCGCAAGAGGCGGCGGAATTTCTGAACGGGATGGTGTTCAGGACCGGTTGACCGTCATCGAAGGCACGCTCGGCAAAGCCTTTGGAGTGATGGGCGGCTACATCACGGCGGCCGGAAATATCATCGATGTAATTCGCAGCTATGCGCCCGGATTCATTTTCACGACATCGCTGTCACCGGTGCTGGCGGCCGGCGCCCTGGCCAGCATTCGCCACCTTAAGACCAGCAACGTTGAGCGTGTAAGTCATCAGGGGCGGGCGGCTGAACTCAAGCGCAGATTTGTGGCGGCAGGCCTGCCGCTGATGCCGTCGGAGAGCCACATCGTGCCGCTGTGGGTTGGCGACGCCACATTGTGCAAGAAGGTGTCCGATGAACTGCTGGATGAGTACGGCATTTATGTCCAACCGATCAATTATCCGACCGTGGACCGTGGCGCCGAGCGTCTGCGCTTTACGCCCGGACCGTTGCACACCGACAAGATGATGGACGATCTGGTGGCAGCGCTGAACACGCTTTGGAACAAGCGCAACCTTCAGCGAGCCGCCTGAATCAAAAGCCCTCCCGGAAATCGCTGATGAACGCTAATAGTCAGGAAGGCTACCTCATCGAATTCAGGCGGATCGGAAACGCCACAAAGGTCTCAGCGGTCGACCCTGAGACCGGAACCGAGGTCTCGATTGTCGGCCCAACCTCCGCCGGCCAAGAGACGCTAAGCCGCAATGCCATAAATAAGCTCAAATATGTGCTCGCGAAAAATGGGGATGCGAGTTAGAGCGTTTTTAACTTAATCGGAATCAAGTTCGGCTGTTTAGATGCCGCCCTGGCGGCGCCCTTAAAGCCTTGCATAG
>JBHHWG010000014.1:0-47110 GCA_046756385.1 Sphingomonadales bacterium | reverse complement strand
CTAGAGCGTTTTTAACTTAATCTGGATCAAAAGGAGGGTGTTTATATGTTGTCCTGGCAAGTCGTTAAAACGCGGCATGGCAGCGCTATGCAAGGCTTTAAGGGCGCCGCCAGGGCGACATATAAACAGCCGAACTTGATTCCGATTAAGTTAAAAACGCTCTAGTGGGCCGATCAGAATGACTGATGCCACAAAGGCCGGAACCCGGACATGAGCGAAGCCGACAAGACGAATGGCGCAATCGCCAATGGCGGGTCGCGGAGGGTCGGCGTAATTGACGTCGGCTCGAATTCGGTTCGCCTCGTGGTCTACCAGTCCGGCAAGCGGGTGCCGATCCTGGTCTTCAATGAGAAGGTTCTTTGTGGGCTGGGTCGGAAATTGTCGTCGACCGGGTTACTCGACCCCGAGGGTGTCGAGCTTGCATTGGCGTCGACCAGGCGGTTTACCGTGCTGGCCCGGGAAATGGGCGTCGACAGGCTTGATATGGTTGCTACCGCCGCCGTGCGCGACGCCGGGGATGGCGCTGATTTCGTCGCCAGGGTATCGGATTTTTGCGGCCACGAACTAAAAATCCTTTCGGGCCATGAGGAGGCGCACCTCGCCGCGTGCGGCATCATGGCGGGTTTCGCCGGCGCCGACGGGCTGGTCGGCGATTTGGGCGGCGGCAGTCTGGAACTGGTCGGGGTCGGGCAAGGGAATATCGGCGCGCACGCCACGCTGCCGCTGGGGCCGCTGCAATTGCTCGATCTTTCCAGGGGAGATCCCGACATCGCCACCAGGGTCGTGGACGAGCATCTGTGCAAACAGGCCTGGATCGGTGATTTCCACGGGCACACCTTTTACGCCATCGGGGGCGCGTGGCGAGCCTTGGCCAAACTGCATATGGCAAGGACCGGCTACAAGTTGCGGATCCTTCATTACTACACGGCCGGTGGCAAGGACATGCTGGCGTTTGCCCGGTTCATTGCGGGACAAACAAAGGATTCGCTCAGGCGGTTCCAACGCGCGCCCAAGAAACGGCTTGCAACGCTGCCGTTTGCGGCTCGTGCACTGGCGGGCGTGCTTGATGTCCTGCAGCCCCGGCGGGTGGTTTTCTCCGCCTTGGGCCTGCGCGAGGGACTGCTATTCAATCAGTTGACGCCAGAGGTCAGGAAACTTGATCCGCTCATCGAGGAATGCCGGGCCCGAGCCAGCGAGCAGGGACGGTTCGCCGAACATGGCCATGAACTGTTTGACTGGATTGGTCCGCTTTTTGCGACCGAAACGGCGCGCAAAAAACGCCTGCGGCTGGCAACCTGCCTGCTTTCGGACACCGGCTGGCGCGGCCATCCCGATTACCGGGCGGAACTCATTCTCGGCCAGATCATGAACGGACAATTCGTGAGCCTCGACCATCCGGGGCGGGCGTTTGTCGGGCTGGCGTTATTCATCTGTTACGGCGGGTCCTTGAACAGCAATAGCGTCCAGCGCGTCACCGCCCTGCTCAACCGGGAGCAAATCGTGATCGCCCAGAGAATCGGCGTCGCGTTGCGGCTTGGGCAGCGTATTTCAGGCGGTACGGAAGGCCTGTTGCACAAGTGCGGGCTCGTCGCCAGCGACCGGGAACTGGCACTCAAGGTTCCGCACGGCAGAGGGCATCTGGTCGGTGAGGTGGCCGCGCGCCGGCTCAAGGCGCTCGGGCAAACGCTTGGCCTGACCACACGGGTCGAGATCTCGGGCTAATCGTTCGATTCCAAGGGAACCAGAATCACCTTTTTACCCTGGGCCGACAAAGCCACGCGCCCATGCTTGAGCGCCAGGGCATCGCCGCCGAACAGATCGCGGCGCCAGCCCCGGAGCGCGGGCACGTTTGCATTGTCGTCGGCGGCGATCTGCTCCAGATCCGCGACGTTCGCGACCAGCTTTTGCGCCACGTCGTGAACTTCGCATTTAAGCTTCAGGAGCACCTTCAATAGCTCGACCAGCGGTCCAATGCCGGGCGGCAATGCCGCCCGTTTTTCGGCCTCGGGCAATGCATCGTCGGGAACCGACAGCCCTTCCTTGATTGCCGCCACCAGGCTCTCGCCACGCTTGGCCGAGCGGAACTGACCGGGCAGCGACCGTAAAGTCTTCAAATCGTCGAGCGACCTCGGAGGATGGGCGGCGGCCTCCAGGATCGCGTCATCGCGGATGATGCGGTTTCGCGGCAGGTCGCGCCTCTGGGCCTCTGCTTCCCGCCAGTTGGCCAGCGCCCGGACAATCGCCAGGAATCTCCGATCGGTACTGCGGGTTTTAAGCCGACGCCAGACTTTCTCTTTGTCCAGTCGATAGGTCTCCGGTGACAGCAGGACTTCCATTTCTTCGTCGAGCCACTCATGGCGGCCATTCCTGTTCAACTGCGCCTCAAGCGATTCGAATATCTGGCGCAGGTGGGTTACATCGCCGAGTGCGTATTTGATCTGGCGCTCAGTGAGCGGGCGGCGCGACCAGTCGGTGAAGCGCTGTGATTTGTCGAGCCGGGCGCCGGCCAGTTTGGCGGCGAGCTTCTCGTAGCTGACCGCGTCGCCGAAGCCGCACACCATGCCCGCGACCTGGGTGTCAAACAGGGGCTCGGGGATCGTGCCGCTTAAATGCAGGAATATCTCGATGTCCTGCCGGGCGGCGTGAAAAACCTTGAGTGTTTCAGGGCTCGCCAGAACCTCGAAGAACGGCGCAAGATCGATACCCTCGGCCAGCGGATCGATGGCCCATGCGCCCTCGCTGCACGCAATCTGTACCAGGCACAGCCTGGAATAGTAGGTGTTGTCGCGCATGAATTCGGTATCGACGGTAATATAATCCGCCCGGGACAACTTTTCACAAACTTCGACGAGTTCCGTCGTATTTTCAATGATCAACATGGCCAACTCTATACACGTTGCCGGAGCGGCCGTCACGAGACAATGCCTTCCCATGGCCGATCCCCCCAGTCAAATGATTCGATGGGATCGAGAAGCGCTCAAGGCCTTGACAAAAGGGCACGATCCATGCGCTCTACCGGCCCCAAGAGAATCCATAAAGTTGATACCGGAAAAATCCCGGGTGGAGTGGTAAAAAAATGCATCCCTATCGCACGCATACCTGCGCTGAACTGAGGCCCGAACATGTCGGCGAGACCGTGCGCCTGTCGGGCTGGGTGCACCGCAAGCGCGATCACGGCAACCTGTTGTTTGTTGATTTGCGTGACCATTACGGGATCACTCAATGCGTCATTGAATCGGACAGTCCGCTTTTCGCGGAACTTGAGCATACCCGCCCCGAAAGCGTGATCACGATCAGCGGTGAGGTGGTGGCGCGCACCGAAGACACTATCAACGAGACAATCGACACCGGCCGGGTCGAGGTTCGGGTTGTGGAATTTCATTTGCAGTCCGCGGCTGAAGAGCTGCCGATGCCCGTGTTTGGCGAACAGGAATATCCCGAGGACATCCGCCTTCGGTACCGCTATCTCGATTTGCGCCGGGAGAAGATGCACCGCAACATCACCTTGCGGTCGCAAATCATCGCCAGCATCCGCCGACGCATGCTCGAACAGGGGTTCACAGAGTTCCAGACCCCCATTCTGACCGCCAGCTCGCCCGAGGGGGCCCGTGACTTCCTGGTGCCAAGCCGCCTGCATCCGGGCAAGTTCTATGCCCTGCCTCAGGCGCCGCAGCAGTTCAAGCAGTTGATCATGGCATCCGGCTTTGATCGCTATTTCCAGATCGCGCCGTGCTTTCGCGACGAGGACGCCCGCGCCGACCGCTCGCCGGGCGAGTTCTACCAGCTCGATATCGAGATGGCGTTTGTCGAGCAGGAGGATGTGTTCAACGCCGTTGAGCCGGTTCTGCACGGCGTGTTCGAGGAATTCACCGCCAAGACGGTGCCGCCAATGCCGTTCCCGCGCATTCCGTTCGCCGAGGCCATGATGAAATATGGCACTGACAAACCGGATTTGCGTAATCCGCTGGAAATCGTCGACGTGACCGACGTGTTCCGGGGCTCCGGCTTCGGGATTTTCGCCCGTGCAATTGAAGCGGGCTCGGTTGTGCGCGCCATTCCGGCGCCCAATACCGGAGACCGGCCGCGCAGCTTCTTCGACAAGATGAACGACTGGGCCCGGTCCGAAGGCGCGCCGGGTCTTGGTTATGTCATTCTGGCCGATGGCGGCGGCAAGGGGCCGATTGCCAAGAATATCGGGCCGGAACGGCTTGAGCAGTTGCGGCGGATCACGGGTCTGGGCGACGGCGATGGCGTGTTTTTCGCCTGCGACAAGCCCTTGGCTGCCGCTCATTTGGCGGGCCTGGCCCGTACCCGGGTCGGCGAAACGCTGGACCTCATTGAACAGGACGTGTTTCGGTTTTGCTGGGTCGTCGACTTCCCGATGTACGAATTCGACGAGACCGAACAGAAGGTCGACTTTAGCCACAATCCGTTCTCCATGCCGCAAGGCGGGCTCGAGGCCCTGGAAAATCAGGATCCGCTCGACATTCTGGGCTACCAATACGACATCGTGTGTAACGGCATCGAGCTTTCGAGCGGCGCCATCCGGAACCACCTGCCTCAGATCATGTACAAGGCGTTCGCGATCGCCGGCTATCCCGAACAGGTGGTCGAGGAACGGTTCGGCGGCATGCTGAACGCATTCAAATTTGGCGCGCCGCCCCATGGCGGAATCGCTCCGGGCATCGACCGCATCGTGATGCTGCTGGCCGATGAACCCAACATCCGCGAGGTCATCATGTTCCCGATGAACCAGCAGGCCGAGGACCTGATGATGCAAGCCCCATCGCCGGCAGCCCCCAAACACCTGCGCGAGCTGCATATCCGGCCGGTTGTGCCGGAGGTGAAGAAGGAGGGGTAGGCGGCTTACAGCCCCTCCGTCCCAATCCTGTCGCGGCAGGCTTCTTTCACGCGGTCACGCAACATCTCGACCTGACCGCGCAGCCAGGCGAGTTCATCCTCGGTGACCTCGTAATGGCGGGAATAGCGGCCCTTGACGTAGGCGTCCTTCAGTCGCTGAACGGCGCGCTTGTGGGCGCGGGAATCCTCCAGCAGGATATCGCGGAACCGCGTGTCCACATTGTTGGCGAGATTACGCAGGTGAAGGATGTTGTGCGTGCTGGGCGTGTAATTGGTCAGCACTAAAAGCACACAATTATAGAGGCTCTCGGCCGCTTGGTGCAGTTCAAATGCGGCCTTTTTCAAATTTCCCCGCTTAATACAGGCATTTGCATCGATCATGAACTCCCCATCGCCTGGAAACCACATCTTATAATGCTCTCTGGCGATGTCGCGGCGCTCCTCCGGGCTCAGGTCCACCTTCTTGTCGGCCAACTCACGGGTCCCGCTGTCGTGGAGCAGAACGCCTTCCTTTTTGATGGCCGTAAAGAAGAACTGGCCCTTCGCAAGGTGGTCGTTGACGAAATCGATCGAATGGACGATCACCGTCGCCGGCCGGCGCGCGAGACGCATCATGCGGTCTTCCAAAGGGCTCCACCAAATATCGTCGTAACTGGCGAGGCGGCGATGATTGACGATCACCAGAATGTCGTAATCCGACTGATAGCCATAGCCGGGATGCCCCCACACATGATCGCCGCGAGCAAATGAGCCGAACAGAATGATCCTGAGAA
Organism: Sphingomonadales bacterium; assembly: GCA_046756385.1. Lineage (GTDB taxonomy): Bacteria > Pseudomonadota > Alphaproteobacteria > CAZZKF01 > CAZZKF01 > JBHHWG01. Next base: position 41,477 of record JBHHWG010000014.1, on the reverse strand, counting down.
TGCGTCCCCGCCGTTTCCATGGCTGGGTCGCGTTCATGATGAAACTGTCGAACTCATCAAGGATAAGGTCCTTGATCTTATCGAGTTCGCCTTGAGCGCGGAGCGGCAGATGGTCAAGCGAGGTTTTCATCACGCGCGCATCTTAACCTGATTTTCCTCTCACGGAACAGGGTGATGGCAAATCGTTTTCCGGCTTGGCTCCAAGAGGATCACGCCTTAACCTTGGCGCCGAATCCTAGTGGAGCGAGGGCAGGGGGCAGACATGGGACCGCTTCAGGGCGTTAAAGTGATCGAGATGGCGGGGCTGGGCCCGGCGCCGTTCTGCGCCATGATGCTGGCCGACATGGGCGCCGATGTGGTGCGCATCGAGCGGCCCGGCGGCGCCAGCCTGTTTCCCGGCGACCCGACCAGGGACCTGTTGAACCGTGGCAAGCGGGTCCTGACGCTCGATCTGAAAGCGCCCGAAGCGGTCGCAACCATTCTGTCGATGTGCGGCAAGGCCGATATCCTGATCGAGGGCTTTCGCCCCGGGGTGATGGAGCGTCTTGGGCTCGGACCCGAGGAATGCATGGCGCGAAACCCCAGACTGGTTTACGGCCGCATGACCGGCTGGGGGCAGGATGGCCCGCTGGCCCAAAGCGCCGGCCACGATATCAACTATATCGCGCTGGCCGGGGCGCTCCATGGCATTGGCGAGAAGGGCCGTAAACCGGTGCCGCCCCTGAACCTGATCGGCGACTTCGGCGGCGGCGGCATGATGCTGGCGTTCGGCGTGGTCTGCGCGATGTGGGAGGCCGGGCGCTCAGGCCGAGGGCAGGTGGTCGATGCCGCCATGGTCGACGGCGCGGCGGCCCTGATGACCAGTTTTTACGGGCTGCGCGAAATGGGTCTGTGGGGCGGTGAACGCGGCTCCAACCTGCTCGATGGCGGCGCCCCTTTCTATGACACCTACGAAACCGCCGACGGCAAGCATATCGCGCTCGGCAGTCTCGAGCCCCAGTTTTACGCGCTTCTCGTGGAGCTCGCGGGCCTTGACCGGGAAATATTCGCCAATCAGTACGATGCCGCGCGCTGGCCTGAAATGAAGGAAGAGCTAAGTGCTGTAATCAAGCGCAAAACCCGCGACGAATGGTGCAGGATGCTGGAAGGCAGCGATGCGTGTTTCGCTCCGGTGCTGTCGATGACGGAAGCCGCCGACCATCCCCACAACGAGGCACGCGGCACTTTCGTCGAGGTCGACGGCATCACCCAGCCCGCCCCAACGCCCCGGTTCAGCCGCACAAAACCGGAAATCCAGGGACCGCCGCAACTGCCGGCAAAGAGCCCGGATGACCTGCTCGCCGAATGGGGCCTCGACGATAAGGCGATTGCCGCGCTACGGAACGCGGGGGCGGTGGGAGAATGAGCGGGTCGTGAGAAACTGGAAGTAATTATATACTGTCCCTAGATATTCGGCGCTGATCGCCAAGCCCCCAGTATTTTTTGTATGCACGAATATTCTTGACATCGCCATTTTTGTGCATACATTAATTTCATGGCCGGGATGCGAGTATACGAGTGGGACGACGTTAAGAGCCAGGCCAACGAAGTCAAGCACGGTATGTCTTTTGAGGTTGTTGAGAGTTTCGGCTGGGCCGATGCCGTTGTGATCGATACCGCGCGTCCGGAAGATGGCGAGACCCGCGCCAAGGCCATCGGGCCTCTCGGTGAGCGGCTTTATACGCTTGTGTTTACCATGCGCGGCGATATCACGCGGGTGATATCCTTTCGCCGGTCGAACAACGCGGAGATCAAGAGGTGGAGCAATGTCTGAAAAACGCGAATATGTCACGCGGCATGGGCTTAAGGTCCGGCTCAACACACCCGATGAAGACGCCAGCATCACGGCGGCGGCCCGCCAGGATCCCGACAATCCGCCATTGAGCGATGAAGAGCTAACGCGCATGCGCCCCGTGAAAGAGGCGATGCCTGAAATGCTTAGACCCCACCGCAAGCGGGGCCGCCCGCCGGGCCGCACCAAGGAGCGGGTGACCATCCGGCTTGACAAGGATGTGGTGGCGTTTTTCAAGGGTGGCGACTCAAAGGGCTGGCAATCCAGGCTCAATGAAGCACTCCGCAAGTACATGAATCAGGCGGGCTGAGCGGTCCATCCCTCATGGGAGCGTGTGGCCTGTGGGCTTCGGCTCGGATATCCGGGGACAAACCCAGATACAGATACCTGTCCTCAGATACATGTGTATATGGTAGCATAGACGAGGTCAGAGCAACCACAGGGGTCGAGGCCGAGAATGATAAACGCCGGTAAATGTCCCACATGTAAAAAAGTCATATCGGAAGTCCAGCTCGAATACGTCAAGATTATTCAGGGCTTCAATTCTGCTTTTCGCGGCGTGAGTTATCTTTGCCCAAGCTGTAAGACTGTTCTGGGTGCAGGAATTAACCCGATGGCAATAAAAACTGATCTTCTGAAGAAGATTCTCCAAAAGATATCTGGGGACAGTATATAGTTTTCTTGCCGTTCAGGGTGTGTGTAGGCCGAACAAATACAATAATCGCCTGACAATCACCGCCTGCCAAAAATCAAAAAGTGCGAAAAATTCCAGACACAACCCTTACCCCTCCCACTCCAAAATCACTTTCCCCGATTGGCCCGAGTTCATGACGTCAAAGCCTTGCTGGTAGTCGTCGATGGCGAAATGGTGGGTGATGATCGGACCTAGGTCGAGGCCGCCTTGCAGGAGCGCGGTCATTTTGTACCAGGTTTCCATCATCTCGCGGCCGTAGATGCCTTTGATGGTCAGGCTTTTGAACACCACGTCGGTCCATTTGATGCCGGTGCCGTCGGGGGGAATGCCGAGGAGCGCGACCTTGCCGCCCGGGTTCATCCAGCTTAGCAGCTCGTTCAGGGCGTTGCCGACGCCGGACATCTCCATGCCGACATCGAAACCCTCTTGCATGCCAAGCGAGCGGAATTTTTCCTCAATATTTTCGCGGGCGATATTGACCGTGTGTTCGAGCCCCATCCCGCGCGCCAGATCAAGCCGATAATCATTGAGGTCGGTAATCACGACATAGCGCGCGCCGACATGCCGCGCGATGGCCCCGGCCATGATGCCAATCGGCCCGGCGCCGGTAATCAGCACGTCCTCGCCGACGAGGTCGAACGAGAGCGCGGTATGGGTCGCATTGCCGAACGGGTCGTAAATCGCGGCGTAATCATCGGCGATGTCATCGGGGACCTTGTAGACGTTGCTGGCGGGGATGGCGAGGTATTCGGCAAAGGCGCCGGGACGACCCACGCCCACGCCTTTGGTGTTCCGGCACAGATGGTATTTGCCGGCCCGGCAGTTGCGGCAGATATGGCAAACGACATGGCCTTCGCCCGAGACCCGATCGCCGACGGCAAGACCGGCGACGTTAGCGCCGAGGTCGGCGATTTCGCCGACAAACTCATGACCCAGCGTCATCGGCACGGGTACGGCGGCGCGGACCCAATCCTCCCAGTTATAGATGTGAATGTCGGTACCGCAGATCGCGGTCTTGCGAATCTTGATCAATACGTCGTCGATACCGATTTGCGGCTCCGAAACGTCATCCATCCAGATGCCGGTGGTCGCCTCTTTTTTGACCAGCGCTTTCATGATTTAAACTCGCGGTTAACTTAACTGATGATCCCGAGCACGCGGCCAACCTTTATGAAGGCGGCGACTGCCCGATCTAACTGTTCCCTGGTGTGAGCGGCGGATAACTGAAGCCTGATCCGCGCCTGGCCCTTGGGCACGACCGGAAACGAAAAACCGATCACGTAAATCCCTTCCTCAAGCAAGGCGTCCGCCATGCGGCCCGCGAGCCCCGCATCGCCGATCATCACCGGGACGATGGGGTGGCGCCCGGGAACAAGGGTGAAACCGGCGGCCTCCAGCCCTTGTCGCATATAGCCCGCATTCTCGTGAAGCCGGTCCCGCAGCTCGCTCGAGGACCGCAACAGCTCGATCGCCCGGATCGAGGCGCCGGTCACCGCCGGCGCCACGGCGTTGGAAAAAAGATACGGCCGCGACCGCTGGCGCAGCCATTCGATCACTTCTTTCCGGCCCGAGGTGTAACCGCCCGATGCGCCGCCAAGCGCCTTGCCCAGGGTGCCGGTAATGATGTCGATCCGTCCGACGACCCCGCAATAGTCGGGCGAGCCGCCGCCGTGCCCGCCAAGCACGCCGACGGCATGGGAATCGTCGACCATCACCAGGGCGTCGTACTTTTCGGCCAGATCACAAATCGCCGACAGATTGGCGATGACACCGTCCATGGAAAAGACCCCGTCGGTCGCGATTAGCCTGAACCGGCAGTCCTGGGCTTCCTTGAGTTTGGCCTCGAGCTCCGACATGTCATTATTGGCGTAGCGCAGCCGCCGGGCCTTGCACAGCCGGATGCCGTCGATAATGCTGGCGTGGTTGAGGGCATCGCTGATGACCGCGTCCCGGTCGTCGAGAATGGTCTCGAAAAGACCGGTGTTCGCGTCAAAGCACGAGGAATAGAGAATGGTGTCCTCAGTGCCCAGAAATTCGCTTATTCGCGCTTCCAGATCCTTGTGAGGCTTCTGAGTGCCGCAGATGAAGCGGACCGAGGCCATGCCGAACCCGTAATTGTCGAGCGCCTCTTTCGCCGCGGCGACAAGCGCGGGGTTGTCCGCCAGACCCAGGTAATTGTTGGCGCAGAAGTTCAAAACCTCGCGCTCACCATCGCCACTGTCACTGGCACTAACCGCGATCGGCACACGCTGGGGCGACCGGATCACCCGCTCGGACTTATAAAGCCCTGCGTCACGCAGAGCTTTTGTTTCGGTTCGCAAGTGCTGGACAAAGAACTGGGACATGGCGCTGTGTTCTCTTTAGGGGAATGTTGATCCAATATATCAAATATGCTCACCTTGGGAACACGGATGCCCGTTGCCAAGACGCCGAATCTGGGCCGTGTTCGATTTGCGACAGCATCGACGAGGACGGAAAGGGGGCATGCCAACCAAGGTTCTGTCATAAAACCGCAATAACCAGGTCCCATAAGATGCCCCGGAAGCCCACGGCTTCAGGCTGCGGTGTTCGACTTTGCGCCGTAGGCGGATTTGAATTTGTGCATCGGTTTGAGAACTCTCGTGACCGCTGTGGCGCCGATTTTCGGCCGATATGAGGATTGATGAAGAATGAAGTACCAGAAATATTGCGTGATAGCTGGAACGGTCATCGGGTTCGGACTGCCGTTATGGATCTCCTCAGGAACCCACGCTACCGCGGGCGAGGCGTCAGGTTATTCCCTGAAATGGGTGCCGGCGCCGCAAATCACGACCGCCGACGGCAGTTTCAAGCTCAAGCTCCGCGGCAGGGTCTTGTGGGACGCCGCCAGGGTTGAGGACGATGAGGGCAGGGAGGACAGCTCCCGAAGCGAGTTCCGCGCCGCAAGGATCGGCCTGGAAGGCGTCGCCTGGCGGGATTTCAAGTATAAGATCGAGGTCGATTTTGCCGGTGGTGACGCCAATTTGACCGGCGCCACGGTCGAGTATGTCGGCTTCAAGCCGTTTACCGTCACCGCCGGGCATCTCAAGCATCCCACGTCGCTGGAAGAAAGCATGAGTTCCCGCTTCATAACATTCATGGAAAGGGCCGCGTTCACCGACGCCTTCGGGTTTGGCCACCGGCTTGGACTGCAACTGGGGGCCGGCGGCGATCGTTGGACCGCAAAGGTTGCGATCCTTGAGGGCGATCCGAATACGAGTGACCCCAAGGGGTACATCATGGCTGGACGGGCGACATATTCGCCGTCCATCAGCGACGCCGTGACGGTTCATCTGGGCGCTTCCATGTTCCACCGCGAGAATGCCGGCGCGGATACCACAATCCGGTATCGTCAGCGGCCCCATGCCCATCTGGCCCGTAATCGATTTATAGACACCCGCAATTTTTCGGCCGAATCCGACAGTTTTTACGGGCTTGAGGCCGCGGCCCTGTTCGGTTCATTCTCCCTCCAGAGCGAATATGGCTGGATCAGCGCCAACCGGGTCGCCGATGCCAACGGAGTGACAGGCGATGATCCGACCTTTGAGGGCGGCTATATTTCCGGAAGCTGGTTCGTAACCGGAGGATCGAGATCCTACAGCCCCAAAAAAGGCGTGTTTGGCCGACCGAAGATTTCACGTTCAGTTCTTGACGGGGGCTGGGGCGCATTCGAAGTCGGGGCGCGCCTGGATTTCCTCGACCTTACCGATCAGGATATCCGCGGTGGCAAGCAGACCACGGCCGTTCTCGGATCGAACTGGTACTTGCACCCGCATGTCCGACTGATGGCAAATTACGCCCATTCCCGGATCCGGGGTGGCGTGTTGGGGGACGCAACCGGTGACAACGAGGTCGACACGGTGATGTTCCGGGCCCAGGTCGACTGGTAACGCGTTGCGCTGTAGAGCTGAAAGTGACCTAGGCGGTGTCCAGGACCGAAGGGTCTCCGGACGTCGTATCGACCGGCACGCCGGGCAATGCCTTGGCGCTGCGGATCGTCAGGGCCGTCTTCACGCTGGCGACATTGGGCGCTGGGGTGAGGTGGCTGGTCAGAAATGACTGGAACTCGTTCAAGTCCCGGGCCACGATCTTTAGAATAAAGTCTATTTCGCCGTTGAGCATGTGGCATTCCCGCACCGGTGGCCAGCTCTCAACCAGTTTTTGAAATGACAAAAGGTCGGACTCGGCCTGGCTGTGCAGGCCGATCATGGCAAAAACCGTGATGTCATAGCCCAGCAGTTGCGAGTCGAGATCGGCGTGATAACCCCTTACAAAGCCGGCCTCCTCAAGCGCTCTCACCCGGCGCAGGCACGGCGGCGCTGAAATTCCCACCCGGCGCGCCAGTTCGACGTTGGTTATTCTCCCGTCGTCCTGAAGAATGGCGAGGATGTGCCGGTCGATGTCGTCCAGCCTTACGTGCTTCATTTCGACCCCTCCGAAAAATCGTAATATTATTATACCGGTGACGCCGTACGCCCCGCAATTAAATTACAAGCCCTGGTTATTCTTGAAGCCCAATCGGCTATTTTGTTTCCCGGGCGCCCCCTGGCGCGCTTTCTGGTCGGGTGCTGTCTAACATGCTACCCACAGGCCCTCTGCTGCTGATATACTTTTGTTTGACCAAAAGAGCTATATTTGATCGCTAGCCGGCGAATGTTGGGCAACAAAGACCGTTGACCTGGATGGTGGGTAAAGAAAACACGGCAGTGCGAGGGGATCTTACGGGGCGCCGGCCGCAGCCTATCCGGGATGCGTTGTTCGCGCATATCAGTCGGCTGTTGCTCGATCCCGAACACACCCCGACCGGAACCGAAAGCGATGCGCTGGTTAACGCGCTGGCGCCGCTAATGTCTGGAATCGCCGTGCAAAAGCGGAAGGCATTGGCGGAACGGGTTGACGTTGCGGAACATCCGCCACGCCGGCTGCTCGGCATGTTGGCGCGGGATGATATCCAGGTCGCGAGGGTATTGCTTGAGGCGAATCCGAGCATCAGTCAGGCCGACCTTGTGGAAATATCCAGAAGCACAACCCAGGATCATCGGCTGATTATCGCCGAACGTCAGGATCTTACGGCCACGGTCACCGACGTGTTGATCGAAAGTGGCGACGCCGCGGTCATCGATGTGCTGGTGCGTAATCAGCGGGCGGCGTTCTCGCTCGAAGCGCTGGCGCGGCTTGCCGCCGATTTTGCGGAATTAGGTTCCGTGGCGACCTTTCTGGAACAGACATTGGGTCAAAAGGTCCAGGACATCAAGTCGGCGGCATTGGTCGAAACGGCGCCAAAGCCGGTTCTTCGGGCCGTGAAAACCATCCCGCCGGCGAAGCCGACGCCGGTCGATGAATCGCCGCCCGCCAAGGATGCGGCGGTTGCCGCCCGCCCCAGGCAGAAAACAGAAAATGAAAGGACCGTATCGGGCAAGCCGGTGAAACTTGATGGGCCCCAGCATCACATCGAAAAGATCGTTGTCAGCGTGGGGACCGAGACCGCGCCACTGCCAGCCGCCATGTCCAGCGCCGGACAGGCGGAAGATTTCACTCGCGCAATGGCGGACTGGTCGTGGGAAACCGACCCCTTCGGCCGGATCAGCGGCTTGTCGGAGCGGGCCGAGAACGCCTTTGGCCCGGTCGCTGACAGGGCGACAGGCCGGTTCCTTGAAGAACTCGGGGCGTTTCGCGCGGCCGGCGACGGACGTCGCGGCGCGCCCGATGCGATGCGCCGGCGCGTCCCGTTCCGGGGTGCGAAGTATGAGGCGCGGGCAGGCGATGGCGGCGTCACCTGGTGGCGCATCAGCGGCGTGCCTCGGTTCGAACTCCATAACGGCAAGTTTCTGGGTTACCGGGGGACTGCGGTCGAGACTACGGTCGAGCACACGCTGGAGGAGCAGGCTGCTCGAAAGTATGAGCATCTTCTGGCAAGCAAACAGCAATTGCAAAGCCGGAGCGATCGCATCACCCGCGAACTTGCGGAAAGCCTGTGCGCGGGCAGTGAAAGGGCGGAAAGGCTTGCCAGTGTCAGTCACGAATTCCGGACGCCGCTCAATGCCATTATCGGCTTTTCGGATGTCATTGCGAACTGCGCCGCGGGCACGATCGAGGAGAAATACACCGCGTCTGCCCGGACCATTTGCGATGCCGCCTGGAGTCTGCATTCTTTTGTAAATGACCTGCTGGACAGCGCCCGCATCGAAGCGGGAAGCCTGGAGGTGGAACGCACGGTCGTCGATGTGCATGCGGTTGTCTGTGAAGTCGTTTCCGGCGCGAAAAAGGCTGCTGGCGAGGCCGAGATGAGCATTCGCCTGAAGCCGGTAAGCGCCGATCTTCGCGTTGCCGGGGATCCGAACCGAATAAAACAGGCCCTGGGCAAGATGCTGGACTATGCGATTACCCAATCCGCGCCCAAGTCCAGTATTACGGCCGAAGCCTGTGCCCGTGGCGCTTCGGTCGTGTCGGTCGAGCTCCACTGTAACGGGATCGTATCGCCGTCCGGCAACCCCGAGGACATGTTCGCCAGGATCGTCCCTGGAGAGAATTCGAAAGTCGATATGCCCCGGATTGCGCCAGGCTTCTCCCTTTCGTTCGCGCGGGAACTCGCGAGGCTGATGGGCGGCGACGTGACGGCGGCGTCGGAACCGTCTGGAACCAGGCTGAGGCTGAACCTGCCCGCGACATTGTGAGGTTCGCCCTGTCGGGCTCCTTGCAACCGGCGCCGGGAGACCTTAAATACGGTGGCCAAACAGCCAACGAAAAGTTAATGCGGAGTTTTTGATGTCCCAGCGCCACAGCACCAAGGTTTTGATCATCGGCTCGGGCCCAGCGGGCTATACGGCGGCCATTTATGCGGCGCGTGCCGGGCATGATCCGATCGTGGTTCAGGGCACCGAACCGGGCGGTCAGTTGACGATTACCACCGAAGTCGAGAATTTTCCGGGCTTCGCGGAGGCGGTCCAGGGCCCGTGGCTGATGGAGCAGATGCAGGAACAGGCGCGGAATGTCGGCACCAGGATTATTGCCGACACCATTGTCTCGGTGGACCTGGCGCAACGACCTTTCGTGGCGATCGGCGATTCGGGCGACGAATATGTGGGCGATACCGTCGTTATCTGCACTGGCGCCCAGGCTCGTTGGCTGGGGCTTGAAAGCGAGCAGAAATTCCAGGGGTTTGGCGTGTCGGCTTGCGCGACCTGCGACGGGTTCTTCTATCGCGGCAAGGAAGTCACCGTCGTGGGCGGCGGCAATACCGCCGTTGAGGAAGCCATTTTCCTGACCAATTTCGCGACCAAAGTGACGCTCGTGCATCGGCGCGATGAACTCAGGGCCGAAAAGATCCTGCAGAAGCGTCTGTTCGCCAACGATAAGATCGAAGTGGTCTGGGATAGCGCGGTTGATGAAATTCTGGGCGATGAGGATCCCCTGGGAGTGACCGGCGTGCGGCTGCGCAACCTTAAGACCGGTCAGCTTAGCGAACGGGCCGCCCATGGCGTGTTTATCGCAATCGGCCACGATCCGGCCACAAAGTTGTTTGCCGGCCAACTGAATATGGATGACGAGGGTTATATCATCACCGCGCCGGACAGCACGGCAACGAATATCCCGGGCGTTTACGCGGCCGGCGACGTCAAGGATAAGGTGTACCGTCAGGCCGTGACGGCGGCCGGGATGGGCTGCATGGCCGCGCTGGAGGCCGAGCAATATCTGGCCGCAACAGAGGCAGACACCGCCGCGGCGGCGGAGTAGCCTCCACGTCAAAGGCCGTTTGAAACGAACGCACGCTGGAAAGTGCAAGGATGGACTGGGACAAACTGCGGGTATTCTATTCGGCGGCGGAGACCCGGAGCTTCACCCGCGCCGGCGAGCGGCTCAATCTGAGCCAGTCGGCGATCAGCCGGCAAATCGCCGCGCTTGAACACAGCCTCAAGACCACGCTGTTCCACCGGCACGCGCGCGGCATCGTTCTGACCGAACAAGGTGAGCTGCTGCGCAACACGGTTAGCGATGTGTTCAAAAAGATCGAACATGTCGAAAGCCAGCTCATGGACAGCGGGGACATGCCGCGCGGCGATTTGAGAATTGCCGCGCCGATTGGCCTGGGATCAACCTGCCTGCCTCCGATGATCCGCGAATTTCTCGATATTTACCCCGACATTCGATTGCAGCTCATTTTGTCGGATTGTGAGCTGGACCTTACTCAGCGCGAGGCCGATGTCGCAATCCGGCTTTATCCGGCGCCCCAGGGCAACCTTATTCAGCGCCGGCTGATGACCGTTCATCACCAGCTTTATGGATCGCGCGATTATTTGAGTCTGCGCGGCGCGCCCAACCGGCCCGAGGATCTCGATGAGCACGATTTCGTGGTTTACGGGCCGGAGGTTCCGACCTGGTTCAGGCATGTAAACTGGGGCCGCGATTTTGGCGCGGGCCGTCAGAAGCGGGAGCCGGTGTTATGGGTCAACAACATCGTCGGCGTCCTGCGGGCGGTGGAAAGCGGGGTCGGAATCGCCACCTTGCCCCATTATCTGACTGAGGGCAGCAGCCAACTCGTGCGGCTGCTTCCAAAGCTCGAAGCGCCCCGTCTGGACGCCTATTTCGTCTATCCGGAGGCCCTGCGCAAGTCAAAGCGCGTTGCGGTGCTGCGTGATTTTCTGGTGCGCAAATTGGCGGTTAGCCCGGCGGGGGCAATTGAGTGCGTCCCGGCACGGCGCTGATACCAAGCTGCAATGAGTGAAACTCATAGCGGCTTGGCAAGCGCGACCGCGCGCCGCGCACTTTTGCGCGAAAAGCCTGCGTGGCGTTTAAACGCAGAAAAATTGCAATGAGTCATGCTCATTGCAATTTGGTATGGGATGCCCGTCATTCAGTTTCGCCATCCATTTCAGCTACAATCACCTTCAAGGCCCGGGGCAGGATTTCGATCTCGGCCGGGAGCGCGCCAAAGGCTTCTCCGTCGGCCTCTATAGCGACCGGGATTGCGGGGTCGAGCGCTTCCGCGACCAGGCGAGTGGTTCGATACTGGTCGATTTTGGGGTGGCGCAAGTGGGTGCCCTTATAGACCCGGCCGATATATGCGACCCCGTCAAGGACACCGATATCGCCGACCACGATCACATCGAGCTGGCCATCAGCAAGCTCGGATTCGGGCGCCAGCTTGAGGCCGCCGCCACAGTAACGGCCGTTGGCCGCCACCACGAAGGCGCTGGTCAACTCTTGCATCCGGCCGCCGTCGAAAGTCAGCCGCAGGCGCGAATTGTGGTGCGACACCAGCGCTTGCAGCGCGGGCAGGGCATAGGCGAAAGGCCCACCAAGGCGTTTGGGCAATTTGGCGGAATTGACAGCGCCCGCAACCCGAGCCGACAGGCCAAAGCTCGACAAATTAGCGAAATAACGCTGATACGGCTCGCCATCCTCGTCCCGGCAGCGAACCAGCCCGACGTCGATCCGGCGGGTCCGGGCCTGATGAAGCACGCCGATTTGGGCCTCCGGATGTTTTGGCAGTCCAAGTGAGCGGGCAAAGTCCGCGCCGGTCCCGATGGGAAGCAGCCCAAGCACGGCGTGGGGATTGATCGGCGCGCCGTGTTCAAAAAATCCGTTCACGACTTCATGGAGCGTGCCGTCACCGCCGACGACAATGATGCGTCCCGCGCCAGCCTTCAGGGCCTGGCGCGCCAGCTCGGTGGCATGGCCCGGACGCTCGGTAAATTCCGTTTTAAACCGCCCCAGCGTCGCCTCAATCTTTGGCGCAAGCTTGTGCCATCGGCGCAGCGTGCCACCGTTTCGCGACGCGGGATTAACAATTACATGGATAGTCACAAGCGTTACTCGTAATTACGCACGTCATCGCAGGCGCTACTTGGTCCGGCTCGCTTCAAACGCCTTGATTTTCGCCGTTATTTCTGCCCCCAGGGCGTTTGGTATCGGGAAGGTGAGGTGATATTGCGCGATCTTCCAGCCTTCTTTTGACCGGACCAGAACGCCGGTGCCGCGGCTGGTGCCGTATTTTTCGTTCATCAGGATTTCGTCGAACCAGGCGACGTTTTCGCCCGGCGCCAGATCGATGTGACGTTCGGCAGGGACATAGGTCCAGCCGTGGCCCTTGAAAAAATGCGGCTCGGCATAGGCTTTGAACTCACTGACCGACCAGCGCTCGCCGGCATCGGTGCCTATGAACACGCCATCTTCGGCAAAAAGTGCGAAATACGTTTCCCCGTCGGCTTTCGCGGCCGCGTCATGGAACCGGTCCAGGGTCCTGGCGACCGCCTGTTTCTCCGCGTCGAGCGCGGCAATGATTTCCGGCTTCTGGTCCTGATTGGCATCGGCCGCGCCGCATGCCGCCACCAGAAAAGCCAGACCGAACAGGATCACCCACAGCCGCATTTTTCCCTCCCTTGTTTTCTCTCCCGGATTGTGTCCCCCGGGGGACGCCACTTTAGTGGGTCCCGCGTTCAATGGGAATTGCTGAGTTTCGGGAGGTGGTCAGGACTTCCGGCCGCGGGAAACGCGCCTACATGAACAATTTTTCGTTCTCCAAACCCTTATAAAGCCCGGCCACGAATTCGCCGTAACCGTTGAAAAGCCTTGTCGGCACGCGGACGCCGGCGCCCAGAACCTCTTCGGTGGCCTGGCTCCATCTCGGGTGGGGCACGTTGGGGTTCACGTTGGCCCAGAAACCATATTCGCGGCCGGCCACTTCTTCCCAGAAACTTCGTGGCCGACGTTTTTTGAACCGGAAGCGGACGATCGATTTGATTGACTTGAAGCCGTATTTCCACGGCGCCGCGAGGCGCAGCGGCGCGCCGAACTGGTTGGCCAGCGGTTTGCCGTAGACCCCGGTCACGAGAAACGCCAGCTCGTTAGCGGCCTCGGCCATGGTCAGGCCCTCGGTATAAGGCCACGGATACCAGAACTGCTTCTGGCCCGGGGCCTGCCGGGGCCGGTGAAACGTCGTCATCTCCACATAGTTTGCCGAGCCCAGGGGCCTGGCGATGTCGAGAAGCGCGCGGAAGGGGAAACCGGTCCAGGGCACGGCCATTGACCACGCTTCCACGCAGCGGTGGCGATAGAGCCGTTCCTCGAAATCAACCCTGGCGAACAGATCGTCGATGTCGAGCTTCAGCCTCTTCTCGACCAGCCCGTCGAGCGTTATCGTCCAGGGCCGGGTTTTGAGCCTGGCGGCGGCGTGCGCAATCCGCTTGTGGGAGCCGAACTCATAGAAATTATTGTAACTACCGGCAAGGCTTTCGTCGGTAATTGGCCGGTCGAGCCGAAAAGCACGGTTGCGCGGCGCCGGGAACCGATTTGCGATCGTGCTGCTCTGATCAGCGCCCGCAAGTGCATCGCCAATGTGGGGAAGTGGCCCCAAAGCCGCCACACCGGCAGCCCCGCCCATGCCGCGAAGGAGTTTGCGCCGGTTGAGATAGACGCTTTCCGGCGTCGCCAGCCTTTCCGCAATTTCCCAACTTTTAAGCCGTTTGATAAGCATGTTGCGCTTCGCTAAAGTGCGTCTTAATTGGTCCCAAAAAGACTCTATGGGCGCGGGTCATCGTCTGTAATCGCGAACAAAAGGTGGTCGCGCCAGCTTCCATTGATCTTGAGATAGGATCTGGGCTTGCCTTCAAGCCGGAACCCGCACCTTTCCAAAAGGCGGCGGCTGGGCTCGTTATTCGGCAGGCAAGCGGCCTCAAGCCGATGAAGGCCGAGCCGGTCGAAGGCGAAGGGGATCACCGCCTTCAGGGCGTCGGTCATATAACCATTGCCCGCATGGTCCAGCCCCATCCAATAACCGAGCGTGCCCGACTGGGCGCGGCCGCGGCGAATGTTGCCGAGCGTCAGGCCACCAAGCAATGCATTGTCTTCCCGTGAAAAGACAAACAGCGGCAGAATTGTGCGGTCGCGGGCGTATAATCGGAGCCGGCGGCGATAGGTTCGCCGGGTCAGGTGATCGGGTTGCCAGGTGGGCTCCCAAGGTTCGAGAAAGGCCCGCGAGGCCTCCCGAAGCCGGGACCACTCCTTCCAGTCGCCACGGCGCTGTCGGTGTAGATAAACCCGCTCTCCCTCAATCAGAACCGCCGGCAAAACGAGCCGCGTCAATATATCCAGCAACCCCTCGCTTGCCCGGTCCGGGAAGGGCTCGCCGGCGGCGCTGGGGTCAGTTAAATCGGGCTGCAATCCGGTCATAAGGTTCGAGGCGTTCGATGGGGCCGACCGCGGCGACCGTCGGTTTGCCCGCCGCGAGGATGCGCCGCGCCACTTTCCGGACAGCCTGTGCGTCGACCGCGTCGACTTGTTCAATCAGTTCTTCCACCGGAATAATGCGCCCGAAAATCAGCAGTTGTCTAGCGATCTGCTCGCAACGCGCGGACGAGCTTTCCAGCGACATCAGCAGACCCGCCTTCAGTTGGGCCCGGGCGCGGCCGACTTCCTTGTCTTCGGCGGCAGCGGCTATTTCGCCCATGACATCCGCGATCACGGGAACCAATTCGCCGACCTGGCCAGGGCCGGTTCCCGCATAGACGCCGAAAAGGCCGCCATCGATAAACGAAGTCGAGAAGCTGTAGACGGAATAGGCCAAGCCGCGCGTCTCGCGCACTTCCTGGAACAGACGAGAGGACATGCCGCCGCCAAGCACGGTGGAAAAAACCTGTAGTGCATAAAAATCCGGGTCCTCAAAGGCGAGGCCGTTAAAGCCGAGCGTCAGATGGACCTGCTCCAGATCGCGCCGTTCGCGCCCGTCGCCGCCGGCGTAACAAGCCGCTTCGCGATTGTCGGCCGGCGGGCCGTCAAAACCCGCGAACGACTTCTCCGCCAAGGCCACCAACCGATCATGATCTATATTCCCGGCCGCCGAGAGAACCATGGCCGGCGCGCGATATTGCTCGTTCATGTAGTGGCGCAAAGTGTCCCGGCTGAACCCACGCACCAAATCGACTGTCCCCAGGATCGAGCGACCCAGGGCTTGACCCGGATAGGCCGAGGACTGGAGATGTTCGAACACCACGTCGTCCGGAGTATCGTTGGTTTCGCCGATCTCCTGAATGACGACTTCACGCTCGCGCTCCAACTCCTGATCGGCAAACGTCGAGTGCTGAAGGATGTCACCCAGAATATCGATCGCTAATGGCATGTCGTCCTTCAGCACGCGGGCGTAATAGGCGGTCTGCTCGCGCGATGTGTAGGCGTTTAACTGGCCGCCGACGGCCTCGATTTCCTCGGCGATCTGGCGGGCGCTGCGGCGGGAGGTGCCCTTGAACGCCATATGTTCGAGCAGATGCGAAACGCCGTTCCCCCGACGTTTTTCGCAGCGGGCGCCAACATCGACCCACATCCCGACCGCGGTCGTCTCCAGGTGGGGCATATGCGCGCTTGTGACCCGAAGGCCGCTCGGTAGTGTCGTAACCTTGACCGTCATTGCTGCTCCGCAATCAAACCGGGAGTCCCTTTAAACTACAGAGTTTTCCCTAATAAAGGCCTTAAGCCCTTCAATGTCGCCCGGGAGCTCGGAGAATTTCTCCCGGCCCTTCATTACAGCCGCCAACCGCTCAGGGATGGCGAACGTGGCGCCACAGGCGTGTTGAACCGCGTCCGGAAATTTCGCCGGATGCGCGGTCGAAAGAAATATCAGCGGACAATCGTCCCCTCTTTCCAATCCGCTTCCGGGATCGCGGCGATGGGCTCTTCCGGCCACTATACCGACTGCTGTATGGGGATCAACCGGAACGCCATGCTTGCGGTAGAACCGATTAATCTCTCTAACAGTCTGATCCTCATCAACCCGGCACGACGCAAAAAGCGAGCGCGCCTCTTCAAGCGGCCCGCTGCCGATCTGGAAACATCCATCAGTCGCAAGATCACCCATCAATCCGGCAATCGCGGTGCCATTGCGATCATGGAGCTCGAACAGCAACCGTTCAAAATTGCTCGATACCTGGATGTCCATGCTCGGGCTTATTGTTTCGCAAACCTCGCCGATTTGATAGACCCCGGTCCTGAGCGCCCGGTCGAGAATGTCGTTGACATTGGTTGCAACCACCAGACGTCTTATGGCAAGACCCATTCGCGACGCCGCATATCCGGCAAAGACGTCGCCGAAATTACCGGACGGAACTGAAAACGAAGCGGCCTTTTCGGGCGCGCCCAAGGCCGCGGCCGCATGGAAATAGTAAACGATCTGGACGGCGATCCGAGCCCAGTTTATGGAATTCACCGCCGCCAATTTGCGTTCGGCTCTGAATTTTCGGTCCGCGAACAGCGCCTTGACCAGGGCCTGGCAATCGTCGAACGTGCCCTCAATTGCAATGTTATGAACATTGGCCGCATGCACGGTCGTCATTTGCCGGCGCTGCACGTCGGACACCCGTCCTTTGGGATGCAGCATGAAAATCTCGACCGTACCGCGGTCGCGGCAGGCCTCGATCGCCGCCGAGCCGGTATCGCCGGAGGTCGCGCCGACAATGGTTATGCGCTCGCCCCGGCGGCCAAGGAAATAGTCGAACAGCCGGCCCAGCACCTGCAACGCCAGATCCTTGAACGCCAGGGTCGGACCATGATGGAGTTCGAGCATCCATTCATTGTCGCCAAGCTCCACCAGCGGTGTGATCCGGGGATCGTCAAAACCGGCATAAGCACCGGCGACAAGGTTCGCCAGATCATCCTCGGGGATGGCGTCGCCGACAAATTCCCCCATGATCCGGGTCGCCAGTTCGACGTAACTGAGCCGAGCGAAGGTCGCGATTTCGGCGGGCGCCAATTGTGGCCACCGATCCGGCACATAGAGGCCACCGTCGGAGGCCAGTCCGGCAAGAGTGACGCCTTCAAAATCAAGGGCCGGCGCACGGCCCCGGGTACTTATGTAGCGCAAGGTCGGATCCTGGCTGTGGCAAAGTTTACGCGGTGGGGCAGACTACCCGCCCCGTCCGGACAACACAAGGAAGGCCGCCAAACCAGCGCCACAAGGGAATTGGATTCAGACCCTAGCTGCTCAGGAAACCAGCCAGCTTTTTATCAGTTTCCAGAATATGATCTGTGAGCCATTTTCGCAGGAAATTCATCAGCTCAAGAGACACCCCGAGTTTCCCGGCCTGGTGATCTTCCTTGATCGCGAGCACCTGTTGGACCAAATCGTCGTGCAGGCTCTTGTGGTGGTCGAAATCCGGATAGCCGCGAGCCCGCATCATCCTTTCTTCGTGTCCGACACTGAGTTCATCGCTCCAGTCGATTAGCGCCATGTTGTTTTCCCCTAAAAGGCGTTTTTTTGCAGTTTATATTCATCCCATAGAGGGAATAGTCCAGTTAAGTAAACGAAAGTTAATGCGCGAGGATTGCGCTGATGGTAGTACGTGCAAAAGGAGCGATATATCGCGTGAGAGGGCAGCGCTTTAGTATGAATTGATTATCGCTTCATCTGTTGCCGGCGATAAACCAGAAAAATAGCGACTGCCGCCAAGGCCAGCAGGTACCATGTGATGGCGTAGCCCAGGTGATCGTTGGGGATTTCGAGCCGTGTCTGGCCGCCGACCGGCAGGCCGCCGGGGTTTGGCGTGGCGTCGGCTTCAACGAAAACGGGTGCGACGGCGCGGCCTAGATGGCGGGCCATGGCGTCAAGGTCGGGGCTGAACCAAAGGTTGGCCGCCGGGTCATTTTCCGGCAAAAACCAGGTTTTGCCCCATGGCTTGCGCACAATGCCGGTAATCGCCACCGGTCCGGCAATCTGACCGCTTTGGCGGGTTTCCGCATCCTTGCCATCAGCCGGGACCCAGCCCCGGTTGATCAGGATCAGCGAGCCGTCGGCGCGCTCAAGCGGCGTAAAAACATGATAGCCGAAACGTTTCCCCGGCCGACGCGCCATCACGTGCAGTTCCTGGTCGTGCAGGAAAGTCCCCGAAAGCCGGACTTTTCGGTACCGCCATTCATCTGCGACCATGCCCCCTAGGGGCAATTCAGTAGCCGGGGCGTGCAGTCGCGCCTTGATCATGGCCAGCAAATCTTGCTTCCATGACAGTCGCTGAACCTGCCAGGTGCCAAGCGCGAACAGGATGGCGACCGCAATCGCGGTGGTGATCGCGGGCACAATAAGCGACCGGGAAGGGGGCTTTTCCAGGTTTGGTGTCAATTCCGGTTACTCCTCATGCCGGTTGTTCAGGGCACGATATTTGTATTGAAGGGCGATTAGCGTCGCCTTCAGCGGCCGCAAAACCGCGAGCGAGCCGATAACGATCGTAGGCAGCCACAGCGCGGCGTGCACCCAGTAAGGCGGGCTATAGACGATCTCCACGAACAATGCCGCCCCGACCACGGCAAAGCCGATGATGAGAATCGCGAACACCGCCGGTCCGTCGCCCGAATCGACCCCCGAATAATCAAGTCCGCAGGCCGGGCATTCCTTTGCCACGTCGAGAAATCCGTTAAATAACTTGCCCCGCCCACAGCGCGGGCATTTGGATCCGAGACCGGCCATCAGCGGCGATACGGGAGGCGGGGGGGTCGTCATCAGTTCCCCGAACCCCACACATAAATGCTGGAAAACAGAAACAACCATACGACATCGACGAAATGCCAGTACCACGCCGCCGCCTCCAGCCCGAAATGCTGATCGGGCCGGAAATGACCGAGATGAGCGCGGATCAGGCACACGGTCAGGAATATCGTGCCGATGATGACGTGGGCGCCGTGGAACCCGGTGGCCATGAAGAACGTGGCGCCATAAATGTGCCCGGCAAAACCGAAAGCGGCGTGGGCATATTCATAGGCTTGAATGGCGGTAAACGTCACACCCAGGGCTATCGTGCAAGCAAGCCCGATCTTGAGACCCCGGGTGTCGCCATTAACGATCGAGTGATGGGCCCAGGTCACGGTCGTGCTTGATGTGAGCAGGATCAGGGTGTTGAGAAACGGCAAATGCCACGGATCGAAAGTCTCGATCCCCGAAGGGGGCCAGATCCCGCCAATGGCCGCGGTGGGCATGAGGGAGGCATTGAAAAACGCCCAGAACCAGGCGACGAAGAACATCACTTCCGAGGAAATGAACAACGCCATGCCGTATCTGAGTCCGAGTTGCACCACCTTGGTGTGGTAAATGTCCGATTCGTGCGCCACGCCGCGCCACCACAGAAACATGGTGTACAGCACCATGATCCCACCGATCGCCAGAACCCAGGGACCCGCCGCCGCCATGGCGTCGCTGTAATCGCCGTTGTTCATGAACATGATGAACCCGACCGCAAGAACAAAGGCGCTGATGGCGCCCAGGACGGGCCAGGGACTCGGGTCTACCAGATGATACTGGTGATCTCGGGCGTGGGCATCGGCCATGATCTCAAATCCTTTCGCAGTGCCGTAAGGCAGTCAATTTATTTACTGGCGTCTTATATCAAGGGTCATTGATCATGACCCTTATATCCGCGTTCAAGCGCCACGCAGGCTGCGCTCCCCCTTGGTCGCTAGTCCTTGCCCCTATTGATTGTCTCCAATCAATAGGGGCAGCGTCCGCCAAATCCAGATGAGTCGTCCTCATCGAGATTTGGTATTATTTGCGTCGGCCAAAATGCCGGCATGGGCGACCGTTGGTTCGCCGTCCGCTTCCGTCTGGCGGTAGAAACTGTATGACAAGGTGATCGTGCCGACATCGTCAAGGTCGGGGTCGTCCAGGATCTCGGGATCGACGAAAAACGAAACCGGCAGTTCTGCCGTTTGCCCCGGCTCCAGCGTCTGCTCGGTGAAGCAGAAGCAGTCAATCTTGCTGAAATAGGGGCCGGCCTTAAGCGGTGTGACGTTGTAGATCGCCGTCCCGGTAATGCGCTCAACGCCTCGATTTTGAGCGTGATAATATGCCAGCGCGTTTTCGCCGACCTGAACCGTCACCTCTTTTTGCGCGGGTTTAAAGACCCACGGCAGATCGCGTGCTTTGTCGGCGTTGAACCGAATCTTGATGGCGCGGTCGTAAATTCGGTCCGGGCTTGCCTGTGCGACCTGTGTCGTACCGCCATATCCCGTGACCTGGCAAAACAGCCGATAAAGCGGCACGGCGGCGTAGGAAAGGCCGATCATCGCCACGACCGTCAGCCCGAGCACGATGGCCGTTCCACGGTTCCGGGCGCGCCGACCGCCCATTAGTCGAGCCCTCCCAGCTTGGCGATCGTGATCAGATAAAACAAAAACCCGAAACCGAAAAGCGCCGCGGCCAGCGCGAAATTTCTCGACCGCCGTCGCTTATGTTCGTTGCTAAGCGGCATGCAACCCCCAAAGACCCACGGCGCGCTCGATCAGCAACGCCGAAAAAATTAGAAACAGGAAAACAATCGAAAAGCCGAATAGTCGCCTCGCCTCCGCATCGCCCGTGGCGCGGAAAACGCGCAGCGATCCAGCCACCAGCCAAACCGAAAGAATACCGGCTATCACACCATAAAACGGCCCGGCGAAGCCCAGATACCACGGCGCGGGCGTGATCGGCGCCAGTAACAGGCTGTAGATCAGGATGTGCTTGCGGGTCGCGCGGTCGCCGGCGACCACGGGCAGCATGGGAATTCCGGCCTTGGCGTAGTCGCCCCGGCGGTATAACGCCAGCGCCCAGAAATGCGGCGGGGTCCACAGCAAGATGATCGCGAACAACACCATCGGAGCCAGGCTGACCTCGCCTGTCGCGGCGGCCCAGGCGACGACCGGCGGCAACGCCCCCGCAACGCCGCCAATGACAATGTTCTGCGGTGTGCGCCGCTTCAGCCACATCGTGTAAACGAACAGATAGAACCCTATGGTCAGCGCCAAAAGCGCCGCCGACAGAAGATTGACCGCCAGTCCCATGACAATCACCGAGAAAATCGCCAGGGTGGCGCCGAATCCGAGCGCCTGGCCCGGTGCTATCCGTCCCGCGGGAATTGGGCGGTTGCGGGTCCGCTCCATCACCGCGTCGATATCGGCCTCGTACCACATGTTCAATGCACCGGCGGAGCCTGCCCCCAGTGCAATGCACAACAAGGCCGTGAAGCCAATCACCGGACTGATTTCGGTGGGCGCGATGACAAGACCGACCAGTCCGGTAAAAGTCACCAGCGACATGACCCGGGGCTTAAGCAGAGCGACGTAGTCGCGAACCCGGGCGTCGTCGACGGGGCGGACGGCTGAAGATTGGGAGCCCAGTCTGGCGACGTCTACCAATTCACTCTCCTGTCTGCGTTCCGCTTGCTACTCGAAGCGCGGTAATTTGTTGAACTGATGGAACGGCGGCGGTGACGACAGCGTCCATTCCATGGTCGTCGCGCCTTCGCCCCACGGGTTATCGGCGCATCTTTCACCGGACCGGAAGGCCCGCCATAGCACCAGCAGGAAAACCAGCACACCGACCGCCGACAGGTAAGCCCCCATCGACGAAACGAAGTTCCAGCCTGCGAAGGCGTCGGGATAATCGGGGATGCGGCGCGGCATGCCCGCCAGCCCCAGGAAATGCTGCGGGAAGAAAAGCAGATTGACACCGATAAACGTCAGCCAGAAATGCAACTTGCCGAGCCTTTCCGAATATTGCCGGCCGCTCATTTTGCCGAACCAGTAATAAAATCCGGCGAAGATCGACAGAAGCGCCCCCATCGACATGGTGTAGTGGAAATGGGCGACCACATAATAGGTGTCGTGCAGGTAAGTGTCGATGCCGGCATTGGACAGCACAACCCCTGTGACCCCGCCGATGACGAACAGGAAAATCATGCCCAGGGCGAATAACATCGGGGTCTTGAACTCGATCGAGCCCCCCCACATCGTCGCGATCCAACTGAAAATCTTGATGCCGGTCGGCACCGCGATCACCATGGTCGCCGCCACGAAATAGGCCCGCGTGGTCGGTGACAAACCCACGGTGTACATATGATGGGCCCACACGATGAACCCGATCGCGCCGATTGCGATCATCGCGCCGACCATGCCCAGATAACCGAAAATCGGCTTTCTGGAGAATGTCGAGACGACGTGGCTGATAATCCCGAAGCCGGGCAGGATCAGGATATAGACTTCCGGATGGCCGAAGAACCAGAATAAATGCTGATAAAGCAACGGGTCGCCGCCGCCGGCCGCGCTGAAGAAGGTGGTGCCGAAATTCCGGTCGGTAAGCAGCATCGTGATGGCGCCGGCAAGCACCGGAATCGCCAGCAACAGCAGGAATACGGTGACCAGGATCGACCATACAAATAACGGCATCTTCAACATGGTCATGCCCGGCGCGCGCATGTTGAACACCGTCGTGATGAAGTTCACCGCGCCGAGGATCGACGAAGCGCCTGCCAAATGCAGGCTCAGGATTGCGAAATCAACTGATGGGCTGGGCGAGCCGGTTGTCGATAGCGGCGCGTAAACGGTCCATCCGGTGCCCGCGCCATCGCCAATCAGGGCCGACATCACCAGCAGCATCAATGCCGGCACCAAAAGCCAGAAGCTGATGTTGTTCATGCGAGGAAACGCCATGTCTGGCGCGCCGATCATGATCGGCAGGAACCAGTTGCCGAACCCGCCGATCAGTGCCGGCATGACCATGAAGAACACCATGATCAGCCCATGAGCCGTGATCACGACGTTAAAGACGTGACCGTCGCCAAAGAATTGCAGGCCAGGAGACTGAAGCTCCATGCGCACCAGGATCGAAAATGCGCCGCCGACGATGCCGCCCACGATCGCGAACACCAGGTACATGGTCCCGATGTCCTTGTGATTTGTCGAATAGAGCCAACGTCGCCAGCCGGTGGGGCGATGTTCCTCGTGAGCTTCAGCGCCTAGAATGGTTGTCATCAATCTTTCCTCGCCGGGTTGAAACTGACACGGGGTCGCGGGCACCGTCTGCCACCGGGATGCCGGACCATTATCTTAAAGCCTCCGCGAGCTTGACCGGGTCGTCAGCTCCATCCATCGCGAATTCCCGCTCCGCGTTCGCCAGCCAGGCCTGGTATTTGTCCTGCGATACAACGTCCACCGTGATCGGCATATATCCGTGATTGACCCCGCAAAGTTCGGAGCACTGGCCATAATAGGTTCCCTCGCGCTCGGCCTGGAACCAGGTCTCGTTCAGCCGACCCGGCACAGCATCGATTTTTACGCCGAATGCGGGAACGGCCCAGGCATGGATCACATCCTCGGGTGACGCGGTCACAAGCAGTTTGACCACCGCACCCACGGGAACAACCAGATGATTATCGGTTTCCAGGAGCCGGGGCTGGCCTTTCTTGAGATCTTCTTCAAAGACCATGAGTGCGTCGAACTCAAGGTTGTGGTCTGGATATTCGTACGTCCAATACCACTGGTGGCCGATCGCCTTGACTGTGAGGTCGGCGTCCATTGCCGCGTCCTGCGCGAACAGCAGCCGGAACGAGGGCACAGCGATCACCAGAAGGATCATGATGGGAATGACCGTCCATACCACTTCAAGAACGGTATGATGGGCGGTCTTGGCTGGCGTCGGATTGGCCTTGGCGTTGAAGCGCACGAACACATAAAGCAGTAGCACCAGGACAAACACGACAATAGCGCTGATGATCCAAAGCAGCAGGTCATGGAAATTGTGCATTTGTCCGGCGATTGGCGTAACCGCCGGCTGCATTCCGATCTGCCAGGGCTCGGGCTGTGAGGCAAGTGTTGGGTCCACTTGGAAGATACCCGCGGTCAAAACGGCAATCGCGGCCAGGATCAGTCGTTTCGACATCTGCTGAATCACTCCTGGTTGGCCGGACGATCACCGTCACAAGAACTTGTCGCCCGAAGAAAAATATCCAATGCCCGAGGACGCCGGTTGGCTTTCCGGCCGTGCCCGTTTTTGATCGCGGGCCCGTCGTCCGTCGGCAAATTCGAAAAAAGCTTACAGCAAAGTCGGATGCACGCTCAAGGGCGCAGCCATGCCGCTGGTCGACAATAGCCGACGGGAATAGTCGGGTTTGCGGCCGTTTCCGGGGCAATCAGGAAGGGAGCGCGGCAAATTGCCGCAGGGCGTGAGTTGGAGACGCCGGTGTGGGGCAGCGAAAAGTGAATGGCCCGCACTTGCTTTGCTCCCCATATTGGAAACAATGGGGCGAACGCCAACGCATCCACTGAAAGTACTCACCATGAGCGAGAAGTTCGATCACACAGCCGACCCCGGCCGGGACGATTATTTTTTCTCGACAGAACTGGACCGATCCCCGGTCCAGCGCATTGTCGATCAGACGCTCGTCGGGTGCGACGACGGTGAGCTGTTTTTGGAATACAGCCAGTCCGAGGGGTTTTCGTTCGATGACGGACGACTCCGCAACGCAAGCTTCGACACGGCCCAGGGTTTCGGTATCAGGGCGGTGGTCGGCGAATCGACGGGCTACGCCCACGCTTCTGAGTTGTCAGAGGCCGCGATCCGGCGCGCCGCGGAGGCGGTACAGGCGGTTCGCACCGGGCACAGCGGGTCGATGAGCGCCGATCCGGTACGGACCAATCGTCACCTCTACAGACCTGATAACCCGGTTGGCGGCGCGGAATTCGAGGCCAAAATCAAACTGCTGCGGGATATCGACGCCTATGCGCGGGCCAGTGATGAACGCGTGCGTCAGGTTTCGATCGGGCTATCCGGCGGATTTCAGGCGATTGAGATCGTGCGCGCCGGCGGCTCCAGCGTGCGTGACGTGCGGCCCCTGGTGCGGATCGACGTGTCGATCGTCGCCGGTAAGGGTGATCGACAGGAATCCGGCCATTACGGCTGCGGTGGGCGCTTGGGGTACGGGCAGTTTCTCGACCCCGAAAACTGGCGTGGCTATGTCGACGAGGCGCTTCGTCAGGCATTGGTAAATCTGGATTCGAGACCGGCGCCGGCCGGTGAAATGCAGGTCGTGCTCGGTCCCGGTTGGCCGGGCATCTTGCTTCATGAGGCAATCGGCCACGGGTTGGAGGGGGATTTCAACCGCAAGAAAACATCGGCCTTTTCAGGGCTCATGGGCGAAAGAGTGGCGGCAAAGGGCGTGACGGTGATCGACGACGGCGCCATTGGCGAACGGCGCGGTTCGCTGACCGTGGATGATGAGGGCACACCGACAGAGAAGACAGTGCTGATCGAGGATGGGATCTTGAAGAACTATCTGCACGATCGTCTGAATGCGCGTCTGATGGGCATGAAACCCACCGGCAACGGACGCCGTCAGTCGTTCGCACATGCGCCTTTGCCCAGGATGACCAACACCTACATGCTCGCGGGAGGCCATGATCCGGCCGAGATCATCGCCTCGGTCAAGAACGGCATTTACGCGGTGGCCTTCGGAGGCGGTCAGGTTGACATTACCAACGGCAAGTTCGTGTTCTCGTGCACCGAGGCCTATCGGATCGAAAACGGCAAAATCGGCGCGCCGGTCAAAGGAGCGACATTGATCGGGAACGGTCCCGACGTGCTGACCAAGGTATCCATGATCGGCAATGACATGAAACTCGATACCGGGGTCGGCACCTGCGGGAAGGCGGGGCAGGGCGTGCCGGTCGGGGTGGGCCAGCCTACTTTGTTGATCGATGGGCTGACGGTTGGCGGCACGGCAGCCTGACAGGGGCAACGCCTGCTATCGACCCTCGCGACGCCACGCCCAGAGCAGGCCGCCGAGTATCAGGATCAGCAGAAGCCACGGTGGGGCGAGAGGGTGTTCGGTAAAGCCGGTGACGCGATATCTGCCCTGGTTACGCAATGCGATCCACCCCTTGCCGAAGCCGCGACGCCCCTTTGCGACGTGCCGGATATCGGGAACGCCATCGTCCTCAAGCCAGTTTACCGCGCCAGCCGTCCGCGCAATCAGGGGCTCAAGGATTTCAGAGGTTGCTTTAACCGAAGTCAGCTCCGTCGAATTGAGGGTGCCGACGACGGCGACGGTCTCCTTGACGCCGTCCGAAATACGATGGATACCGGGAGCATCCGCCTCGGCCGACCCGGCAAACCGTCCCGACGCGCGCGGCTGGAGTCGGAGCGCGCGGGACTTTCCGTCCGGCCCGGTAATTGTTAGCTGTGGTGGCGTCGCACCCAGGGTGCGTTGCTCGATCATGACATGGCGGTCCCGGACCTCGACGGTGATCGCCTCTTCCTCCAGGTCAGGCTCCTTCATCAGCCAATGCGCCAGTCGACGCAGCAACTCGGCCTGGGGACCACCCCCCGCATGGCCGCGGGCCCATAGCCAGGCATGATCGGACAGGAGTTGCGCCACCCTGCCTTTGCCGACCCGGTCCAGAACCAGGAGTGGCCGCTCCCCCAAACCGCTCATCACCACATCGCCGCGCCGTGCGCGCGCCTCGATCTGTCTGAGCCAGGGCCCCCAGACCGGGTGGTCGTCGTCTTTTGACAGACCCCGGTCGAGAGCGGCGGTGACCGGATGACGCGCGCCGAGCACGGTCAGTTCCGGCTTGAAAACCTGTTCCAGGATGCGGCGCGTCGGCCGGGCGGGAAGGATTGTTTCGAGCGGGGTGGCGTACAGACTGAAGGGGCCCGCGAACTCCGGACCCGCCGCGATCAGCAGGGCGCCGCCGTCCTTGACGTAATTGGCGACATTGGCCAGATAACGCTCCGGCAGCACGTTTCGGCGCTGATAGCGATCGAAAATGATCAGGTCGAACTCGTCCAGTTTTTCCTCGAACAATTCGCGCGTGGGAAAGGCGATCAGGGATAGCTCCTCCACCGGCGTGAAGTTGGCGTCCTGCGGCGTGCGCAAGATCGTGAAATGAACCAGATCGACGGCCGGATCGGCCTTCAGCAGATTTCGCCACACACGTGCCCCCGCATGGGGCTCGCCGGAGACCAGCAGCACCCGCAAGCGATCACGCACGCCGTTGATCCCGAATACCGCGCGATTGTTGTCCCGGGTCAGCTCCCCGGGCGCGGATGAAGCCGAAATCTCGACGACCGACGCGCCTGCGTGCTCCAGCTCAAAAGGAATCGCGACATCGGCCCCGGTGCCCACGACCCGCCGGAAAACTTGCCTGCCGCCGACTCGAACCTCGACGGTCGCGGTGCCTGTGCGCGGGTGAGAGGGGGCGCCAGCCACCAGCGTCCGCCACGGGCCTTCATCCTCGACCCGGACTGTCAACAGCAGGGTTTTGCCGACGATGGCGTAGCGCGGCGCTTCGACAACCACCAGCCGCCGGTCTATTTCACCGCGAGAGCCGGTGATGAGGGCATGAATTGGCGCGTCGAGACCCGGCGGCAGGCTATTCGGGACATCGTGAACCTGGCCATCGGTGACCAGAATGGCCCCGGCGACCCGGTCGCTCCCGGTCTGGCTGAGGACCTGTTCCAAAGCCGAAAACAGACGGGTGCCGCCTTCGTCTCCTGATGACGCGCCGCCGACCGCGATCACCCTGGTTTCCAGCCCAGGCCGGGCCGACAGTTTCTCGACCACTGCCATCCGGGCTTGCTCGGTTTGCGTCGGCCGGTCGCCGATCGATTGGCTCATGCTTTCATCGACGATAACGATTGCGGTGTCGTCGAGCGGCTCCCGTTTTTCATCGATCACGGTGGGGTTGATGACGCCAGCGAGCAGCGCCAGCATCGTCATCAAGCGCAGCAGCCAGCCCCGTGCCCCACGCCATGCCGCCAGGGCCGAAAGCGCCAGGACTCCGACACCCAACATCACGACCACTGACCAGGGCAGGTGGGGGCTCAGCACGACGGCGCCGATTTGCACGGGAGACGCTGTCATCGGCCAAGCCTTTCAAGCAGCGCCGGCACATGGACTTGGTCGGCTTTGTAATTGCCGGTCAGCGCATACATCACCAAATTGACGCCGAACCGAAATGCCGCCTCGCCGCGCTCGGGATGGCTGCGGGCAAACTCGCCAAGCGCCCAGTCCGCCGCCAGGTTGCCGCCCACGATGATCAAGGCGGAAACGCCGTCATTGACCCCGCCGGAATGGCGTTCGACCCAAATGTCTTTTTCGCCTTGAAATCCCGAAAATTGATGGAGAAGGTAGAATGAGCGGGCAAGCACATGATCCTCGGGCAGCCGAATCAAAGGCGCGATGTCGAGCTTGCCGAGCGCCTTGCGCAGTGCCTGGGTTCCGGCGGCCATATCCCGCGTATCGACCACCAGAATGCCGCCCGTTTTCAGGTATTTTGCGAAATTAGCCTGGCCTTCGGCAGACAGCGGTTGCTCTTTGCCGGTCAGGGGCCAGTAGATCAGGGGAAACAGAATCAGCTCGTCAGTCGCCGGGTCGAGCCCGGCCGGCGGCCCCGGCGTCACCGTTGTTCTCCTGGTCAATACCTCCCCAAGACGCAGGAGACCGGTGCGGCTAATAGCATCGATATGCGGGTCTCCGCTGTTCACATAGCCCAGGCGCACTTCGAGCGCCGCTTGCAGGGGGGCTTTGTCAGTGGAGGCCTGAGCCCAGCCGACTTCCGGTGTTAAAGCCGCCGCGCCCAACACGATCAGCCCAGCCACCAACGCCTGTTGCCGTGGCAGCGCGAGGCCTCTCAAGATCAGGGCAACGGCAAAATCGACCATCGCCAGCAGCAGCGCCACAAGGAGCACCCAGGGCCCCAGTTCAAATTCCGCTCGCTGGCCGTACAGGCTGTCGGTAATGCCCGACACGGGCGTCATGGGCCGGATCACGAAATCAGGGCCGATCGGCCCGGCCTCGGCCATCAGATTCAGCGCCATCGGCGACGCTTCCCGGCCGTAATAGCCGGGCGGATGCACCGCGCTGGCGGAAGGGGTAGAGGCTCGCTCCAATTTGAGCGGTATCGTATCCGGATCGGGCGAACCAAGCGATCCAAAGCCGTCCATCACCAGGAAGGGGGGTAGGGAAACCTCAGCCTTCGGAGTGGTGTCGCTTGTTCGCGCCAGGGCCACGACACGCTCAAGCATTGCGACGAACAGGCCCGATATGGGCAAGTTCGACCAGTCGGTATTGGAGGTGACGTGGAACAGGACGATCCAGCCGTCGCCGTGCCGTGCGCCGGTTACAAGCGGCGTGCCGTCTTCGAGCCTGGCCCAGGTGCGCGCACTGACTTCGGGGGCCGGTTCGGCCAATACCTGGCGCTCGACAACAACGTCGCCGGGAAGTTCCAGCCCGGCAAACGGGCTTGAATCCTCGAATGGGGCGATCCGCGCCGGCTGCTCCCACGACATGGCGCCACCCATGGCCCGGCCCCCGCCGCGTAGCGCGACCGGCAGGAATGGCGCCCGCGCATTGTCGGCGAGTTTCGGCCCGGCGAAGCGGATCAGTGTCCCGCCGGCCCGTGTCCACTGGTCAAGATCATCGTGTTCGGGCCCGGTCATACCGCCGACGTCAGCCAATACCAATACGGTCACCTTGCTGTCGAGCAAATCGCCGATTGCGCCATCGCGCAATTCCGCGAGCGGCTCCAGCGCCTTTCGTAAGTAATACAGGTTCGAAAGCAGCGGCTGCGCGGCCTCGATCGCCTGGCCCGAGACCAGGCCCACCGGCTGGCGGCGCCACCGGTCGTCGGTCAGCAGCACTGACCCGGCCGAACGCTCATTCTCGATTTCGATGCGCGTGATTTGATTGCGCAGCGCCAGGGGCAGGGCAAACTGGACCGAGGCTCGTTCCGCGCCGGCTTCGAACCCGGCCTGCCGGCGTGCGATCACGCGCCCGTCCGCGGTACTTGCACGCAGCCAGATGCTGGCCTGTCGCGGGGTCGGGGCCCGCGCCACGGCCACCACCGGGTCGGCCGCGCCATGATCCAGGGGCAAAAGAGCGCGGGGCAGATTGTCGTCTCGTTCGCGGATCAATTCGAAGCCGGGAAACCGCCGAAGCCGCTTTATCAACGCTACCGCGCCCCCGTCATCGATGCCGTCGCTCAGCCAGGCCGCGTGCATGGATTCCGCCTGCCGGGTGTCGGGCAAAACCAGTTTGTTCAGTTTGTCGAGCGCCGCCGTGCGATCAACGGGCCAGGGTTTGGGTCTTAACGACCTTACCGCCTTGCGGGCCTGCGCCGCGCTGATCGCCTGAAGCGGCGGTTGGTCGGCACCCCGGGATGTTCCACCGGCCGGCGGTGCGGTGGTAAGCAAGACCACAGGGCGGCCAGCCCGCTCGGCGCGGTCGATATAGTCATCCATTGCGTCCAGCCGGTCTTGCCAGCGCGCGGCCGCGGTCCAACCGTCGTCGACGACCAGCAGCAAAGGCCCTTTTCCACCCAGTGCCGCGCCCGGATTAAAAATCGGTCCCGCAAGCGCGACAATTATCAGGGCGACAAGGACAAGACGCAACACGATCAACCAGGGCGGGGTTCGGTCAGGCGTCTCCTCGCGTTTGGCGAGGGCGAACAGCAACCGGACCGGCGGAAAGCGCTGCAATTTGGGGGGCGGGGGAACCAGCCGCAGCAACCACCACACCATCGGCAGAACCATTAAAGCCGCCAGCACCCAGGGCTGGGCAAAGGCTATGACGCCGTTCAGCATGGCAATTGCTTCGGCAAGCGCATCATCATTTTCGGCCCAATGCCCCCAAGATGGCAAGCAGCGCTAGTTGTGGCGGGCGGTCGGTCCGATGGTGGATCAATGGCCAAGCCGTGCGGCGGCTGAGCAGATCCAGCGAGTCCCGCCAGGCTGCGAATTGACGGCGGTAATCCCCGACGATGCTTTCGACCCGCCCGATCATGATGGAGCCTTCGCCTTCCAGCCCGTCAAAGCGGGTGCGGCCCGAAAAGTTGAAATCCTCCTCGGAAGGGTCGAGAACCTGAACCAGACATCCCTGGACCCCTCGGGCCCGATAATCGTCGACGATGGCGCTCAGATCCTCGATCGGCGCCAGGAAATCGCTGAACAGCACCAGCCGCGCATAACGGGGCACGCGGGTAAATTC
Source organism: Sphingomonadales bacterium (assembly GCA_046756385.1). Classification (GTDB taxonomy): domain Bacteria; phylum Pseudomonadota; class Alphaproteobacteria; order CAZZKF01; family CAZZKF01; genus JBHHWG01. The sequence goes on along the minus strand of JBHHWG010000014.1, from coordinate 10,168 downwards.
AGGCAGACTCGCCGCGCCGGAAGGGGGGTCGTGATTCCAGTGGGTCAGGGCATCGGCAATGCGGGCCAGGGCGGCGCGCCCGCCGGCCGGCTCAAAGTTGCCTCCCAGCACAGCGACATGCTCGCCCGTGCGATGGAGCACGGCAGCAAGTGTCAACGCCAGAAGCGCGGCGCGGTGGGCTTTCTCAACCGTGCCGAAGCGCATCGATGGCGAGGCGTCAGACCATAACCAGACGGTTTGCGCGGCTTCGCGCTCCCGCTCCCGAACGAAAAGATGCTGCCCCTTGGCCGAGCGCCGCCAGTCAACGGCGGAAGCGGCATCCCCGCACTGATAGCGGCGGAACTGCCAGAATGCCTCGCCCGGTCCGGCCCGGCGATATCCGTGTACGCCGTGAATCACGGTCTTGGCGATGCGCTCGGCCTCGATCACAAGGGGAGGCAGGCTCGCAGCCAGATGCTCCGCCTCGTGCCTTAGTGTCCGGCTTGTTCGATCAGGCATGGGGAATGCATAGCCGCGCAATGACGTCCTCGACACTCACGCCGTCGGCCCGGGCCGCGAAAGTCAGCGCCATGCGGTGGCGCAAGACCGGCCGGGCCAACGCCAGCACGTCATCGACCGAGGGCGCCAACCGATCATCGAGCAGCGCCCGCGCCCGAACCGCCAGCATCAGCGCCTGGGCGCCGCGCGGACCGGGGCCCCAGGCCACCTGGTCGGCTGTTTCGGTATCGGCGCCATTTTCCGGCCGGGCTGAACGCACGAGGTCAAGGATGGCGTCGACCACATGGTTGCCGACCGGAATCTGGCGCACGAGTTTCTGGGCCTCTATCAGTTCATCGCCTGACATCACGGTCTCCGGCTGCTGCTCGACCGGTCCGGTGGTGGCGATCAGCATGTGGCGCTCGGCCTCGAGGCTCGGGTAATCGATGTCGATCTCCATCAAAAACCGATCGAGCTGGGCCTCGGGCAACGGATATGTGCCCTCCTGCTCCAGCGGATTTTGGGTTGCGACAACATGAAACGGTCTCGGCAGAGCGTGTTGCTCGCCAGCCACCGAAACCTCAAACTCCTGCATCGCCTGCAATAGCGCCGACTGGGTGCGGGGGCTGGCGCGATTGATCTCATCGGCCATCAGCAATTGGCAGAACACCGGCCCCTTGAGAAAGCGGAAGGCATGATGCCCCTTGTCCGATTCCTCAAGCACTTCCGATCCCAGAATATCGGAGGGCATGAGGTCGGGCGTGAACTGAACCCGCTTCTCATTAAGCCCCAGCACCGTCCCCAGTGTCGCAACCAGACGGGTCTTGGCCAGTCCGGGAACCCCGACCAGCAGCGCATGGCCACCCGACAGGATCGTAATCAGCGCCTGGTCGATGACTTCTTCCTGGCCGTAAATTACCGTGCCGATAGCCTCGCGCGCCTGAGCAACCCGGGCCGAGAGCGCCTCGGTCCGTTCCACGATCTGTTCATCAGACAGGGTGAAGATATGCATGCAAGCGCCTATATCTGTTAAATTTCATGCGGTTCCGCTATCGGTATTGATAACATGGAAATCGCACAGGGTAGGAGAGGGAAATTGGCTGACGAGGGTGGACTTTCGGAAATCGCACGGCTCGCCGCACGCCTCAAGAACGAAAGACGACCGCCGGTCCACATGTGGAACCCCGAATTTTGCGGCGATATCGATATCCGTATCGGGCGCGACGGCACCTGGTATTATATGAATTCGCCAATCGGCCGGCCGGCTCTGGTTAAATTGTTCGCCGGCATCCTTCGGCGTGACGGTGGCGACTATTTTCTGGTCACGCCGGTGGAGAAGCTCGGGATAACCGTCGACGACGCTCCGTTCACCGCGGTCGAGTTCGAGGTCGAGGGGAAGGGCGAGCGCCAGGTGCTGCGCTTTCGAACCAATGTCGGCGATGTGGTGGAAGCCGGGCCGGATCACCCCATTCGGGTCAACATCGACCCGCGAACCGGGGAGCCGGCCCCCTACCTCATGGTCCGTGACAGGCTTGAGGCGCTAATCACCCGTGCGGTATTCTATGATCTCGTTGCGCTGGGTGTGGAACGGACACCGGGAAATCGAACGATTTTGGGCGTGTTCAGTGGCGGCTCCTTTTTCACGATCGGCGAGCTGGAGCCGGATGTATCGGAACGACAGGAATAATGAGACAGTTAATTGAACAAAAGCTTGGGGCCACGGCCGGCACGGATGGCCAGATACTGCGCGGCGATTTCGATGTCAATCCCGAGGCCCGGAAGGTGCTTCCAAAACTCAAGGCCTTAACGCCGGCCGCGGTTCTGATACCGGTGATCGAACGCCCCAACGGCATGACAGTGCTGTTGACCAAGCGGGCCGACCATCTGAACGACCATGCCGGCCAGGTCAGCTTTCCTGGCGGCCGGGTCGAGGACTGCGACGCCAGCATCGTCGACACCGCGCTTCGGGAGACTGAGGAGGAGATCGGACTGGCCCGCTCCTATATTGACGTTGTCGGACAACTGGAGATCTATGAAACGGTAACGGGGTTCGGCGTGATCCCGGTCGTGGGGATCGTGAGGCCCGGCTTTACGCTTGAATTGGACAGCTTCGAGGTTTCGGAGGCTTTTGAGGTCCCGCTCGCCTTCATATTTGACCCCGCCAACCACCGGCGCGACAGCATGGTCTGGAAAGAGGTGGAGCGTTACTATTACGTGTTTCCCTATCTCGATTATCACATATGGGGGGCGACCGCCGGCATGCTGATCAATTTTTACCGAAAGGTTATGGGATAATGTCGCGGATATTGTTCAATATGTTGCTGCTGGCGCTGCCGTTCGTGGTCTACGGGGGATGGGTTGCGTTTCTGCGCAAGAAGGAAGCCGAGACCGGCGGGACCTGGGATGATGCGCCCACAACCTGGCTTTTAATCATCGGTCTGTCGCTGATGATCATTAGCCTGTTCGCGATGCGGCTGGTTGAAGACAACGTTGCCACCGGCGAATATATTCCGCCGCATTTGGAAGACGGCAAGATTGTGCCCGCCGAAATCCGCCCCCGAAAGGACGGCGACTAGGCCATGAGGCCATCCGGGGGCAGGCTCACGCAGCCCTGGCTTATCGCGCCGGAAACCACTGAACTTGTCGACGCGCTGACGGCGCGTGGCGCCACGGTACGGTTTGTCGGCGGATGTGTGCGGGATGCGCTGATCGGGCGCGCCGTTCGCGATATCGACGTGGCGACCCCGGATAGGCCCGGGACGGTTATCCGCCTGCTCGATGATGCTGGGATCAAAACGATCCCGACCGGTGTCGATCATGGCGCCGTGACTGCGGTGATTAATAGAAAACATTTTGAAATCACGACGTTACGGCGCGATGTTAAGACATTGGGCCGGCGTGCCGAGGTTGCCTTTGTTGATGACTGGGCCGCCGACGCCCGACGCCGCGATTTCACCTTCAACGCCCTGTTCTGCGATCCGGATGGGGTGGTGTACGACCCCACGGGCGGGCTCAAGGATCTGGTTGAGGGACGGGTGCGGTTCATCGGCGATGCCGAGAAGCGGATCATCGAGGATGGTCTCAGGATTCTGCGATTTTTCCGCTTTCACGCCTGGTATGGGCGCGGCGACATGGATGGCCACGGTCTCGCGGCCTGCCGGCGGCGCGCCGGAGACATCCTCAACCTGTCGGCCGAACGCATCGCCGGCGAAACCGAACGGCTGTTGCTGTCGCCGGACCCCGTCCCGACCCTGCGGATCATGAGCGAGGCCGGAATATTGCGCCACGTCCTGGCGGAGGCCAGGCATTTTGACCGGCTGGACGGTCTCGTGACGATAGAGATCGAGACCGGAAGGGCCGACCCCTGGCGTCGGTTGATGGCACTGGTCGAGGCCGACGAAAAGGGCGCGGTGTCGCTCGCAAGGCGGCTCAGGCTCGCGAACAAGATCCGCGACCGGCTGACGGCAATGGCCGCCGCCGCGCCCGTGGTCAAACCTGATGATCCGTTAAACACTGTGCGCCGGGAAATATATCGGCTGGGCCGGGAGCGGTTCATAGATCAGGTCATGTTGATGTGGGCGCGGGAGCCCCAACAGAAAGGCTGGCTGCGCCTGATAGAGGAGCCCGAGAACTGGCCGCGCCCCAAATTCCCGGTCACCGGCGACGACGTCCTGGCCTTGGGCGTCGATCAGGGCAGGGCCGTGGGAAAGATTTTACGGGAATTGGAAAAATGGTGGATGAACAATGACTTCCCGCCGGAAGATAATGTTAAACACGAACTTAGGCGTCAGCTGTCCCTGGCCGACGTGACACCGCCCGTGGCTTAGGGCCACTTACATTCCGGCGGGAGGGACATCAGGATCGCCTCGATATTGCCGCCGGTCTGGAGGCCGAATTTTGTGCCCCGGTCGTAGAGCAGGTTGAACTCGACGTAATGTCCGCGCTTGATTAGCTGCCGCTCTCGTTGTTCCGGGGTCCAGCTTTTGTCCATATGCCGTCGAACGATCCGGGGGTAGGCATCGAGAAAGGCCAGACCCACGTCACGGGTGAAGGCGAAATCGGCTTGCCAGTCGCCGGTGTCGAGATAGTCGTAGAAAATGCCGCCGACGCCCCGAGGCTCGTTTCGGTGTTCAATGAAAAAATAGTCGTCGCACCATTTGGTGAATCGCGGATAATAATCGGCATCGTGGCGATCGCACGCCGTCTTGAGCGCGCCATGAAACAGAGCGGTATCCTCTTCATCGACAACCGCAGGATTGAGGTCGGCGGCGCCGCCGAACCAGCCCTTGGCGGTGACAATGTGACGGGTGTTCATATGAACCGCCGGCACGAGCGGCGAATGCATGTGGGCGACCAGCGATATGCCGGCGGCCCAAAAGCGGGGATCGTCGCCGGCGCCGGGTATCTGGGACGCGAGGTCCGGCGAAAATTCGCCGTGGACAGTCGAAATATTGACCCCGACTTTTTCGAACACCCGGCCTTTCATAATCGCCATCTCGCCACCGCCCCCGTCTGTGGCGCCACCGGTTTCCCGAAGCCAGGATTTCCGTTCGAAGCGACCGGCGGGACGGTCAGACAGGGGACCGGCGTGCGCCTCCTCGATGGCCTCGAAGGCGGCGCAGATGCGGTCTCTCAGGTCCTGGAACCACTCCGCGACCTGTTGTTTGCGCTGCTGTTCCGCCACGGCTTTATCCCCTCATGTTGCCCGGACCTGGCGCAGCGCCTCGCCCAGAACCATTGCCGCCGCCACCGCAACATTGAGCGATCGGGCCTGTTCGACCATCGGCACGGTAATCCGGGCGTCGACACCCTCGTGCACCTCAGCGGGCGCGCCCTTGGATTCCCGGCCAACCAGCAGGATATCGTCGGGTCTGAAGGCAAAGTCGGTATAAGCCAGGTTCGTTTTGGTCGTGAGCAGGATGATCCGCGAGCCGGCGGCGCGCGCCTCCACGAAATCCGGCCATGACAAATGCCGGGTGACCTCGGCAATTGTGAAATAATCGAGGCCGGCGCGGCGCAGGGTCTTGTCGCTCCAGGCGAATCCGCACGGCTCGATAATGTCCACGGGCGCCCCGAGGCAGGCGCCGAGGCGGATCAGGGTTCCGGCGTTGGGGGGAATGTCGGGTTCAAAAAGCGCCAGTCTCATTTTCACAGACATCTCATGGTCGATTGCTCATGACCGGCATCGCCGCGTCGCACGGTTATCGGGCGGGGCATAAGTGTCCTCCCGATCATGTCGCGTCGTCAAGTCGCTGGCGGCTGGACATTCGCGCCGGATAATGCCAAAAGAGCGTGTTTTTTCTGGCGGCGCGTGTTTGTGCTGTAACGATATTGGAACTGGAGTTAAATCGGCACATGGCCAATGACGAGGGCAAGAAAACGCCGGACGAGGGAGTGTCCCGGCGCGATTTTCTTTATGTGGCGACCGGAGCATTCGGCGCGATAGGTGCGACGTTTGCGGTTTGGCCACTGATTGATCAAATGAATCCGTCCGCCGACGTACTAGCGCTCGCTTCGATCGAGGTCGACTTGTCGGCGATAGAGCCGGGCCAGAGCATCAAGGCGGTGTGGCGCAAGCAACCGGTGTTCATCCGTCACCGTACGCCCGAGGAAATCGCGGAGGCGCGCGCCGACGATGATTCGGACCTGCGGGATCCCGCGCGCGACGAGGACCGGGTGCAGCGGCCGGAATGGCTGATCATGGTCGGCGTTTGCACGCATCTGGGATGCATTCCCCTGGGTGAGCAGGGCGACTTCGGCGGCTGGTTCTGCCCGTGCCACGGTTCGCACTACGACAAGTCCGGGCGGATCCGCAAGGGTCCGGCTCCGACGAACCTGCCGGTTCCGGAGTATGTGTTCCTTGACGACACAACCGTCAAAATCGGCTAGCAGGGGGCGAGAAGATAATGGCTACGAGTTCGTTTCAGCCGAATAACAGATTTATCAAGTGGTTCGACAAACAACTGCCGATCCTGTCGCTGATGCATGGCACGCTGGTTGCTTATCCGGCGCCAAAAAATCTGAACTACTGGTGGAATTTCGGCTCGCTGGCGGGGATCATGCTGACCGTTCAGTTGATCACCGGAATCATTCTGGCGATGCATTACACGCCGCACGCCGATCTGGCGTTCACCAGCGTCGAACATATCATGCGCAATGTGAACTATGGCTGGCTGATGCGCTACATCCATGCCAACGGCGCGGCGATGTTCTTCATGATCGTTTATATCCATATTTTCCGCGGCCTTTATTATGGCTCCTATAAAAGCCCGCGCGAGGTCTTGTGGTGGCTGGGTCTGGTGATCCTGTTGATCATGATGGCGACCGGCTTCATGGGCTATGTGCTGCCCTGGGGCCAGATGAGCTTCTGGGCCGCCAAGGTCATCACCAACCTGTTCAGCGCGATCCCGATAATCGGCACCGATATCGTTCAGTGGCTGTGGGGTGATTTCTCGGTCGACAATCCGACGCTTAACCGGTTCTTCAGCCTGCATTATCTGCTGCCGTTCGTGCTGGTCGGCGTCGTGATCCTGCATATCTGGGCGCTGCATCTTCCGGGCTCCAACAATCCGCTGGGGATCGACGTCAAGGGCCCGCAAGATCAGGTTCCGTTCCATCCTTATTACACGGCCAAGGATCTGTTTGGATTGTCGGTTTTCCTGGTGTTCTTCGCCTACTGGGTGTTCTTCAATCCCAACTTTATGGGCCATCCGGACAACTACATTCCGGCCGACCCGCTGGTGACCCCGGCGCACATCGTGCCCGAATGGTATTACCTGCCGTTCTACGCGATTCTGCGGGCGATCCCGGACAAGCTCGGGGGCGTAATCGCCATGTTCTCGGCGATCCTGATTCTGTTCGCCCTGCCGTGGCTGGACACTTCAAAAATCCGTTCGGCCCGGTTCCGGACCTGGTACAAGCAGCTTTTCTGGATCCTGGTGGCCGACGTGCTGCTGCTGGGCTATGTCGGCGCCAATCCACCGGAAGGAAATTTCATTCTGCTCGGTCAGTTGGCGACCGCCTATTATTTCCTGCATTTCCTGGTGATCCTGCCAATCATCGGAAGACTTGAACCTACAAAACCGCTGCCCGAGAGCATCGCCCAGGCGGTGTTGGCCAAAGAACAAACAAAGCAAGGTTAGAGAGGGAACCATGACCAGAAAACTGATTCTGACCCTGGGCTTTGCCGGTTTGATTGGCCTGGCGGCGGTTTCGCCGCCGGCGCTGGCTTCGAGCAGTGGGGCCAAACATCCGCCCGAGCAGGAATGGTCCCATGAGGGATTTACCGGCAGGTTTGACCGGGGGGCGCTGCAACGCGGCTTTCAGGTCTATCGGGAAGTGTGTTCAGCCTGCCACGGGCTGCGCTTCATCTCGTTCCGCAATCTCCGGGACCTGGGCTTCAGCGAAGATGAAGTGAAGGCCATTGCCGCCGATTACGAGGTCGAGGACGGCCCTGACGATGAGGGCGAGATGTTCACCCGGGAGGGGCGCCCTTCGGATCACATTCCCTCGCCATTTCCCAATGAGAAAGCGGCGCGGGCCTCCAATAACGGGGCTTTTCCGCCTGATCTTTCGTTGATCGTAAAGGCCCGTCCGGGGGGCGAGGACTATATTCATGCTCTGTTGACCGGGTTTGAGGAGGAGCAACCTGACGATTTCGAGTTGGCCGAGGGGATGACCTACAATCCCTATTTCGCCAACTCCCAGATCGCCATGATGCAGCCCTTGTATGAGGACAGCGTCGAATATGCCGACGGCACCCCGGCCACGGTGGCGCGGATGTCCCACGATGTAACGACGTTTTTGGCATGGGCGGCCGAACCCACGCTTGAGGCACGCAAGAGCCTGGGCTTGAAAGTCATGATCTATCTCGTGATTCTCGCCGGTCTCATGTATTTCGTGAACAAGCGTGTGTGGCGTAAAATCAAGGGGTAGGCCAAATACAGGGTTACTGTTGTGGAGGCCGTCTCCCCATGGGGAGGCGGCTTTCTTTTTTGCGGCATTAGGAGAGTATCTTGAAAAATACCAGTGACACGCCCGTGCTCGGTATAATTGGCGGTAGCGGCATTTACGAGATCAGCGGCCTGGAAAACGCCCGGTGGGAGCGCGTTGATTCGGCGTTCGGAAAACCGTCGGACGAGCTCTTCATGGGTGAACTGGATGGTCAGCCGATGGTCTTCCTGCCCCGTCACGGCCGCGGCCACCGGCTAAGTCCCTCGGGAATCAATTACCGCGCCAATATCGATATTCTGAAGCGGGTTGGCGTCACCGACATAATCTCCATGAGCGCCTGCGGCTCGTTCCGGGAGGAATTGGCGCCCGGTACCTTCGTGTTGACCGACCAATTCATCGACCGCACCTTTGCCCGGGAGAAGAGTTTTTTCGGCGACGGACTGGTGGCCCATGTCTCCATGGCCCATCCGGTCTGCGGCCGGTTGGGCGACATGGTCGAGCAAGCGGTGAATGAAGCCGGTATTTCGCACCGCCGGGGCGGCACTTATCTGGCGATGGAGGGGCCGCAATTCTCCTCGCTGGCCGAATCCCAGATGTATCGGGCCTGGGGCTGCGACGTGATCGGCATGACCAACATGCCGGAGGTCAAGCTCGCGCGCGAGGCCGAAATCTGCTACGTGACGGTGGCCATGGTCACGGATTACGACTGCTGGCATCCGGGACATGAGGACGTCGAGGTTGCCGATATTATTGGCGTCTTGCTGGGAAATGCTGAACGGGCCAAGGAGCTGGTGCGCAAGGTGGCGCCGAAAATACGCGACAGCGGCGATCAGGCCCATCCGTGCGCCCAAGGGTGCGACCGGGTGCTTGATGCCGCGCTAATTACCGCCCCGGAAGCAAGAGACAGCATGATGCTGGACAAGCTCGAAGCTGTGGCGGGCCGGGTTTTGAGACGGCAAGATTAAGCTGGAAAAAGGCAAAGGAGGAGCGGAATGCCGAGCTGGATCAAGGAACGAATTCGCACCATTCCCGATTATCCCAAGCCGGGCGTCATGTTCCGGGACATTACCACGCTTCTGCAAGACCCGCTTGGCTTCCGCAAGGCGGTTGACGAACTGGTCCAGCCCTTCGCCGGTCTTCGCATAGACAAGGTCGCCGGCATCGAGGCGCGTGGCTTCATCCTCGGCGGCGCCGTCGCCCACCAGCTAAGCGTGGGGTTCGTTCCGGTCCGCAAGCAGGGCAAGCTTCCGTTTGACACCCGGGGACAGGACTATGAGCTGGAATACGGAACGGACCGGGTCGAGATCCATACCGATGCAGTGGACGCGGGTGAGCGTGTGTTGCTGGTCGACGATCTGATCGCCACTGGAGGAACCGCGGCGGCCGCGATTCGGCTAATTCGTGAGGCCGGGGCCGAGGTTGTGGCGGCAAGTTTCGTCATTAACCTGCCGGATCTCGGCGGCGCTGACCGGGTGCGCGCCCTGAATTGCCCCGTCACGACGCTTGCCGCCTTTGATGGTGAATAGGCGCGGATTCGACAGAATCGGATTCCGGGCCTAAAATGCCGCCATGGCCCACGGAATTACCGGCATCGATCACGCGATTGTTTTGGCCAGCGACCTGGAACAGGCGCGCGAAACCTATCGGCGGTTAGGGTTTACATTGACGCCGCGCGGTCGCCACTCCGGTTCGCCGACTGACAATTACCGCGTGATGTTTAAACATGACTACTTCGAGC
>JBHHWG010000013.1:0-48263 GCA_046756385.1 Sphingomonadales bacterium | reverse complement strand
GCCCCGCGGCCGGCGCGGTGAGCAGCTTATATGGGCTCCAACACGCACAAGTCAAACGGTTTCTTCAAACTTATTTGGACGTCAATAATTCGGTCAGACATTGCTGGTATAAAGCGGACGTCGGGACCAGGGATTTTACCAAAGGGCGCTATTTCACAATAGCTTAGTAACCCTGGGCCGTTGACACGGTGTCGCCAGGCAGGCATTTTGGCCGCGGTAAGGGGTCGCGGAGAGCCGCTGCCAGCGACAAACAAGGCGGTTCATTAAGAGGGGAATCACGGAAGTTGGGATTGAGGGATTGCGACTCGCTGGCTGACGACCTGCCGAGGTGGCTGCGGCTTGCCGCATTGGCCGGCCTGACGGGAGTGGCGCTGACGCTGGGTTTGTGGCCAGATGCTCATGACACCGGCTCAGTAGCGGACCTCGCGCTCGCGCCAAGGCAGACCCACATTCCCGAAACCACCGGATTGCCCCAGGATCCGATTCTCCAGGACGCTGTGGCTCAAGACGAATTGGCCCCGGATGCAAACGATGTCATCCGGCTGTTCAAGGTCGGCCGGGGCGATACGTTAATTGATCTGGTCGTCAAGGCGGGGGCGGATCGGGGGGAGGCTTTTGCGGCCGTCACGGCGCTGGGTCGGATTTACGACCCCAGGCGCCTTCAGAACGGTCAGGAAATTACCGTTACTTTTCGGCCCGACGATTCGGGCAAGCTGAGATTAAACGCGGTGTCGCTGCGTGCCGAAATCGACCGGATCGTCACCGCCGCCACGGACGCCGGTGGCGCTTTCGAAACTTTCGAGGACCGCGTGCCCCTGGCGGTCGAACCGGTGTTCGCCCAGGGCACGATCACAGACAGTCTGTTCCTCTCGGCCCAGCGCCAGCACGTGCCCGCCGCCGTTATCGTCGAAGTCATTCGAATGTTCAGCTTCGACATCGACTTCCAGCGCGAAATTCGAACCGGAGATCGGTTCGAGATATATTTCGAGCGATTCCGCGATCAGTCCGCCGACCTGACCAAGGATGGCGACGTGCTTTACGCCAGCCTGACTCTGCGCGGGCGGCCGCTTCGTCTGTACCGCTTCACCCCGTCCGACGATGGGCGCGCCGACTATTTCAATGAAGACGGTCACAGCGCCCGCAAGAGCCTGATGCGCACGCCAATCGACGGCGCGCGGCTCACGTCACGCTACGGCCGGCGCAAGCATCCGGTGTTGGGATACAGCCGGATGCATAAGGGCGTCGATTTCGGCGCCCGGCGCGGCACCCCGGTCATGGCCGCCGGTGATGGCACGGTGGAAAGGGCGTCCCGATATGGCGGCTATGGCAATTATATCCGGCTCCGTCACAACAGCCGATATTCGACCGCCTATGCGCATCTGAAGTCCTACGCCCGCGGCGTTCGCAAGGGCAAACGGGTCAAACAGGGCCAAATCATCGGATATGTCGGCACCACGGGCCGCTCCACCGGACCCCATCTTCATTATGAGGTCCTCATCGACAAGAAACAGACCAACCCGCTGGCGCTTAAATTACCAACCGGACGCAAGCTCAAACGGGCCGAGCTTCAGGCATTCAGTCGGAGACTCGCATTACTGCGCGAGGACATCGACGCCTTTACCGCGCCGCTCATTCTGGCCAGCGGCTCATGCCCGCGACTGCCGTCCAACGATGCGCGGTGCGACACGGCCTGACGCCAGGATTTGCAGGCCGCCGTCGCTGCCCGCGCCGACCTTGATCTGGTCGCCGTCCTTGATTTCGCCGGTCAGGATCTTTTGCGCCAACGCGTCCTGAAGCAACCGCTGGATCGTTCGCCTTAGCGGCCGGGCGCCGTAAACCGGATCGAAGCCCAGTTCCGCCAGCCGGTCCCGCGCATCGTCGTCGAGAAGCAGTTCGATCTTGCGATCCTCCATTAATGCGGCCAGGCGCATGATCTGGATATCGACGATCCGATTCAAATTCTCCCGCGTCAAGCGATGGAACAGCACGATTTCATCGAGCCGATTAAGGAACTCGGGCCGGAACGCGCCACGAACCACGGCCATCACCGCCTCGCGCACCGCGCCGCTGTCCTCGCCCACAGGCTGATCGGCGAGAATCTCGCTGCCCAGATTCGACGTCATGATCACAAGCGTATTGGAGAAATCCACGGTCCGGCCCTGGCCGTCAGTCAGCCGCCCATCGTCGAGAACCTGAAGCAAAACATTGAGCACGTCGTGATGGGCCTTCTCGACCTCGTCAAACAGCACAAGCTGATAAGGCCGCCGGCGCACGGCCTCGGTCAGGGAGCCTCCCTCCTCGTACCCGACATAGCCCGGCGGCGCGCCGATCAAGCGGGCGACCGAATGTTTTTCCATATATTCGGACATATCGATCCGAACCATGGCGTGCTCATCGTCAAACAGTAATGCCGCGAGCGCCTTGGTGAGCTCGGTCTTGCCGACGCCGGTCGGCCCCAGGAACAGGAACGAACCAATCGGCCGCCCGGCTTCCTGAAGCCCCGCCCGGGAACGGCGCACCGCGTTGGAAATGGCGGCGATCGCCTCTTGCTGGCCGACCACCCGCTCGCCGAGCGCGGTTTCCATATTGATAAGCTTCTCATGCTCGCCGGCCATCAGCTTGTCGACCGGGATTCCGGTCCATCGTGCGACCACGGACGCGATATCGCTATCGCTCACCTGCTCATTGAGCATGCTGTGATCGTCGGCCACGGTGGCGGCTTCGATCCGGCTCTCAAGATCCGGGATTACGCCATAGGTCAGCTCACCGGCTCGAGCCAGATTGCCCTGGCGCTCGGCCCGTTCGAGCTCAATGCGCGCGTCATCGAGTTGCTCCTTGAGCTTCCGCTGGCCCGACAGGTCCTCCTTTTCCTTGCGCCATCGGGCAGTGAGTTCGGCGGATTGCTGCTCCAGCTCGGCAAGCTCGGCCTTCTGGGCGGCCAGACGTTCCCGGGACGCCCGGTCTGTCTCCCGCTTTAGCGCTTCGCGTTCGATTTTAAGCCGCATGATGCGCCGGTCGAGTTCGTCGATCTCCTCGGGTTTCGAATCGACTTCCATGCGCAGCCGGCTGGCCGCCTCATCAACGAGGTCGATCGCCTTGTCGGGCAGGAAGCGATCCGAAATATAGCGGTTCGACATCGTCGACGCCGCCACGATGGCGCCGTCAGCGATCCGCACCCCATGGTGAAGCTCGTATTTCTCCTTGAGACCGCGCAGAATTGAAATCGTGTCCGCCACAGTGGGCTCGGCTATGAACACCGGCTGAAAGCGGCGCGCCAGCGCGGCGTCCTTTTCGACATGCTGGCGATATTCATTGAGCGTCGTGGCGCCAATGCAGTGCAGCTCGCCCCGCGCGAGCGCGGGCTTGAGCAGGTTGGAGGCATCCATGGAGCCCTCCGATGCGCCGGCCCCGACCAAAGTATGCATCTCGTCAATGAACAACACGACTTCGCCGGCGGCAGCCCTGACCTCCTCCAGCACCGCCTTTAGTCGCTCTTCGAATTCGCCGCGATATTTGGCGCCGGCGATCAACGCACCCATGTCGAGCGCCACCAGCCTTCGATCGCGCAGGCTTTCCGGCACGTCGCCATTGGCGATGCGCAGAGCCAGACCTTCGGCGATCGCGGTCTTTCCGACACCGGGTTCGCCGATCAGCACCGGATTGTTCTTGGTCCGCCGGGACAACACCTGGATCGTCCGACGGATTTCCTCGTCCCGTCCGATCACCGGATCGAGTTTGCCGTCGCGTGCTTGCGCGGTAAGATCCAGGGAATATTTCTTCAACGCCTCATAGCTGCTTTCCGCGGTCCGGCTATCGGCGCTCCGTCCCTTGCGCAAGGAATTGATCGCGGCATTCAACCCCTGTGGGGTCACGCCGGCGTTCTTGAGTATCTCGGCCGCCACCGTTCCCGAGGCCATGACCAGCGCCAGCAGCAACCGCTCAACCGTGACGTAAGTATCGCCCGCTTTCCGGGTGATTTTTTCGGCGCTGTCCGTCAGCCGGGCGACTTCCGGGCTCATATAAAGCTGACCGGCCCCCGAGCCTTCGACGACCGGCAGCTTGGCCAGCGCTTTGTCGACCCCACTCAGGGCCGGTTCCGGCCGGCCGCCGCATGACCTGATCAGATTGGCCGCCAAACCGGTCTCGTCGTCGAGAAGAACCTTGAGAATATGCTCCGGCGTGAACCGCTGATGATTGGAGCGGAGCGCTAAATTCTGGGCGGCCTGAAAGAAGCCCTGAGCCCGTTCCGTATATTTCCCCGCATCCATATCGCACTCCCAGTAGTGACCGGACCGTGATTTGTGTCTTTGACCAAGCACTGCCGTTTTGCCTGATCAATATTTTCTATATGTTGTGGTTTATTCGCGGCGCAAGGGCCAAGGCTGGCATTTTGCAGCCCGGACCGATTTGCGGGATCGTTGCCTCGACATGGAACGAGGCAAAACAGCCCTGAATACCGTTGGGTCTGTTCGGATAGGCACTTTGAAGTGGAAGGTGTGCTGAGCCCTGGCTCACGGCTTTGCCAAAGCCAATAAGCGGCCCGCCGGGTTCAGTCGATGTTATTTAGCCGCTGCGGTCTTTGGTGATTCCGGTGCGGTCTCGGGGGCTGCCGGTTGTGCCCGGCGGCGCCTTGGAGTTCGGCGGGGCCTGGCCGCCTCTTTCGGCGCGGTCTCCTCCGCCGCTGGAAGCGCCAACTCAGGCTGGTCGGGCTGGTCCCCGGGCCGATTGGCGGCCGGCTGCACGGTCTTGTCGGTAGTCTCAGTGGTGGTCTCGGTTGGCGCGGAATGTCCTGATCCGGTTTCCGCGACGGTCTCACCGACCTGTCGATCCGGCTTCGCGCCGGGCGCCTTCTTGGCCGCCGCCGCGGCATTTGACAGCCGATAATAGTGCTCCGCGTGCTGGAGCAGATTTTCGACCACGACCCGGTTTCCGGTCCGCTGCGCTTCACGCGCGAGCACCTGATATTTCTCGTAAACTTGTGCAGCGGTGCCACGAACCTTGACGTTGGGGCCGTTGCTGTCGACCGACTTGTTGCCCGGACGTTGCTGGCCCGGCGGCCTCTTGCTCGGACGGCCCCGCATGCGTCTGGAATTCTGACCTTGCCTCATTAAACCAAAGCTTTCTGATTGCCGGCGCACCGGCTGACAATTTCACCTGACCCGTCCCGTCCCGCTTGCAGCTCGCGCACGGTGACGAATCTTATTTGGTCGGGGTTGCTAAATAATTAAACGGAGCGCTTGTTCGCCAGGCGTCTCCCAAACGACCAGGCATCGGACCCGGTCCCAAGAAGCCGGTTTCCCGCTTCTTTCATCCAACCCATTTTTTATCGATTTTTCGCGGTAATGCAACGGTCAAAACCGGCAAGATCGCTCCACCGCCGCAATTTATTTGCTCCGGTGGCTTGCAGGATACACTCGACATCGGCCGCCTGCCCGGCGCCAACCTCGAACGCCACCATTCCACCGCCACGCACCAATCCCGGCAACAGCGCCCCGATGGCACGGTAGGCGTCAAGGCCGTCAGCCCCGCCCGCCAGGGCAAGCCGCGGTTCAAAGCACGCGACCTCGGGGTCCAGCTTGTCGATTTCGCCGTCGCGAATATAAGGCGGATTGCTGATCACGATATCGAACGGAGCCGCTTCGAAAACACCGGCCATGCCTTTATCGTCCGATTCGTTCCAGTCCGCGTTCACGAAGCTCGCCCTGCCGGCAAGCTCCAGGGATCGGGCATTTTGGCGCGCGACCGCAAGTGCGCCGGCGTCCGCGTCCACGCCCATTCCCGTGGCGTCACCAAGCTCGTGGAGCAGCGAGAGCAACAAGCATCCGGTGCCGGTTCCAAGATCCAGGATATTAAACGGCGTCTGGCGGGGAAATCTCGATACGTCGAGCTCCGCCAGCACTGCCTCGATCACGGTTTCGCTGTCGGGCCGCGGGGTCAGGGTATCCGCCGTAACCTGAAACGGCAGACTCCAGAACTCCCGTTCACCGATAATTTGGGACACCGGCTCCCGGCGCGCGCGGCGCCCGATCAGCGCCGTGAATTTTTCGAAATGGCCCGGCTCGAGTGGTTTGTCAAAGCCCCGAAGATTATCTTCCCGGGTTCGCCCGGTCGCATGCTGGAACAACACCTGGGCATCGATGCGCGCGGTCGGCACACCGGCCGACCTCAACTCTTTGGTGGCATGATCCAGAGCCGCCGCCACCGTCATCCGGGCGCGATGTGTCATCGGGCGTGCGATCAATCCTCCGCCCCTTCCATGGCGGCCAGCCGGCTCGCCTGATCTTCGGTGATAAGCGCGCCCACGATTTCATCGAGCGCTTCGCCGGCCAGGATTTGATCAAGCTTGTGCAAAGTCAGATTGATCCGGTGATCGGTGACCCGGCTCTGGGGAAAGTTATAGGTCCGCACCCGTTCCGAGCGGTCGCCACTGCCGACCATGCCGCGGCGAACTTCGGCTCTCTCGTCGGCCTTCTTTTGGCGCTCAGCCTCATAGATCCGCGCACGGAGCACTTTCATCGCCTTGGCCTTGTTCTTGTGCTGGGATTTTTCATCCTGCTGCTGAACCACGACGCCGGTGGGAATATGGGTGATACGCACCGCGCTATCGGTGGTGTTGACCGATTGGCCACCGGGACCGCTGGCGCGGAAAATATCTATTCGCAGGTCCTTCTCGTCGATATTGACATCGACATCCTCGGCCTCGGGCAGCACCGCCACGGTAGCCGCGGACGTGTGGATGCGGCCACTTGATTCGGTCTCGGGCACGCGCTGAACCCGATGGACGCCGGATTCAAACTTCATCCGGGCGAATACGCCAGCGCCGCTGATCGTGGCCGACGCCTCCTTGTATCCGCCCATGCTGCTTTCGGAGGCGCCCATGATCTCGAACCTCCAGCCGCGCAACTCGGCATAGCGCTGATACATGCGAAACAGGTCGCCCGCGAACAAGGCGGCCTCGTCGCCGCCGGTGCCGGCTCGAACTTCCAGAATCGCGTTCTTTTCGTCGGCGGCGTCCTTCGGCAACAGCAGAATTTGCAAACGCCGCTCGACTTCCGGCAACTTCGCCTTATTTTCGCGCAATTCTTCTTCCGCCAGAGCGTGCATCTCGGCGTCGGATTCGGGATCGGCAATCATTTCGGCCAGTTCCTCGGCCTCGGCGCGAAGCTGCCGCAATTCCCGCAACCCCTCAACGACGGGGGACAAATCCGAATATTCCTTTGAAACCCCCGCGAACCCCTCGGATGACAGTTCGCCGCTCGCCATCTGAGCCTCGAGCGCGCTGTGGCGGGCCACAAGCTGATCAATCTTCTGATCGGTTATCACAAGCTTCTCCGCGGTCCCTGGTCGGACTTTCGCCGCCGGAGCCTCGTCCGACGGCCGTTTGGTCGCATCATTTGGTCACTTTAATTCGAGGTGGCGCCTTCACTGTCGGGGTTATCGATCCGGCGACAGGCGGGCCCCCAGAGCATCCATTGCAACCTCGCTCTGATCGCCACTGTCCAGATCGCGCAGCGTAACCGTCCCGTTGGCCAGTTCATCCTCGCCGATCAGAACAGCATAGCGCGCGTTTAGCTTGTTGGCACGTTTCATGCGCCTGCCGAGATTGCCACGATAGCCCATGTCGACTTTCAGCCCCTGACGCCTGAGATCGCAGGCAAGGGTCAGCGCTGTGATCTGGGCCTCGGCCCCGATGGGAATCACGGCAATCGGCCGGGTGTCGGGTTCGATGTCGCCGATCAGCATGGCCAGGCGTTCAATGCCGCCAGCCCAGCCGATGCCCGCGGTCGCCGGGCCGCCCATATGCTCGACAAGCCCGTCATAGCGGCCGCCCGCGATGACCGCCCCTTGCGCGCCCAGGGCATCGGTCACAAATTCAAAGGCCGTATGGGTATAGTAATCGAGGCCACGCACCAGGCGCTGATTTTCGACAAACCGAATGCCGAGCGCTTCCAGACCGGTTTTGACTTGCGCGAAAAACGCCTTCGACTCGTCGGTCAAATAGTCGGCCATCATCGGCGCGCCGGCGATCAGGGCCTTATCTCCCTCGTCCTTCGAATCGAGAATTCGCAGAGGGTTGCGTTCCAGCCTCATTTGGCTGTCTTCGCTCATCCGATCGCGGTGGCTCGAAAAATGAGCCACCAGAGCATCCCGGTAAGCGGCCCGGCTTTCCCGATCACCGAGTGAGTTGATCTCGAGGACGGTTTTTTCCGTCAAGCCGAGCCGGTCCAGCAACTGGGCAGCCAGCGCGATCACTTCGATATCAGCTTGCGCTTCCGGCACACCCAGAATTTCAACATCGATCTGATGGAACTGCCTGAGCCGGCCTTTTTGCGGCCTCTCATACCGGAACATCGGGCCATGGGCATGGAGCTTCAAAGGCAAATTCTGGGCCAACCCGCCTGAAATCAAGGCTCTTACGATGCCGGCGGTATATTCCGGGCGCAGGGTCAACTGCTCCCCGCTTCGATCCTCGAAGGTGTACATTTCCTTTGACACCACGTCCGAGGTCTCGCCGAGAGTGCGCTTGAAAACTTCGGTGAATTCAAAAATCGGCGTCGCGATTTCCCCGAAACCGAAGCTTTCGGCTACGCTGCGAAACGTCTCGACAACAGCCCGATGGCGTCGGCAATCGTCGGGCAGGCGATCATGTGTTCCTCTGACGGGCTGCAACTTGGCCACGTTCAACCTCCTGAGGTTTAACAACTCATGCACATGTCAAACAGCACAGCCGTCACGGGACCGGCCGAGCGCCGCCTAACATGCGCAAGTCGACACGCCTTATCAAGCTCGAAGAGGATCGGGGGTTCCTGGAGAGGTGAAAAAGTGCTCTAACGGTATCCTGAGCCCGCCGCCATTCGCAGATGCTCGGGATTAAGCGAGACACCGCGCATAACGCCGCCGACCGGACCGATGGCCTCAACCAATGTGCCATCCACCGCAATCTCAAGTCCGCCCGCATTGCCGGTGGTCATCAACAAATCGACGCCGCCGGGCAGGTTCACGGTTTCGCCGGCACGCAACATTCCCTCAAACAACGGATCGCGGCCCGCTTCATGAATCGACATCCAGGCATCCTCGGTGGCTCGAATCGTCACCCGGCCAACCGCGTCCGATGCAGGAAGGTTAGTCGTCGCCGCAACGGCGGGAGCCTCAGCGGCCTCGCCCCCGGTCCCGCTGACGGCTTCATCCCGTTCAGGCGATGGCACGGTGCTCGCAACCTTTTCCAGCGTCTCGGCCGCCTGGCTTCGATCCGCCGGGCTCGCGCCCCAATCGTTTCGTTGGGCCGGCGCCTGCTCGCCGGAGAGGTCCTCAATCGACGCGATTTGCCCCTCGGTCAACGAGGCAACAGTCAACTGAGCATCCGGCTCGTCCCCGGACAGCTCCATCCAGGCCAGCATCCCCAAAACCACAACCAGCGCCGACATCGCGGCGATGGGCGCTGATCGCATTCGGCCGTCATAAGCCGGCTCCGGAAAAACCAGGGGCTGCATTGCTTCACGCTCCGCGACGCCACGGTGAAGATGAGCAGTGATCTCGGCGCCGTCGAAACCGAGGTAACTTGCGTAGGATCGGACAAAGCCCGCCACATAGGCAGGCCCCGGCAGCCGGTCATACTCCCCATCCTCTATGGCGCGCAAATGATCGGCACGGATACGAAGTTCGACGGCGATATCCTTGAGCGCCTTGCCCGCGCCCATGCGGACTTCCCGCAATTCATCGCCAATGTCTCGAGGCGATCTCCTGTTCGCCGCGTCGGTCGAGGCAGCATGCTCCGGATGCGGCAGAGCTACCCCATCTCGTTCGTGGATGACCCTCATAAAACCATCCGCCTGATAATGTCGGTCGAGCCGACTGTCCCCCAAACCATCGCATGGCCCCCTTAAAATGGGGCATTTTCAATGATGCCACACTGGTTAACACTTACTTAATCAATGTTATCATGAAAAAGCAATGACTTAAATTGCAATGCCATGATCCTGGGCGAAGTCGTGGAGATGTCCGCGCAGGCTATGTTCCGGAAGATCGAGCAGTGTCATCAGATACTCCTCCACGACCCTAACATTCATGCTGCGCACCATCATCTTGACCGGGCCAATGGCGGCCGGCGGCATGGAAATCGTGCGAAGGCCGAGCCCGATCAGGCACATCGCCTCCAGCGGGCGCCCCGCCATTTCCCCGCACAAGCTGACCGGCACCCCCGCCTCGACGCAGGCATCGTTGACCGACTTGATGAATGACAGGACGCTGGGCGCCAGCCAGTCGTAACGCTGGGAAAGCCGGGGATTGCCGCGATCGCAGGCGAACAGAAACTGCAACAGATCGTTGCTGCCGATCGAAATGAAATCCACGTCATCAAGCAGGGCCTTCAGTTGCCATGCAAGGGCTGGCACCTCCAGCATTGTGCCGACCCGCAGTTGGCTCGGTTGCGGCTTGTTCAGTTTCTCCATCCGCCGGATTTCCCGGTCGACAATGGCGCGGGCCGCCCGGAACTCGGCGACGTCCGCCACCAGAGGAAACATGATGTCCAGCGGACGGCTGGCCGCCGCCTGCAGCAGCGCCCTCACCTGATAGCGAAGCAGCGCCGGCCGATCGAGCGCCAACCGGGTCGCCCGCCAACCGAGCGCGGGGTTGCGTTCCTTCAGGCGTGACATGAACGGCACGACCTTGTCACCGCCGATATCGAGCGTTCGAAACACCACACGACTGCCCGCCGCGGCGTCGAGAACCTTGGTGTAAAGATCGACCTGGGTGTTGAGCCGTGGGAATGTATCGCTCACCATGAACTGAAATTCGGTGCGAAACAGCCCGACACCGGCAGCGCCGGTTTCCTCGAGATACGGCAAATCCAGCAGCAGGCCCGCATTCATCAGCAGCGTGACGTCGGCCCCGTCGCGCGTGGTCGCGGGCTCATCGCGCAACGCCGAATATTCGACGAACCGTTGCTTGCGCGCCGCAATATTCTGTTTGTAGCTCGCGATCACATCGATGGTCGGACGGACATAGACAAAGCCGGCATCGCCGTCGACGATCACCGTGTCACCCGGCTCCACCAGTCCGACCACCGCCTCGACCTGACCGACGATGGGTATTCCGAGTGCACGGGCCACAATCGTCACATGCGAGGTTGGCGATCCTTCGGCCAGAACGACACCGACGACCTTGCTTCGGTCGTAATCGAGCAGATCGGCGGGCCCCAGGGTACGCGCAACCAGGATAGCATTGTCCGGCAGGTCATGAGCGCCATGATTGGGCTGGCCGGAGAGATGCCGGATCAGTCGATTGGCGAGATCCTCGAGGTCGCTCAGCCGTTCGCGCAGATAAGGGTCGGTCACGTGCGCCATGCGGGCCCGGGTATCGAACTGTACGCGCTGCACAGCCGCTTCGGCCGTCAGGCCCGACCCGATGGCCTCATAAATCTTTTCGATCCAGCCCCGGTCGTCGGCAAACATCCGGAACGCTTCGATGACCTCGCGATGCTCGCCGGACAAACCGAAATCGAGCGATGCAATCAGCTTGTCGAGCGAGGCCCGCAGATCATAGAGCGCGGTTTCCAGCCGGCTGTTTTCGCGCTCGATATCGTCGCAAATCAGATGAGAAATCTGAACCCGGGGTTCGTGAAGCACGACGAAGCCCTCGGCCAACCCCTCGGCCAGCGTCAAGCCCTCCAGCTTTGGCGGCGCCCCGCGCTCAAAAACCCCGCCCAGCAGCTCGGACCGGTCCACGAGTTCAGCCGACGTGACCATTTCAGCCATCACCATGGCGACGGTCTGGAAGGCCTCGACCTCGTCTTCCTGGTAATGGCGCTGGGTCCGGTTCTGAACCAGAAGCACGCCAATCACCTGTTCGTTGCGCAGAATCGGCACGCCCATCAGGGAATGGTAGATTTCCTCGCCGGTTTCGGGCCGGTAAACGTAATTGGGGTGAGACTGGGCGTCAGACAGATTAAGCGGCAACCCGCGCGCGGCGATTTCACCGACCAACCCTTCGCCAACTCGAAGCCGGGTCTGATGGACCGCCGAAGGATTGAGGCCCTCACTGGCGAAAAGCTCCAGAACCTGCCCGGCGCGGCACATGTAAAGCGAGCAAACCTCGGCAATCATGTTGCTGGCGATAAGCTTTACGACCTTGTCGAGACGCTCCTGGGCGGTGCCGGGCCCCGCCATCACCTCCCGTAAACGCCTGAGCAGGACACGTGGCCCTATGCCTTGCGCGCTCAAAAGACCGCTGCTCCCACGTCGGCCCTGTTGGCCAGTGCCGTAGCGGCCTGGCCAACCAGCTCGGCGACAATGTCGGCGGTGGGCTGTTCGCGCTTGACCATGCCGACGCTCTGTCCGGCCATCAACGAGCCGTTGTCGACGTCGCCGTCGACCGCGGCCCGACGCAGGGCGCCGGCCCAGAAATGCTCGATCTCAACCTGGGCGGATTGCTGATCAATATCGCCGGTCCGGAAACGGGCAATGACCTCGTGCTGAACTTCGGCAAAGCGCTTGGTGGCGTCATTAGCGACCGCACGCACCGGTATTACCGGAAACTTCGGATCGATCTGAACCGAGGGCATGGCGTCGCGGGCGTTGGCCCGATAAAACGCCTTTTTGAAATTTTCATGGGCAATCGATTCGGTCGCGCAGACAAAGCGGGTTCCGAGCTGGACCCCCGAAGCGCCCAATTCCAGATAGGCCGCGATGGCCTCGCCCCGGCCGATGCCGCCGGCGACAAAGATCGGCACATCGCGGACGACGGGCAGAATTTCCTGGGCCAGAACCGATGTTGAAACCGGGCCGATATGGCCGCCGGCCTCGGCCCCCTCGATTACCAGGGCGTCAACACCACCGCGGACCAGTTTCCTGGCAATGACCAGAGCGGGAGCGAAACAGATCACCTTGGCCCCGAAGGCCTTGACCCGATCGATGGCCGAGGCGGTCGGCAGCCCGCCGGCCAGCACGACATGCCCGACGCGATTCTTCGCACAGACATCGATCAGGGCATCAAGCTGGGGATGCATGGTGATCAGATTGACGCCGAACGGCTGATCGGTGAGCGCCGCGGTTGCGGCGATTTCCTGGTCCAGAAGCTCAGGCGGCATCGAGCCGCTGGCAAGCACGCCAAAGCTGCCGGCATTGGAAAGCGCCGAGACCAGGTGACGCTCGGACAGCCAGGTCATGGCGCCGCCGAGGATCGCCTGGCGGCTACCGAGGAACTCGCACCCTCGTTGCCACAATTTATTCAGGCGCGCCAGCCCTGCTGAATTAGTCATCAAATCCCCCGATCAGTAATTAATCGACATCGAGTCCGTAGGCTGTATGCAAGGCGCGCAACGCGAGTTCGGTGTATTCCGACGCGATCAAGACGCTGATCTTGATTTCCGAGGTCGAGATCACCTTGATGTTGATCGCTTTTTCGGCCAACGCCGCGAACATGCTCTGCGCAATGCCGGCATGGCTGCGCATGCCAACGCCAACCACCGATATCTTGACGACATCCCGGTCCGCATCGATCTCGCTATAGCCGATTTTATCACGCGACTGGTCAAGCACCAAAATCGCCCGATCGAGATCGCCCCGAGAAACCGTGAAGGTAAGATCGGTCGCCGTGCCGTCTTCCGACACGTTTTGAACAATCATGTCGACATTGATATTGGCGTCGGAAAGTGGACCGAAAATGGTCGCCGCCACGCCGGGGCGGTCAGCCACCTTCATCAAGGTGATCTTTGCCTCATCGATGGAATAGGCAATGCCGCTTACTTCTCTTTGTTCCACAATCTCGTCCTCGTCTACAACCATTGTACCCTGGCCGTCCGAAAAACTGGAGAGCACGCGCACCGGGACGCGATGCTTCATGGCCAGTTCGACCGATCGCGTTTGCAACACCTTGGCGCCCAGAGAGGCCATCTCCAGCATTTCCTCGTAGGTGATTTTATCAAGCTTCCTCGCCTTCGCAACGATGCGCGGATCGGAGGTAAACACGCCCTCAACATCCGTGTAAATATCGCAGCGGTCCGCCTTCAGCACGGCGGCAACAGCGACGGCGGTGGTATCGGAACCGCCGCGGCCCATCGTGGTCACGCGGTTCTCCGGTCCAATCCCCTGGAATCCGGCGATCACCGCGACCTCGCCCCGATCCAGACTTTGTTCGAGCCTGTCGGTCGAAATTCCCTGGATGCGGGCCGAACCATGAACGCCATCGGTCTCGATCGGAAGTTGCCAACCAAGCCACGATCTCGCCGATACGCCCATATTCTGGAGCACCATCGCCAACAGGCCGGCGCTGACCTGTTCTCCGGCCGCCACCACATTGTCGTATTCGCGCTGATCCGGCTCCCGCGCGGCCTGCCTTGCCAGATCGACCAGCTTGTCGGTCTCGTCGCCCATTGCCGAGACGATGACCGCGACCTGGTGGCCGTCAGCCCGCGCATCAGCCACGCGCCGCGCGACATTTCTGATTTTTTCAATATCGGCGACCGACGTGCCGCCAAACTTTTTGACGATGCGCGCCATATTCACTCTTCCCAAATTAGCCAGGTTCGCTGGACCCGCCCCATATTGATAGCGCACCTTCACTTGCAATGCCGGAGAAACCCTTGCCCGGCGGACGGTGCGTATACATACTCTGTTCACAAGCGACGGCGCAAGAAGGACGCTTGACGCCCCAGGCATTGCGACATTAATCCGGAAAAAAAGATGACCGCTAGACCGCAACAGCCAGACCCCAGCCCGAGCGTGGATCAGACCGAGATCGAGAGATTCGAGGCGATCGCCGATGCCTGGTGGGACCCGGGCGGAGATTTTGCCCCGCTCCACAAATTGAACCCGGTGCGTCTTGAATATATTCGCGACCATCTGTGCCGTCATTTCGACCTGAAACCGGACGCGGCCCGTCCGCTCGACGGCCTGAGCGTGCTCGACATCGGCTGTGGCGGCGGCCTCTTGTGCGAACCGATGGCCCGGCTTGGAGCGCGGGTCACCGGGGCGGATGCATCACAGAAGAACATCGACATCGCGGCGCTGCACGCCCGGAACTCAGGATTGGAAATCGACTACCGATCCACCACGGCCGAGGACCTCGCCGCCGCGGGCGCGAGGTTCGACGTTGTCCTCAACATGGAGGTGATCGAACATGTGGCCGATGTCGACAGCTTCCTGAGCGCTTGCTCAGCCTTGATCAAACCGGGCGGCGTGATGTTCCTGGCCACCATCAGCCGCACTTTCAAGTCCTTCGCCTTCGCCATAGTAGGCACCGAATATGTTCTGCGGTGGCTGCCCCGCGGCACCCACGACTGGCACAGGTTTCTCAAGCCAAAAGAACTGACGGATAAACTCGGACGGGCCGGCCTCGACGTGCGGGACCTGACCGGGGTGAGTTACGACCCGCTCGCCGACCGCTGGGCAACCAGCCGTGATCTGGACGTCAACTATCTGATGGTGGCGGAAAGATTGGCCGACGGGTACGGCCGCGATCAACTGTCGTGACGAGGCAGCATGGGAAGTTGAACGAAATCCACCCCCTCGTCCCGCAGTTCGTCGCTTTCCTCTTTGGTCGCCTCGCCGTAAATGCCGCGCTCACCCACCTCGCCATAATGGATCTTACGCGCCTCCTCGGCGAATTTGTCGCCGACATAGTCGCAGGTGTTTTCGATGCGGGAGCGCAGTTTCTCCAGCGTCCTGTACATTTCGCCCAGGGCGCCGCTCTTGGCGACCGTATCGCGGTCTGACCGCCGCATTGAGAGATTGGGCGTCATCAAAGCCTTTGAAATGCCCTGATTGCCACAAAGCGGGCAGACCACCGCGCCATTGTCGCGTTGCTGTTCAAAGCCCGCGGAATCCTTGAACCAGGCCTCAAACTCGTGGCCACAAACGCATTTCAAGTCATAAACAATCATCGGTCCGTCAAACCATCACCCATTGCTCTGAAACCCGCCGCCAATTTCCTCGCCAAAATGACGCGTTTCAGTTTAGATTTTCCTGATAGATGGCATGGCATGAACCAAAGCACAAGAACCAGCGAACCAAATATGCATTATTCAGTGCCTCCTTCGCCGTGGGTGACGCGGTTCGCGCCTCTTGTCGAAAGGCCGGGCGGGACCGCCGGCCGCGCCGGATTTTCTGCTGCGATCCGGAGAACTGCTCGACCTCGTCCGCGGAAAACTGGACGTCATCGCCTATGAACACGGTCTTGTGGACGCCCCCCGGCCCGCGGTGCTGCAACGGATTTGCGCGCGTCGCAACAAGACGCCGGCAGAGGACTAATTCTCAGGTGAGGCCTATGGTTTCAATCGGCCTGTCGTGTTCGAGTGCGGGAACTTTTGCGCGCGCCTCGCCAACCAGCGCCGTATCGATATCCGCAATTACGAATCCGGGTCCTTCCTCGGCATCGGCCAGGACCGCCCCCCAGGGATCGACGACCAGCGAATGACCGTACGTTTCGCGTCCGCCGGCATGGGCGCCTGTCTGGGCCGGCGCGATGACGAAGCATCCGGTTTCAATCGCTCGCGCCCGGACCAGAATGTGCCAGTGCGCCTGTCCGGTATAATGGGTGAAGGCCGCCGGCACGGTAAGGATGGTGGCCCCGGCCTTGGCGAGCGCGCGGTACAGATAGCCAAAGCGCAGATCGTAGCATACGCTCAGCCCCAGCCGCCCCCATGGCGTATCGGCCACGACAACCTTTGTGCCCGGCTGATAATCTTTGGATTCGAGATAGACCTGCCCGTCTGGAAGATCGACATCGAACATGTGGATCTTGTCATAGCTGGCGGAAATGGCCCCTCGGTCGTCGATCAGAAAAGAGCGATTGGCCACCTTGGTCTCGCCAATGCGGATGGGCAACGACCCGATCAACAGCCAGACCCTCAGTTCAGCGGCCAGCGCCCGGAACGCGGCCAACGCCGGGTCTTCATCCTGGCTGTGCACCTTTTCGAACAGCGCCTTGCCGCGCGGCTCGATCAGGGAAACCATCTCGGGCGTGGTGATAAACGTGGCCCCGGCTGTATGGGCGCCACGAATAAGCTTGGCAGCGGCCTCGATATTGGCGTCGATCTCGGGGCCCGACGTGATCTGCACGCAGGCGGCGCGGAAAATTTCGCGGTGATCGGTGTTCATTGCCATTACTCCGGAGCCAGGACCATTACGCCGGAGTCAGGAGTTGGTCGAGCTTGCCCGCGGCATCAAGCGCATGGAGTTCGTCACAGCCGCCGATATGCCGCCCGCCGATAAAAATCTGCGGCACCGAGTTGCGCCCGCCAGCCAGATTTCGCATTTCGGCGCGCTTGGAAGGACTCATGCCGACCCCGATTTCACGGAACTTCGTGCCTTTTCCTTTCAATAATGCCTTGGCGCGAACACAATAGGGGCACATCATGGTGGTATAAATCGTGACTTCGGTCATGTTAACTCCTCGTCGCAAGCAATTCAGTCGTTATATAGGCACTTGGGATGGATGGACAACCCGCGCCAGGGTCAGAACATCCACCCGCGCCGCGCCGGCGCCCTTCAAGACACGGGCGCAAGCCTCGACCGTTGCGCCGGTCGTCATCACATCGTCGACCAGCAGGATCTTGCGCCCCCGAACCTTGCCCGCGCCGTCTGCCCGCACCTTAAAGGCGCCCCGGACGTTTCGAACCCGCTCTTTTCTCGACCGTCCCGCCTGGGAAGGCGTCGCCCTGACCCGAACCAGCAGATCGGCCGCGACGGGTATGCCTGTTTCCCGGGACAAAGCATGCGCCAGAACCGCGGACTGATTATACCGCCTGGCAAACAGCCGTCGACGATGCAGCGGCACCGGCGCAATAAAGTGGCAGTCCTCGAACAGCTCCCGCCCGGCACGCCGCATCCATTGACCGAAGGCCGGCGCGGCATCGAGCCGGTCGCCATGCTTGAACCCCAGAATCATGCGCCGGCTTCGGTCGTGATATCTCAGCACCGCGCGGCCCCGGTCATAGCCGGGGGAACGAGCGGCACATGCCCCGCACAAGACATCGTGCCCCTCATCGAAATCGAACGGCCAGCCGCAGCCGGCACAAAACGGGGTTTCAATGAAGTCCACCTCGCGCCAACAGGCCCCGCATAACGAGCCGGGGCGATCAACCAACGCCCGGCACGACAAACAACGCGGCGGCAACAGGATATTGAGCATTCCCGTTGCCAACCGCGTCGCCCCACGCATGGGCTGCCTTACCAAATCAAAGATAAACCCGGTTACTTCTTCAACCCCAGCCATGCCGCACTGTAAACCAAATACTCTTCAAAACCCAAGGCTGACCGGCATTAGGGACAGCCCCGAGCCGATGCCCAAGGACCTAGCACCGGCTCTGTTTTCTGCGCCGCACCAAAAATCCAAGCCCCAACAGACCGGCGCCGAACAGCGTCATGCTGGCCGGCTCAGGCACCGTCGGGATTTGCCACAATATGATGGTCTCGGCGTCCAGTCCCTGAAGGTTGGGCACATTGATACCCAGCCAGAACGTGGCGACCTGGCCAACTGGCAGCTTGCCAAAGAACCAAAGCAGATGTGGATCCCTAATCGGATCGAGATCGAAATGTCCGCTGGTGTCGATTGGCGCGGGATTGGGAATGAAAAACAGATCCTGCGGAGCAATCAACTGGCCTTGGGCATCCAGCATCGCCAATTCGATGTGAAAGTCCTTCCAGTGGCGAATCGGGTTGTTGGGATCGTTAAAAACGTCCTTGTCGATCGCAATCTCAACAAATGGCGCAGCCGGATCGAACTCAATCCGGAACTCTAGGTGACAAGGCTGCACATCGTTAAATGTCTCATTCACCTGCGCCGTGGTGAAGCCCAGATGAAGCCCCAGTGGGGCCACCTGGGTCGCGTTACAGGAGCCTACAACCTGCCCTAAACCGATGTTCGTTGCCTGAGCCGTTGACCCGGCGAAAATGACTGCACCCAACAGCAAAAGCGCCGCAGTCGACCGCAACAAAGCTTTTTTCATGGCGGTCACTCCAAAATGATAGCCGCATAAAAGATCGCACTCAACCTGGCCTGCCGGATGCTATTTTCGTGCCAAACACCATGAATCCTGTCGTTTCAAGTTGTTATCCGCTTGTTTAGAATCGCTCTAGAACAGACTGTAAAAAATACCGACACCTTGCCGACTGTTTTACGACCCATGAACCCCAAACCCCCTTGTCCCTCAAGCATTTCGCTCAAGAACCAACTGTAAGAAATCCCGACATAAGCGGGATGGCCGCAAGCCGACGATGCGTATAGGATCCCGTCCATGGAAATATTTGATCGCGATATCGTGCGCGGGCGGCGCGACCGGGCGGCTCCAGGAATGAACGCGCATGACTTCCTGGCCCGCGAGGTGTCGGACCGTCTGAGCGAACGGCTACTCGATTTTAATCGTCCATTTCCGGCGGTTCTGGAGATCGGTGGCCCCGCGGACACGCTTCATCATGATGAAGCGGCAAATTTTGGTCACGAAATCCGGGTTCGGACCGATTTGTCGTCACGCATTCTGAGCCCCTTTACCGGCCCGTGCGTGGCGGCCGACGAGGAACGCATCCCGTTCGCCGAGAACAGTTTCGACCTGATCGCCGGCGTGCTGTCGCTGCACTGGGTCAACGACCTGCCGGGTGCACTGATTCAGATCAATCAATGCCTCAGGCCAGACGGCCTGTTCATTGCCGCCATGTTCGGCGGCGGAACGCTCACCGAGTTGCGCCAGGCGCTGTTGCACGCGGAGGCGGAAGTCGAAGGAGGCGCCAGCCCAAGGATATCGCCCTTCGCCGATCTGCGGGACGCGGGCGCCCTGCTGCAACGGGCCGGGTTTGCGCTGCCGGTGGCCGACACGGAAACCATCACCGTGACCTATCGGGACGCTTTCGAGCTGATGCGGGACCTGCGCGGCATGGGCGAGACCAATGCGATCCTGAACCGGCGCAAGACGCTCTCCCGCCGCGCAACATTCATGAGGGCGGCCGCAATCTACCATGAAATGTTCGCCGACGATCAGGGCCGCATTCCGGCGA
Organism: Sphingomonadales bacterium; assembly: GCA_046756385.1. GTDB lineage: Bacteria > Pseudomonadota > Alphaproteobacteria > CAZZKF01 > CAZZKF01 > JBHHWG01. The sequence continues at coordinate 28,278 of JBHHWG010000013.1, read as the reverse complement.
CCTTCGAGATCATATGGCTGACCGGCTGGGCGCCCCACCCGGATCAACCCAAACCGCTGCGCCCGGGAAGCGCCACGACCCGTCTAGCCGATGCCTTTAAAGCAAGTCCCTGAGCATGGCGACGAGCGGCTCGTCCGCCGGGGTCATCGCATAGCCGGCAAGATCGTTGGGCCGCACCCAGCGAAGGGCCTGGCCGTCGCACGGCATGACGGTCCCGTGCCACACCCGGCACACATAAAGCGGCATCAGCAGATGAAAACCGTCATAGCTGTGCGACGCGAAGGTGAACGGCGCCAGGCAGCTTGCCGTCACGTCGATGCCGAGTTCTTCCTTAAGCTCACGAATGAGCGCCATCTCCGGGGTTTCACCGTCTTCGAGCTTGCCGCCGGGGAATTCCCACAGACCGGCCAAATGCCTGCCGTCAGGCCGTTGGGCGATCAGCACCCGGCCGTCGATGTCGATCAGCGCAACCGCCGCCACCAGTAAAACGGATTTGTTCATTTTGTTACCCGGCCCGCATCAGCTCCGGTAGTCGGCGTTGATCGCGACATAATCGTGGGTGAAATCGCAGGTCCAGACCCGCGCCTGGCCCTCGCCCTCGCCGAGGTCGACGCCAAGGTCAATCTCGGCGCCCTTCAGATGTTTTGCCGCCACGGCTTCGTCATAGTCCGCGCGAATGCAGCCCGCCGCGGTGACCGCCTGTCCGCCGATCCGAATCGTCAACCGATCGGGCGACGCCTGCTCGCCCGCTTTTCCGACGGCCATCACGATCCGTCCCCAGTTGGGGTCTTCGCCAGCGATCGCGGTTTTGACAAGCGGCGAGTTGGCGATCGCAAAGGCCACGGTTTTGGCGGCGCGGTCGCTTTGCGCCCCGGTGACGATCACGGTTATGAACTTGCTGGCGCCCTCGCCGTCACGCACGATCTGCCTGGCGATATCGGTCATCACCTCGTTCAAAGCACCGCGAAAATCGTCGAGACGCGGATCGGCGGCATCGTCAATCGGCCGGTGCCTGTCCTGCCGGCCGGTGGCAAAGGCCAGCACGGTATCGCTGGTCGAAGTATCGCCGTCGACGGTGATCGAATGGAAGGACGCTTCATTTGCCTCGCGCAGGAGGGTCCGCAGCACCGGTGACGGAATTGCGGCGTCCGTGAATATAAATGCGAGTGTGGTCGCCATATTGGGATGGATCATTCCCGATCCCTTGGCGATGCCGGCGATGACGACCGGGTGACCGTCGATCGAGGCGTTTCGGCAAGCGCCCTTGGGAAAAGTGTCGGTGGTATGGATCGCTTTCGTCGCCGCCTGCCAGCCGCCGCTCTCAAGACGATCAAACAGCTCGGGCAAATGCTCGATGATCGGGTCGAAGCGCGGCGGCTCTCCAATCACCCCGGTTGACGCCAGGAAAACCTCATTCACGTCGCACCCGGCAAGGTTGGCGGCACAGCGGGCCACTGCCTCGGCAGCCCTGAAACCGGCCTCACCGGTAAACGCATTAGCATTGCCTGCATTGACGACCAGCGCCCGGGCGGTTGCGCCGGGACCGGCTTTTGCAAAAACCGAGCGGCACCAGACCACTGGGGCCGACGGCATCGACGACCGGGTAAACAAACCGGCCACCGAAGTTCCCGGCGCCAGCACGGCGAGCAACAAATCATCCCGGCCCTGATAACGGATGCCGGTCGCACCGACGCTGAGCCGCACTCCGGCAACGTCCGGCAGGTCGGGAAAACATTCTGGCGCCAGCGGCGATTTCCGGGTCATTCCTAGGCCTTGAGCTTGAGATTTACCCGTCACCGGACGGGGGAAAGCGGTTTTTGCCCATCATCTGGCCATGGGCTCCAAGGGCCGCATAATGCGTCGTTGGCGGTGGGTCGGCAAGCCCCGACAATCAATCGCGCAACAAGTCCGGGTACAATCATTGACAGAGCGCACATGCGCCCTTATCTCTGCTGCAGTAATAAGTCCATACTGGATTCGTCCTGCCGAAATAATGGCGGCGGCCTCGCCAAAATCGGGTGCCGGTTGCGAGAATTAAAGTCTTAGGGGTCATTCATGCTTGGTTTCGGCACATTGGCGAAACGGATGTTCGGGTCGGCCAACGACCGTCGGGTAAAGTCCCTGCAATCTTATGTCGATTCGATCAACGCACTGGAGGGCGACTGGGAACGGCTGTCCGATCAGGAGTTGCGCGCCAGGACGGATCACTTCCGCGCCCGCCTCAAGGAAGGTGAGACTCTCGACGACCTGCTGGTTGAGGCCTTCGCCACGGTCCGCGAAGCCGCCAAACGCACGCTCGGGCAGCGTCATTACGATGTCCAGTTGATGGGCGGCGTGGTGCTTCACCAGGGGCGCATCGCGGAAATGAAGACCGGCGAGGGCAAGACCCTGGTTTCGACTCTCGCCGTCTATCTCAATGCGATCGAGGGAAAAGGGGCGCATGTGGTCACGGTCAATGACTATCTGGCGCAGCGCGACGCCGAGTGGATGGGCCAGATATACAAATTCCTCGGCCTGACCGTCGGCTGCATCGTTCAAGGGCTTTCGGAGGAAGAGCGCCGCGCGGCCTATGCGGCCGATGTGACCTACGGCACCAACAACGAATTGGGCTTCGATTATCTGCGCGACAATATGAAATTCGAGCTGGAAACCATGGTCCAGCGTCCGTTCAATTTCGCCATTGTCGATGAAGTTGACAGCATTCTGATCGACGAGGCTCGAACGCCGCTTATCATTTCCGGCCCGACGGAAGATAACTCCGAGCTTTATATCACGGTCGACAGGCTGATGGCCAAATTGACCGAAGACCACTACGAAAAGGACGAAAAGAGCAAGCACGTCACGCTCACGGAAGAAGGCACCGAACATATCGAGCAACTGCTCGACGCGGCCGGCTTGTTGAAACCCGGCGGCCTTTACGCGATCGAAAATGTGTCGGTGGTTCATCACGTCAATCAGGCGCTCCGCGCCCACCAGATGTTCAAACCCGACGTCGATTACATCGTCAAGGACGACAAGGTCGTCATCATCGACGAATTCACCGGGCGCATGATGGAGGGGCGGCGCTATTCCGACGGTCTGCACCAGGCGCTGGAAGCCCGCGAAAACGTCGCGATCCAGAACGAGAACCAGACCCTGGCCTCGATCACGTTTCAGAACTATTTCCGGCTTTATCCCAAGCTCGCCGGCATGACCGGCACCGCCGCCACTGAAGCCGCTGAATTCGGCGACATATACAAGCTCGAAGTGGTCGAAATGCCGACCAACCTGCCGGTGGTTCGCGAAGATCTGGACGATGAGGTTTACCGAACCGCCAATGAGAAATACAGCGCCATTCTCGACCTGATCGAAGAGCGTCACGAAGCGGGTCAACCCTTGCTTGTCGGCACGGTGAGCATCGAGAAGTCGGAGCATCTGTCCAGGCTGCTCAAGAAGCGCAAGATCCGACATAATGTTCTCAACGCGCGTCATCATGAAAAAGAGGCCTTCATCATCTCCCAGGCCGGCCGGTCGGGCGCGGTGACAATCGCCACCAACATGGCGGGCCGCGGCACCGACATTCAGCTTGGTGGCAATCTCGAGATGCGCATCGCCCAAGAGACCGCGGGGCTGGAAGACGAAAAGAAACGCGCGATCGAGATCCGTAAGATCAAGGCCGATATCGAAGCCGACAAGAAACAGGTGCTGGAGGCCGGCGGCCTCTATGTCATCGCCACCGAGCGCCATGAAAGTCGGCGCATCGACAATCAGCTCCGCGGCCGCTCCGGCCGTCAGGGCGACCCGGGAGGGACCAAGTTCTTCCTGTCGCTCGAAGACGATTTGATGCGTATTTTCGGGTCCGACCGCATGGATGCGATGTTGGTCAAACTGGGGCTTCAGGAGGGCGAGGCGATCGTCCATACTTGGATCAACAAGGCGCTCGAAAAAGCCCAGCAAAAGGTCGAGGCCCGGAATTTCGAAGCCCGCAAGAACATACTCAAGTTCGATGACGTGATGAATGACCAGCGCAAGGTCATCTATGAGCAGCGCATCGAGCTCATGCGCACCGACGATGTCTCCGACACGATCGCGGACATGCGTCACGACATCATTCACGAAATGGTGGCCCGGCATATCCCGGAAAAGGTTTATCCCGAACAGTGGGATTCCCATGGCCTTGAGATCGAATTAAACCGGGTGTTCGGGATCAAGCTTCCGGTTTCGGAATGGGCTAAAGAGGAAGGCATCGCCGACGAGGAAATCACCAGTCGCGTGATCGATTCGACCGACCGGATGATGGCCGAGCGGGCCGCCAATTTCGGCCACGAGCTTGCCCGGTGGCTGGAAAAGAGCATTCTGCTCAACAAGCTCGATCAGCTTTGGAAGGACCACCTCCTGCAGCTCGATCATCTTAAACAGATTGTCGGGCTTCGGGCCTTTGGGCAACGTGACCCCCTGAACGAATACAAGACCGAGGCATTCTCGATGTTCGCGGACATGCTGACGCGGGTGCGTGAGGAAACCACCTCGCTGTTGGCCCACGTCCAGATTCGGGACGACGCGCAGCAGACGGCTGCGTTAAATCAGCCGGCCCGGGCGACACAGGAACATCACCTCGATCCCGTTACGGGAGAAAGCACCGCCGCAACCCCTCAGTTTGACGGGACGGCGCGCTCGCGCCAACAGGCGGCACAGATTAATCCCGCCGACCCGTCAACATGGGGCCGCGTTCCGCGCAACGCAACATGTCCCTGCGATTCCGGCAAGAAATACAAACATTGCCACGGCCGAATTGCATGATCGGCCAAGGCGGGCTTCTATGAGAGTGGCGCGGCGCCAATCTTGAGGAATCTTTCGCGGCGATCTTTTTTGATGTCCTGGGCGCCGAGGCGGGACAACTCGTCAAGCATGGCTTCAAGCTGGGCCCCCACTTCATCGACCGCCCGGCGCGGATCGCGGTGAGCGCCACCCATCGGCTCGGGCACGATGGCGTCAATCACGCCGAGTTCGAAAAGATCATCGGCGGTAATCCTCAGCGCTTCCGCTGCTTGCTGCGCCTTATCGGCGCTCCGCCACAGGATTGAGGCACAGCCCTCGGGCGAAATCACTGAATAGACGGAATATTCCATCATCAGAACCCGGCTGGCGGTCGCCAGGGCAATGGCCCCGCCGGAGCCGCCTTCGCCGACGATCACGGTAACAATCGGCACGTCAAGATCGAGACAAGCCTCCGTCGAACGGGCAATCGCCTCGGCCTGGCCGCGCTCTTCCGCCCCGACGCCGGGATAAGCCCCCGGCGTGTCGACCAGGGTCACCACCGGAATTCCAAACCGGTCAGCGAGCTTCATCAGGCGAATCGCCTTGCGATAACCCTCCGGGCGCGCCATGCCGAAATTGTGGCGGATCCGGCTTTGAGTGTCGTGTCCCTTCTCGTGACCGATCACCATCACCGCCCGGCCGCGAAACCGGCCCAGCCCGCCGACGATGGCGTGATCGTCACCAAAGGACCGATCGCCGGCCAGAGGCGTGAAATCATCAATCAGCTGGGTGATATAATCGCTGAAATGGGGTCGCTCGGGGTGACGCGCAACCTGGGTCTTTTGCCACGGTGACAGCTTGCGATAGGTCTGGCGCATTAGCTGGCCGAGCTTGGTCTCCAGCTTTCCGACCTCGTCGGTGATATTGACTTCCTCGACATCGGACAGTCGTCGCAACTCGCGGATCTTGCCCTCGAGTTCGGCAATCGGCTTTTCGAATTCGAGAAAGGTCAACATGAGACGCCCCGTCGCTTTTCATGAGCTTGGCCGGCCGGCGGCGAAGCCACTTTTACAGTGCCCGAAACCGCGCCACATTGGCGCGCGGCATGGGGATTGTCAATTTTTTCATGTAAAAACGGCTGCCCCGGCCAGCGGTCAAACTCCCGTTCTTCCTAACCTTGCGCCGCCTGCTCGGCCTGCGACACAATTGCCGCCGCCTGTTTGATCGACGCGATATCGATCAGTCGACCATCGAGCGCCACCGCGCCCTGGCCTTCCCGCCTGGCCTTTTCCATCGCTTCCAGAATGCGTCTCGCCTTCTCCAGTTTCTCACCCGACGGCGTATAGACGTCGTTGGCCAACGCGATCTGACTGGGGTGAATGGCCCATTTGCCTTCACAGCCCAGCACCTGGGCCCGCAACGCCTGGGCGCGGAACCCATCCGGGTCGGAGAAATCGCCGAAGGGTCCGTCGACGGGCCGCAGTCCATTGGCCCGGGCGGCGACAATCATGCGGGCAATCGCGTAATGCCACATGTCGCCCCAATGAACCTGCCGGTCACCGGCTTCATTGGGATCGGTCAGCACGGCGTAATCCGGATTGGGACCCCCGATCATGGTGGTGCTGGCGCAGGTCGAGGCGGCATAATCGGCCACACCGAAATGGAGCGATTCGATCCGCGGGCTGGCGGCGGCGATTTCGTTGATGTTGGCCATGCCGAGCGCGGTCTCGATTATGAGCTCAAAGCCGATTCGTTTTTTGCGGCCCATGGCCTGCTCGACCTGGGTGACCAGCATGTCGAGCGCATAAACGTCAGCGGCGGTTCCCACCTTGGGGATCATGATCAGATCCAGCCGATCGCCGGACGTCTCCAGAACATCGACCACATCGCGATACATGTAATGGGTGTCGAGCCCGTTAATCCGCACCGAGACGGTCTTGGCGCCCCAGTCCAGATCGTTGAGCGCCGCGATTACGTTTTTGCGGGCCTGAACCTTTTCATCGGGCGCCACCGAATCCTCAAGGTCCAGGAATATGACATCCGCCTTGGATGCGGGCGCTTTTTCAAGGAAACGGGTTGATGAACCAGGCACCGCAAGTTCGCTGCGATTGATGCGCGGGGTTGCCTGATCGACAATAGTAAAACTCATGGCTGCTCTCCGAATATACTCAAGTGCTGTATGGGGGGAATTATCGGCGTCACTATATCAGCACCGGCGCGCGCCCGAAACCTGTCAACGCGCCAACGGGTGGCCTTCTCGCACCAAAGCCTGCATCCGCTCCTCGAGAACGTGGGTATATATCTGGGTGGTCGAAATATCCGCATGGCCGAGCATTTGCTGAACGGCTCGCAAATCCGCGCCGTGACTGAGCAAATGGGTGGCGAAGGCATGACGCAGGACATGGGGAGACACCCGGGAGGGAGCCAATTCAGCCTCACCCGCCAATTTCTTCAGAAGCTGGGCAAATCGCTGGCGGGTGAGATGACCGCTCGATCCCGAGGAGGGAAACAGCCACGAAGCTCCGGCCTTGGCGCCTTGCTTCATCAGCGCCCGCCGAAAGGGGAGGTAGCCGACGATCGCGTTCCTGGCGGGATCGTTGAGCGGCACCAGGCGCTCCCGCCCGCTTTTGCCCCGGATCACCAGAAACCGCGGATCGCCCCTGGCCGCCGCCAACGGCAGGCCGACAAGCTCGGAAACCCGCAGCCCCGACGCATAGAGGGTTTCGATCAGCGCCAACATCCGATGCGCCGATGCCTTCTCCCGCATGGTTTTGCAGCGGTCGATGCAACCCCGCGCGGTCCGCAGCAGTTGCTCCACGTCCGATTCGGATAGAACCCTGGGCAGCGGCCGGCGCGGTCGGGGGCCCTCGACATTGGTGCACGGATTATCGGGCCGCAAGCCATCGCCGTGGAGAAAGGTGAAAAACTGCCGCAAGGTGGACAGTTGACGCGCGGTGGTGGACGGGGCCATGGCGGCGCAGGCAAGGGCGACGAGATAGTCACGCACCACTTGCCGGTCCGCGTCGAGACAGTCCCGACCATTCTTGGCCAGATAACGAACGAACCCCTCGAGATCGCGGCGATAGGCGGTCAACGTGTTATCGGCGGCGCCGCGCTCCGCCGCCATCATTTCGAGGAATCCCTCTATATAGCGCGCGTCAGGCAACGTGTTTTCCGCCCTGTCAATGATGGATCAGGGGCGCTGCCCAGGCCGGGCGTATCACAGTCCGCGCACCACCGCCGCCTCCAGCGCCAATGCCCTCGCGTCCGCCTCCAGCCCGACCGCCCTTAATGAGGCCACCGCACTGCCCAGCACCGTCGGGCTGGCTTTGGTGATGCCGTCATCAGCCAGCGCCAGCAGAACGAGCAGAACGGTCTCTGCCCGCCTGCCATGACCAGCCGCGGCGACCATGCCCCGCCAGACCGCCATGTTGGGCGTTCCCGCCGCTTCGGCCAGCGGTCCATCCAGCAACTGAGCCCAGAAATCGCCTGGTATCTCCTGTCCCAACCCCTCCAGCAGCGCAAAGAGGAGTCTCCCGCGCTCCAGGCGCTCCTGAGCCGGCAACACGGACTGGCCCTGCCACCACAGGCCCAGAATCTGCTCGGACCACGGCAAGGTTCCAGCCGGATCAGCGATCTGGAACAGCGGCCACATGTCCAGCAGCGCCTTGGTGGCGTCGAGATCGCCCTCGGCGGCCCGGGCCCGCACGACCCGGTACCATTCGAACACCCGGTCGATTTCTCCGGCCAACAGCAACAGGCGCGAGATTTCGGCCGCGCTCCATATCAGCTCCGGCGACGGGGAGATCGCTTTGGCGGCGGCCAAATTGACCCGGGCCATCAGCGGATAATTCCCGGTCCGGCGAGCCAGACGCCCGGCCGCGTTTAGCATCCGGGCCTGCTCTTGCGGGTCGGATTTTTCCAACGCCATCTGAAACAGAAGCGCATCCGCCTTGGCCCCCACGTCGGCCTCGGCAATGACCAGGGCATTGTCACGCTCGCCCTCGGTAAAATCGAAAGCCGCGAATATCCCGCTCAGGACCGCGCCATCCACGGCGCCGATCCCGGCCGCTGCATCGGCGGCCTGCAACCGGGTATTGACCGGCGTTCCCGGGGAGGCGGCGATCGCCCGCAAAATCAGTGCGGGCGCACTGACAATCGCGCCCAGCGGCACCGCCTGACGCGATGCGCGCAGCATGCCCAGGTCAAGCGGTGACAGCGTGACCAGCGTCCCGATCTCCAGGGGCTCGGCTGTTGCCTCGGCCTGGCCCGCCATCAGGTGCTCCATCAGCATGAAGAACAGCGGATCGTCCACATCCTCTTCAATCAGTAATTCGATCGCCAGCGAAGCACCCGCGCTGTCGCCATCAAGCAAACGACAGAAGGCCGACACTTTCAGCCAATATGCTTCATCGCTGCGTCGCACGCCGGCACGGGCCTCGCCGCATGCTCCCGCCAGATCGCCGCTCAGCAACAGGACGTCGGCGCGCGCCCGCGACACCACATCATCCCTGACTTCGGGGCCGATCCGCTCCAGAATACCGACCAGGCCCGGCAAATCGCCTGCCGCGCTCAACCTTTCCAATCGCAACCCGAGAAGTCCCGGCCCCGAGGCCTCGCCCTGGGGCACCGAGGCCGCGCTCAGCAGCAAACGCCGCCGCAAGGACTGAAGCACCGGCGATGAGACCTCAGCCGGCAGCCGTGGCAGCAACCGCTCGACCAGCGACCGACTGGTCCCGGCCCACATGTCGGCGCCGAAGCCGCCATTTTGCTGGTCCAGCAATCCGACGGTCGCGGGGTCGATCGTCTCCAGCGGGACAACCGCAACCGCGTCCTCGCCGTCAATGACCTCGAATTCACTGATGCCGATCCCGGCGGACCCATCCTCGGCATCCGTTTGCACGGTATCCGTCGCGCCGGGCATTGCGACTTCGTCGGCCGGGGGTGGCACCAGATATGGCCCCGGTTTTTGCAATGCGGGCACGATCGAAACCGGCGCGCCAGTGGCCGCGGGCGGCGGCTGATCTTCAGGCTGTGCCTCGATGGCCAGCCCGAACGGGTTTTCCAAATCGATTTCCGGCTGGATTTCACCCTCGGAATCGGGCTGACTGGCCGCCGCCTCCGGCATCTCCGGTTCCGGCAACGGGGCAACCGGGACTTCCTGGGCGACGGCCATGGAGCCGCCGAAAATCAGGCTGGCAAAAATCAGCCCGGCAAAAATCCGGGTTGCGGCGACGCGATCAGCCAGAACCGCCGACCCACCGCAAGACATGCCGGGATTAGCGTTATTTCGGGAATCGCTCATCTGGCAACACCTTTTCAATTTGTTGTTGGGGCGCTGGAATTTCCCATATCGCGAGGAAACCAAATCCGCCCAACAGCACGACAATGACAAGCGAAATTATGATCAACCGGACTTTCGACATGAACCCCTACCAATTACCCTGACATGCTGGCCCACCAACATTGCCGACAGACGGATTGCCGACAGACGGATTGCCGACAGACGGATTGCCGACAGACGGATGGACGAGATCGCCAAGTCTATATTAGAGTTAGCGTTATGAAACCGCTTCGTAATCTAACGGCTCGGATAAGGGGTTGCAACGCCGCCGGCGGGCTGGCATCCCGGACAGCCGACCGCCGCCGCCAATAGCCAGCAAGCAACCGGTAAGCCATGAACAAGCCAAACTCAGAACTGAAATCGCCGGCGCGGCCTGACCGCACCCTGGTCCTGGTCGGCCATATGGGCGCGGGCAAGACCACGATCGGCCGGCGGCTGGCGACCCGGCTCGGGCTGCACTTCATCGATGCCGACGCTGAGATCGAAACCGCGGCCGGGTGTACGATCGCCGATTTTTTCGAATTTCATGGCGAGAAGGCGTTTCGCGAAGGTGAACGGCGGGTCATCGCCCGGCTGCTGGAGCAACCGGCTCACGTGCTCGCGACCGGGGGCGGCGCTTTTGTGGATCCGGAGACCCGGGAGTTGATCCGTCACAAGGCTGTTTCGATCTGGCTTCGCGCGGAAGTCGCCACTTTGGTCAAACGAGTCAAGCGGCGCGGCCATCGACCGCTTCTTAAGGACGGCGATCCTGAACAGATTATGGGGCGGTTAATCCAGGAGCGGTCTTCGGCCTACGCGGAAGCCGATATCACCGTTGACAGCGCCGACGGCCCCCATGCGGACGTGGTGGAGGCGATCATCGGCGAGCTGGGAAATTATTACCACAATGGCGATCAAACGCCGTGACCCGGATGACGCAACCCCATGATCGCCCAGAGAGGGAGCGGGTCCGGGTCGAGCTTGGCGATCGCGGTTATGACATTGTCATCGGCGCCGACGTTATCGACACGGCAGGCGATCATCTCGCGCCGCTGCTGAAGCGATCGTTCACGATCATTGTAACCGACCAGAATGTCGCTCCGCTGTACAACAAACGCCTTTGCGCTTCGCTCGACGCGCGGGGCATCAGTCACGACTTGATCGTTATACCGGCTGGCGAGCAAAGCAAGAGCTTCGCCGGACTGGAGGATGTGCTGGAGCGCCTGATCGGCGCGGCGGTCGAACGCACCGATATAATCGTCGCCCTGGGCGGCGGCGTCGTCGGTGATCTGGCCGGGTTTGCCGCGAGCATCCTGCGCCGGGGCGTGGATTTCGTGCAAATTCCCACCACGTTGCTGGCTCAGGTCGACAGCGCGGTCGGTGGCAAGACCGCCATCAATTCGCGATCCGGCAAGAACTTGATCGGCTCGTTCCATCAGCCCAGGCTGGTTCTGGCCGATATCTCGGCGCTTGACACCCTCCCCGCGCGCCAGATGCGGGCCGGTTACGCCGAGGTCGTGAAATACGGCCTGATCGGAGACCGGTCGTTTTTTGACTGGCTCGAACGACACGGGACAGAGGTTCTAAATGGCGTGCGCCCGGCGCAGCGGCGCGCGGTGGCTGCCTGCTGCACCGCCAAAGCCAGGATCGTCGCCGATGACGAGCGCGAGACCGGACGCCGCGCGCTGCTCAATCTCGGCCACACGTTCGGTCACGCCCTGGAGGCGGAGACCGGATATGGCGAGGCGCTGCTTCACGGCGAGGCGGTCGCCATCGGGACCGTGTTGGCGTTCGACCTTTCGGTCGGTCTGGGCCTGTGTCCCGCTGATGACGCGCGGCGGGTGCGAGACCATTTCGCTTCAGTCGGCCTGCCCGTCTCGCCCCGGCGGCCTGGCAATTCCATGACCAGCGACGCGCTGCTTGCCCATATGCGGCAGGACAAGAAAGTCTCCCACGGGAAAATCCCGTTCATCCTTTGCCGTGGCATCGGCAAGGCGTTCGTCGCCGATAATGTCGAACCCCAGGCGGTTCGCGACCTGTTGGACGCGGCGCTTTCCGATCGCACCGGAATATCAAGAGGTTAAACATCGCGCACATGCCCGCCGATTTACTGCTCACAGTTGCATCCATTGCCGCATTGTTGATTCTTGCGGGATTTTTTTCAGGATCGGAGACCGCGCTCACGGCAGCATCGCGGGCGCGCATGCACCGGCTTGAGAAAGCGCCAGAGGATAGCCGGCGGCGACGCCGAGCCCGGACCGTCAATCGGCTGATCGGCGAAAAGGAGCGTCTGATCGGCGGCATCTTACTGGGAAACAATCTGGTCAACATCCTGGCGTCGGCGCTGGCGACCGGCTTGTTCATCAGCCTGTTCGGGGATGCCGGAATTGCTTATGCAACCCTTGCCATGACGGCCCTGGTGCTGATTTTCGCCGAGGTGCTGCCCAAGACATACGCCATCGCCAATCCCGATCGGTCCGCGCTGAGCGTTGCGCCGGCAATAAGCGCTGTCGTGTTTCTGCTCGCGCCGGTGGTGCGCGCGGTCCAGGCAATCGTTCGCGGCACACTGAGAGTGGCGGGAATCGACATCGACGCCCGGCAGGACGTGCTTTCGGCTCAGGAGGAACTGCGCGGCGCAATCGAGCTGCATGTGCGGGAAGGCGCGATGATCAAGCTTGAGCGCGACATGCTGAGCGGAATTCTCGACCTCGGCGAGGTCAAGGTCGAGGACGTCATGGTTCATCGCAAGAACATGATGATGATCGATATCAGTGAACCGCCGGCGCGGATCATTGATATCATCGTCAACAGCCCCTACACCCGATTCCCGCTTTGGCATCACAATCCCGACAATATCGTCGGCGTGCTCCATGCCAAGGACCTCTTGCGTGCGGTGCGCCGGCATTCGGGCGATCTGGACACGCTCGACGTGAACGCGATCGCCACCGAGCCGTGGTTCGCGCCGGAAACGACGACGCTGCGCGAACAGTTGAGCGAATTCCGCCGCCGCCGAGCCCATTTCGGCCTGGTGGTCGATGAGTATGGCGCCCTCATGGGGCTTGTAACGCTCGAAGATATCCTGGAAGAAATCGTCGGTGAAATTACTGACGAACATGACATCACCCGAATCGGCGTGCGCACCCAGGGCGACGACACCTTGATCGTCGACGGCACGGTCACCGTGCGCGATCTCAATCGTCGGTTCGACTGGAACCTGCCCGATGAGGTGGCGACCACCATCGCCGGCCTGGTGATCCACGAGGCGCGAACGATCCCGGAACCCAGGCAGATTTTTGTCTTTCACAGATTCAAGTTCGAGATCCTGCGCCGCAAGCGCAATCAAATCACGCTGCTGCGCATTACCCCGCCCGCGCCGACCGGCCAGGTCAGGAGTTAGGCGCGCCTTGCTCCGACGGTGCGACCGCAACCACCTGGAGCGCGTGGACCGGCCCGGCCATTTCCTCGCTCAGAATTTGATAGACCAGGCGCTGCCGCTGGAGACGGCTTTTGCCTTCAAATGCCGCGGCGACGATGGTGACCCGGAAGTGGCTTTCGCCTTCCGGGCGGGCGCCGGCGTGCCCTGCATGTCGGTGCGACTCATCGACCACATCCAGCGCAAGGGGCTTCAACGCCTCGGACAGTTTGGCTCGAATTCGTTCAGCAACAGCCATGACCCGCTCCAATCAATCTCGCCACGCGGGCGACGCTTGCCAGCACCCGGCTACAAATCCATACTCTGCTGGATGGCAAACCGCGAGCAAAATAAGACCACATCGATTGCACGCGACGACAAGGCGCTCGAACCGCGTGCTTCCGGCGGCGTTCGTATTTGCGAATGGCCGGGATGCCGGGAAGAAGGCGCTCATCAGGCACCGAAATCACGCCAGGATCTGAAGCTGAAAATATGGTTCTGCCTCGAACATATCAGGCTTTACAATGCCTCGTGGAATTACTTCGCCGGGATGACGGAGGCTGAAATCGAAGACTACCGCCGCACCAGCGTGATCGGGCACCGGCCGACCTGGCCGATGAACGGGTCCGCCCGCCCCGGCCCTGAAGGCATGCACGCCGAATTCGCGGCCCTGCGCGAGCGTCTGTTTGGTCAGGAAGGCTTGGCGGGAGGGGCCTTTGATTCGGCCTCCCGAGAACATTCCCGGCCGACTTCCGGGCAGCCCGAGCAAAGCGCCCTGGCGGTGCTTGGGCTTGACGCAACCGCGACATTGGCAGACATAAAAAAACGGTATAAGGAATTGGTGAAACGATACCATCCCGACGTCCGTCGCAGCGGCAAGGCCAATGAAGAACGCCTGAAGCGCGTGATTGGGGCCTATCACCGTTTGACAGGACGCCGTTCAAGCCGGTTGCGAAACAAAGGAGTTTAGGAAACCGCGATGCAAGGTTACGAGCAAATGCCTGGGAATAACGGTTTGCCAGACAATAAGGTTTCGGTTCGCGACACGTTCGGAATCGATAGTGATATCGAGGCGCCTGCCTTCAAGGAAGCCAACCGATATGTGCCGCCCCGCGATGATTCCTACCTGTTCGATCATGAGACCACGCTCGCCATTCTTGCCGGTTTTGCTTTCAACCGCCGGGTCATGGTTCAAGGCTACCATGGCACCGGCAAGTCGACGCATATCGAGCAGGTGGCGGCCCGGCTGAACTGGCCGTGCGTGCGCATCAACCTCGACAGCCACATCAGCCGGATCGACCTGATCGGCAAGGACGCGATCGTGCTCAAGGATGGCAAGCAGATAACGGAATTCCGTGAGGGCCTGTTGCCGTGGGCAGTGCAAACCCCGACCGCGCTGGTGTTCGACGAATATGACGCGGGCCGTCCCGATGTCATGTTCGTCATTCAACGGGTGCTGGAAGTCGAAGGCCGGTTGACACTGCTCGATCAGAATCGGGTGATCGAACCCCATCCGTCGTTCCGCCTGTTCGCGACCACGAACACCATCGGGCTGGGCGACACCACGGGCCTTTATCACGGCACGCAGCAGATCAACCAGGGTCAAATGGATCGCTGGAATATCGTAACCACGCTCAATTACCTGCCCCACGACAAGGAGATGGGCATCGTTCTGGCACAAACCCCGAGCTACGACTCCCCCGATGGGCGGGCAACAATCAGCAAGATGGTAAAGGTCGCCGACTTGACGCGGGCCGGCTTCATTGCCGGCGATATCTCGACGGTCATGTCGCCACGCACCGTCATCACCTGGGCGCAAAACCACGATATCTTCCGCGATATCGGCTTTGCCTTCCGGGTCACATTCCTCAACAAATGCGACGAATTGGAACGGGCGACGGTGGCCGAATATTATCAACGCTGCTTCGGAGAGGAACTGCCCGAATCAGCGGCCAATATGGCCAACCAGCCGATAGTCAACTGAAGGCCTGACCTTGTTTAAACCGGAAAGCCCGGTCGAAAGCTTCAAACGCGCCCTGGTCGCCGCGATGCGGGCAATCGGCGAAAGCCCCGAGCTTGCGGTCAATTTCGGCATTGAGGATCCGACGCTCGTGGGCGAGGAAGCGCGATTGCCATTGCCGTCGCGGGACTTGCCGCAAGGCGAGATTTCCTGGCTGAGAGGGGAGGCTGACGGCCTGGCGCTGGAGCGCAAATATCATGACCCGCGGGCTCATGTCAGCCGCAGTCCGGTTGGCCAAACCGCGCGGGAAATCTTCGATCGGGTCGAACAGGCGCGCGTTCGGGCACTCGGCTCACTCGACATGGATGGCGTCGCCCGCAACCTGTCGGCGGCGCTGGAGAAGCATTGCCGGAACGCCGGGTTCCAAACCATCACCCGACGCGACGAAGCGCCCTTGAGCGAAGCGGTGGCGTTGATCGTGCGCGAGCGCCTGACCGGGGAAAAACTTCCAGATACCGCGTCACGCATGGTCGAATTGTGGCGGCCCTGGATTGAGGACAAGGCTGGCGCCGACCTCGACCGGCTCGTCGAGACAATCTCGGACCAACAGGCGTTTGCGGGCGTGACCCGGCAAGTGATCGCGGATCTCGATCTCGCTGACGAGTTGGGTGACGAGCCCGGGCAGGACGACGAAGATCAGCCGAATAATGACGACGGCGATGCCGGCGACAGCGAAGGCGGTCCGCCCGAGGACGAAAGCGACGAGGCCCACACTCAGCCCGACCCGGACAGTGAACAGTCCGCCAGTGTCGTTCCCGCGGAAGCCCGGGAACAGGAGAGCGGCGAAGACGACGAGATCGAGAGCGAGAGCCGCGTGCCGTGGCGGCCGAACCTTCCGCCCGATTCAGAGGCGTTGCGTCCGTTCTATCGCGTCTTCACCGGTGAATTCGATGAAGTCGTTCACGCCGATGTTCTGGCGGACCCGGAGGAGCTGGGCCGCCTGCGCGGTCAACTGGACCGCCAACTCGCCTCGTTACAGAAATCGGTGGGCCGGCTTGCCAATCGGCTGCAACGCCGGCTCATGGCTCAGCAAAACAGATCCTGGGAATTCGATCTTGACGAGGGTCTGCTCGATACCGCCCGCCTGACGCGCATCGTGACCGACCCATTTCAACCGCTGTCGTTCAAGCGCGAGAAGGACATCGACTTCCGCGACACCGTCGTCAGTTTGCTGATCGACAATTCGGGATCGATGCGAGGCCGGCCCATCACCATTGCCGCCATGTGCGCCGACATGCTGGCCCGGACCCTGGAACGGTGTGGCGTCAAAGTCGAAATTCTGGGCTTTACCACGCGGGCCTGGAAAGGCGGTCAATCGCGTGAGGCTTGGCTGGGCCAGGGCAAGCCCGCCAATCCCGGCCGCCTTAACGATCTTCGCCACGTGATTTACAAGGCTGCTGAGGCGCCCTGGCGACGCTCGCGCCGCAACCTCGGCCTGATGCTCAAGGAAGGCCTGCTCAAGGAAAATATCGACGGGGAGGCCCTGCTATGGGCCCACGACCGCCTTGTCGGCCGGCCCGAGCAACGTCGCATTTTGATGGTGATTTCGGATGGCGCACCGGTGGATGACAGCACGCTATCGACCAATTCCGCGAATTATCTGGAGCGCCATCTGCGCCAGGTCATCGAACATATCGAGCATCGCTCGCCGGTGGAACTGATCGCGATTGGCATCGGCCATGACGTTACCCGCTACTACAAGCGGGCGGTGACGATTATCGACGCGGAACAGCTGGGCGGCGCAATGATTGAAAAACTGGCCGAACTGTTCGATGAAGAGCCGACGCCGATACGCCGTCCCAAAAGGCGCATGTAAGCCGTCAATCAAATGATTCCTCAAGAGATGAAAGCGCTCTAACTCTTGATTGAAAAAATTTGGCATTGCGGTAAGCTTTGTCCAAACAGGTGCGATTTGTCATTTTCCAGGTTCGCCGTGCATGCGTAACGTGGTAGATAGGCGGGCCGTTACATAACGCGCCGTATAATGCAGGGAGGCAACAGGCGTGCCGATTAAAACACCGCTGTTAGACACGGTTCGTGTGCCCGCCGACATACGCGGCATGCAGCCCTCGAAACTCAAACAATTAACCGACGAACTTCGTGCCGAAACCATCGACGCGGTTTCCGGGATTGGCGGGCATTTGGGCGCCGGCCTCGGGGTGGTTGAGCTCACCGTGGCGCTGCACCATGTGTTCGACACTCCGCGCGACAAGGTGATCTGGGATGTGGGCCATCAATGTTACCCTCATAAGATACTGACGGGCCGGCGTGATCGTATTCGCACCCTGCGCCAGGGTGGTGGGCTGTACGGCTTCACCAAACGCTCCGAAAGCGAATACGACCCCTTTGGCGCCGGGCACAGCTCGACCTCGATTTCCGCCGGTCTCGGGTTCGCGGTGGCGCGTGATTTGAAGGGCGAGGACAACAACGTCATCTGCGTCATCGGCGACGGCTCGATGAGCGCCGGCATGGCTTATGAGGCAATGAACAATGCAGGCGCCATGAACAGCCGCCTGATCGTGATCCTCAATGACAACGGCATGTCGATCGCCCCGGCGGTCGGCGCCATGAGCGCCTATCTGTCGCGCCTGTTGTCTTCGAAGTCGTTCCTGTCGATCCGGGACATCGCCAAGGGCATGGCCAAGCGCTTTCCCAAGCGACTGGGGGAAATGGCGCGCCGCGCTGAAGAATATGCCCGGGGCCTGATTACCGGTGGCACTTTGTTCGAGGAACTGGGTTTTTACTATGTCGGCCCGGTCGACGGACACAATATGGATCACCTGCTGCCGGTTTTGAAAAATGTGCGGGACGCCCACGACCTGGGGCCGGTCCTGTTGCATGTCGTGACCGAGAAGGGCCGCGGCCACCCGTTCCCGCGGCCTTCGGAAGAAAAATATCACGCCGTCGCGAAGTTCGACGTCGTTACCGGAACCCAGCATAAGCCCAAGCCCAACGCACCGACCTACACCAAGGTATTCGGTGAGACCTTGGTGCAGGAGGCCAGGGACGACGACCGGATCGTTGCGATTACCGCGGCCATGCCGTCCGGCACCGGCGTCAATATTTTCGGCAAGGCGTTCCCGGAGCGAACCTTCGACGTCGGCATCGCCGAGCAGCACGCGGTGACATTCGCGGCCGGCCTGGCCGCCGATGGCCTGAAGCCCTATGCCGCGATCTATTCGACGTTCTTGCAGCGCGCCTACGATCAGATCGTGCATGACGTGGCGCTACAGAAATTGCCGGTGCGCCTGATGCTGGACCGGGCCGGCGCCGTGGGCTCGGACGGGGCGACCCATGCCGGCAGCTACGACATCACCTATCTGGCGAGCCTGCCCGGAATGGTGGCCATGGCCGCCGCCGACGAGGCGGAACTCAAGCACATGATCGCAACGACGGTGCAGATCGACGACGGCCCATCGGCGGTGCGCTATCCGCGTGGTGAGGGGATCGGCATTGATATGCCGGAACGCGGCATTCCGCTGGAGATTGGCAGGGGCCGGATTTTACGTGAAGGCAACAAGATCGCGATCCTGTCGTTCGGCGCCCGGCTTCAGGAGTGCCTGTTGGCGGCCGAGGAGCTGGCGGCACTCGGGCTGTCGGCCACGGTTGCCGATGCCCGGTTCGCCAAACCGCTGGACCAGGATCTTGTCCGTCGACTTGTGCGCGAGCATGAGGTGTTTATCACCATCGAAGAAGGCGCGATCGGCGGATTTGCCTCTCATGTCCTCAATTTCCTGGCGACCGAGGGGCTATTGGACCGCGGGGTGAAAATCCGTCCGATGATGTTGCCCGACCGGTTCCTGGCGCATGACAAGCCGGACGCTCAATATGCCGATGCCGGTCTCACCAACGGCGATATCGTCCGGACCGCGCTTGCGGCCCTGGGTCGCGAAGAGATCGTCAAACCGGTGACGGCTTAGTTCCGGCCCGATCGCGGCCGGAATGCCTGGTAGGACAAAGCACATGGGTCCAGTCGCGACTGATTCCGACGCCGATGCGGCGGCCACGCGGGCAATGGACCATGTGCGGGAAGTGGTCAGCCGCTCCCGCAGTTCATTCCTGTTGGCGATGCGCCTGTTGCCGGCGGCCCGGCGCCAGGCCATGTACGCCGTCTACGCGTTTTGCCGCGAGGTTGACGACATTGCGGATGGCGACGCGTCGGAAAAGGAGAAGCGGGACCAACTGGCGGCATGGCGGGCCGATATTAACCGTCTCTTTGACGGCGAGCCACAGGGTCCCGTTGCCCGTGCGCTCATGGGACCGGTCGCAAGGTACGGACTGCGGCGAGAGGATTTCCTGGCCGTCATTGACGGTATGGAAATGGACGCCGAGCCCGGCATCCAGGCCCCGAGCTGGCAGGAGCTGGAACTTTATTGCGCGCGAGTGGCTGGCGCGGTCGGGCGATTGTCGGTCCGCATTTTCGGGGCGTCGGGCTCGCGGGCGGACGATGTGGCGCGCGCGCTCGGCGAAGCACTGCAACTCACCAACATTTTGCGCGATGTCCAGGAAGACGCTGGAGAGGGACGGCTGTATCTGCCTCGGGAGTTGTTACAAAAACACGGCATCAATTCGCGCGACCCCAGGGAAGTGCTCGATCATCCGGCGCTGCCGAAAGTCTGTCGGGAGTTGAGCGAAAAGGCGCTGCTGCGCTTTTCCGAGGCCCAACAAGCGATAGCGGACTGCGACCGGCGCGCCATGAAGCCGGCGCTCGTCATGATGCATGTGTACCGCCGCATCCTCGATCGCCTCATCGCCCGGGGCTGGGCCGAACTTGATCGGCCGGTCAAGGTTTCCAAATTGGCGAAACTGGTTATCGGGCTCAGATTCGGAACGCTCTAGTGACGATTCACATCATTGGCGCGGGATTGTCCGGTCTTGCTTGCGCTGTCCGGCTGTGCGGCCAGGGTCGCAATGTCAGTCTTTACGAAGCGGCCGGTCATGCCGGCGGCCGCTGTCGGTCGTTTTACGACAAGACGTTGGGGCGCTCCGTCGATAACGGCAATCATTTATTGTTGAGCGGCAACCGGTCGGCGATGGCCTATCTGGATGAGATCGGGGCGCGGGATACGTTGATCAGTCCCGACCATGCCGCATTTCCGTTTCTCGATCTGGACAGCGATGAACGCTGGACCGTGCGCCCAAACGCGGGTCCGCTGCCATGGTGGATTTTATGTCCCGGACGGCGCGTTCCCGGCGCTCGCCTTCGTGATTATCTGGCGGCGCTGAGGCTGCGCCGCGCAGGCTGCCATCAAACGGTGACCGATATTCTCGATCCGGAAAGCCCGTTGTTCGAAAGATTCTGGGAGCCGCTGGTGGTGGCGGTCCTCAACGCCCCGGTTGAAGCGGCGGCCGCGAACCTTTTATGGCCGGTCCTGATGGAGACATTCGCCAAGGGGGAGCGGGCTTGCCGGCCCCGCATCGCCCGCGCCGGCCTGTCTCAGAGCTTTGTTGACCCGGCGATTTGTTTTCTTGAACGCCATGGCGCCGCCATTCATTACTCGCACCGCCTGAAAGAGCTGGAAATTTCCGACGGCCGGGTTAACGCGCTTCAATTTAACCAATGGCGGGTCGAATTGGGACCGGCCGACCCGGTGATTATGGCCCTGCCGCCGGCCGCGGCCGCCGGAGCCTTGCCGGGGCTTGACGCGCCAGGCAAAAGCTCGCCCATCGTCGGCGCGCATTTCCGCCTCGATCACGCCCCTCAACTGCCGGGCGGCAGCGCCTTTCTCGGTCTGGTTGGCAGCGCCGCGCACTGGCTGTTCGTACGCGATGACATTGCCTCGATCACGATCAGCTCGGCCGACGATCTTGTTGACGCCCCCGCCGAGACAATCGCCGCGAAGACGTGGTGCGATGTCTCGCGGGCCCTTGACCTGACCGACCGGCCCATGCCGCCTTTTCGGGTGATCAAGGAGCGCCGGGCGACGTTTACGCAAATTCCCTCGGAATTGAAGAAACGGCGGGGCACCGTAACCGACATCGCCAATCTGTTCCTGGCTGGGGATTGGACCGATACCGGTCTTCCCGCCACGATTGAGGGGGCCATCCGGTCGGGTCACAGCGCCGCCGCCGCGGCTCAATAGGATACAAAGCGCTGGTATGAATTCGATAAATAGGTTAAAGCCGCTTAACCCGTTGGATAACAGTTGCACCCCATGAACCGCGTCGAAATCGATATTGAGACTGCTCTCGACGACGGCAAACTTCTACAGGCGGTTGAGGCCGCCATAGAGGATGCCGGGCGAAATTTGCGGGTCCTGCAGCGTGACGGCGGGGAGTGGTTGTTCGAGCTTGAAGCCGACGCGACCATTCCGGCTGAATATATTTTTCTTGAACATTTTCTCGACGAGATCAACCCCGAGGTCGAGGACAAACTGGCGTGCTATTTGCGCGATATTCAGGCCGACCACGGCGGCTGGCCGCTATTCCACGGCGGCAAATTCGATATCAGCGCCAGCGTTAAAGCCTATTACGCGCTCAAACTGGTCGGCGATGCACCCGATGCGCCCCATATGAAGCGGGCGCGGGAGGCGATTTTGGCCCATGGCGGCGCCGAAACCAGCAATGTCTTCACCCGTTATACCCTGGCCCTGTTCGCCCAGGTGCCGTGGCGCGCGGTTCCGGTCATGCCGGTGGAGTTGATGCTGATGCCGAGCTGGTTCCCGGTCGAACTCGGCAAGATCTCCTACTGGTCGCGGACCGTCATCACGCCGCTGCTGATACTCGCCACCCTCAAGCCAACGGCGCGCAATCCACGGCGGATCGATATCCCGGAACTGTTCAAAACGCAGCCCGATCAGGTGCGGGAATATCAAACGAACGCGACCGGCACGGTCTGGGGCGAGATGTTCCTCTATCTCGACAAGCTGCTGCGACGCGCCGAACACCGCTTCCCCAGAAAAAGCCGGGAGCGCGCCCTGGAAAAGGCTGTCGCCTTCATGACCGAACGACTGAATGGCGAGGACGGGCTCGGTGCGATTTTTCCGGCCATGACCAATTCCGTAATGGCGATGGATGCGCTTGGCTATTCGCCGGATCATCCGGATCGTTCAGTGGCGCGGGAATCGGTCCGCAAGCTGCTGGTGCTTGACGGCGAAAAGGGCTATTGCCAGCCTTGCATATCGCCGATCTGGGATACCGCACTGGTCAGTCATGCGCTTTTGGAAGCTGGCGAGGGTCGCGACAGCGCGGCGATCACCCGGGGCTTCGACTGGCTGCTCGATCGGCAGATTCTGGACCTGGCCGGCGACTGGTCGTGGCGCAAGCCTGATCTGCGTCCCGGCGGATGGGCTTTTCAGGACCGCAACGATCATTACCCCGATGTCGACGACACCGCGGTCGTTGCGATGGCGCTCCACCGGGCCGACCCGGACCGCTACCGGGATGCCATCGACCGGGCGGCGGAATGGATCGAAGGAATGCAAAGCAGCAACGGCGGCTGGGGTGCTTTTGACATCGACAATGACAAATATTACCTCAACCATATTCCGTTCGCCGATCACGGCGCCCTGTTGGACCCGCCAACCGCGGACGTGACCGCCCGCTGCGTCAGCATGCTGGCCCAACTGGGCTACGCCAGCAGCCATCCGGTGGTGGCGGCCGGTCTGACATTCCTGCGTAATGAGCAGGAGGGCGACGGCTCCTGGTTTGGGCGCTGGGGCACCAACTATATCTACGGCACCTGGTCGGTGCTGTGCGCCTACAACGCGGCCGGCGTCGACATGTCGGCCCCCGACGTTCGCAAGGCCGTGACGTGGCTCGAATCCCGCCAGCGCCAGGATGGCGGCTGGGGGGAGGACGGCGCCACCTACTGGGATGAAAGCAAGGAAGAATACAAGGAGAGCACCCCGTCACAGACCGCCTGGGCGGTGCTTGGCCTGATGGCCGCGGGCGAGGTCGAAAGCGAGGCTGTCAAACGCGGCATCCGCTATTTGCTGAACGCCCCCCGCACTGGCGCGAAATGGGACGAGAACTGGTTTACGGCCGTCGGTTTTCCCCGGGTATTCTATTTGCGCTATCACGGCTATAGCGCCTATTTCCCGATCTGGGCTTTAGCGCGCTACCGCAATCTGACGGTCGGAAACTCCAAAGAAGTCGCCTACGGAATGTGACCCGGCTTGGCATCGTAACCGGCCTCGTCAGGGAGGCCGCCATCATCGAACAGGCGGCGCGGCATTTGCCGGAGCACAGCCGGCCGCTGGTCTTTTGCGCGGGCGGCAACAACCGGCGGGCGGAGGATGGCGCAAGCGAGCTTGCTGGCCGCGGCGTCGACGGATTGGTGAGTTTTGGGGTCGCGGGCGGCCTTGACCCGGCCCTGACCCCCGGCGACATCGTTATCGCCGAGAGGATCCTGACCGGGAAGCGGGCCCTGGAAACCAGCGCCAATTGGCGAGGACGCCTCACACGCCACCTCCCCGCGTCCCAGGCCTGTCATAACCCCGGCATCTTCAGTGTCGACACGCCGGTAACGACCGCCGGCGACAAGGCGAAGCTGTGGCAAGGAACGGGCGCTGTTGCCGTTGACATGGAAAGTGGCGGCGTGGCCGTGGCGGCGGCCCATGCCAACTTGCCTTTCCTGTGCGTGCGCGCGGTGGTCGATCCGTTCGATCAGAGCATTCCGGGCGCCGCCGCAATGGCCATGCGACCCGACGGCACGGTCAGCATCCTGGCGGTGCTGGCCCGCCTTTTACTGGCGCCGGGGCAACTGCCGGATTTGATCCGCCTGGGACGAGCCGATGCCAAGGCAATGACAGCCCTAGGCCGCGTCGCTGCGCTTGGACTTCCGTCGTTCTTCCTCGGGTAGGGCGTCCATGAACTCCTTGACGTGGCCCTCAAAGACATAGTCCGCCGCCCGCTGGTTATCGAGCGGGATTTCCGGCGCCATGGGCCCCTCTGTATCGACCCCCTTGAGCCAGACCCCAAGCGCCTTTAGCGGATGCATCACGGTATCGGCGACCGCGGTCGGCTCGTACCCGCAGTGAACCATGCAGTTGGCGCATTTCTCGTAATTGCCGGTGCCATAGAGGTCCCAGTCAGTGGCCTCCATGAGTTCCTTGAAAGAAGGAACGAAGCCCTCACCGATCAGGTAGCACGGTTTCTGCCAACCAAAAATATTCCGGGATGGATTACCCCATGGCCGGCACCGATAGTCCTGATTTCCGGCCAGGAAGTCGAGATAAAGGCTTGATTGATTGAAGCGCCATTTCCGTCCCTTGCCGAGCCGGAACAAACTGCGAAACAGCTCCTTGGTCTGGCGGCGGCCCAGGAAATGCTCCTGGCTGGCGGCGCGCTCGTAGGCATAACCGGGCGATACGGTAATCCCCTCCACGCCCATGGCGTTCACGTAATTGAAGAATTCGGCCACCCGCTCGGGTTCGGCATTGTCGAACAAGGTGCAGTTGATGGTCACCCGGAAACCGCGCTTGCAGGCCTCTTCAATCGCCGCCACCGCACGGTCGAACACCCCGTTCTGATTAACGGCCGCGTCATGTTCCTCGCGCAGGCCGTCGAGGTGAACCGAGAACGTCAAATAGGGCGTCGGCTCAAACAGATCCAGTCGTTTTTGCAACAACAAGGCGTTGGTGCAAAGATATACGAACTTCTTGCGCGCCGTGATGCCGTCGACAATCTGTTTGATTTCCTTGTGCAGAAGCGGCTCGCCGCCCGGGATCGAAACAATCGGCGCGCCGCATTCGTCAACCGCATCGAGGCATTCCTGAACGCTCATGCGCTGGTTCAGAATCGGGGCGGGATAGTCGATCTTGCCACAGCCCGAGCAAGACAAATTGCACCGGAAAAGCGGCTCCAGCATCAGCACCAGCGGATAATGGTCGTTGCCCTTCAGGCGCTGCTTGAAAATATATCCGCCGACACGGGCTTGTTGAATAAACGGAACCCCCACTGCCTTTTTCCTTCCTGTCGAATTTCATTGCCGGACCAGGGAGACGGGGCCACCCTCGCCCGTTCGCCGATCCTAAGACGCTATCTGCTGCAGCTCGCCCGGCAGCTTGAACCGAACGCTCTCCTCAATACCCTTGAGTGTTTCCACTTCGCCGCCGTGATGGCAGTGCAGCTCCTCGATCAGTTCCTGAATCAATTCTTCCGGCGCCGATGCCCCGGCGGTCACGCCGACCGCCTGTTTACCGCGAATCCATGCCGAATTGAGCGCGCTGACATCGTCGATGAGATAGCTGGGGACGTTGGATTCTTCCCCAATCTCCCGGAGCCGGTTGGAGTTCGAACTGTTTTTCGACCCGATCACCAGGATTACGTCGACTTGTTTGGCAAGTTGGCGCACCGCCTGCTGCCGGTTCTGGGTGGCGTAGCAAATGTCCCGAACCTGCGGACCGACAATGTTGGGAAAGCGTGTGGTCAGAGCCTCGATGACGTCTTTGGCGTCGTCAACGCTGAGTGTGGTCTGGGTCACATAGGCCAGCTTCTCGGCGTCCCGCACCACCAGCTTTTCCACATCCTCGGCCTTGGAAATCAAATGTATCCTGTTGGGAATCCGGCCCATGGTTCCCTCGACCTCGGGATGTCCTTGATGGCCAATCAGAATCATCTCCAAACCGCTGGCGTCGTAGCGTTGACCTTCCTTGTGCACCTTGGCGACCAGGGGACAGGTGGCGTCGATCACCGCGAGATTGCGCCGCCCCGCCTCGTCCTCAACGGCCTGCGAAATCCCATGGGCGCTGAAAATCGTGATTGCCCCGGTCGGCACGTCGTCGAGCTCCTCAACGAAAACCGCCCCCTTTTGACGCAGGTCCTCGACCACATGCTTGTTATGGACAATTTCATGGCGGACATAGACCGGAGCGCCATATTTGGCCAGCGCCCTCTCGACGATTTCGATCGCACGTTCGACGCCGGCGCAAAACCCTCTCGGTTGGGCGAGAACGATCTTCATCCGCGTTTTCCCCTGTTCCCTGGAAAAATGGCCGGCTTCCGCTTGTTTCGTCCGATGGCCGCGCCATTCGGCAACTCTGTGCCTGATTCCATCGGTCAAGTAAAGCTCTCCATGAGTTTAGAGAGCCAGACGGCTCCTCACAAGGAAAGATACCTGGCTCGCGACAATATTCGCACACCGGCGCTCAATGACGATCGGGGTCCTCGGGTGATTCAAACCACACCATCATCGCCGGCAGTATGATTAGCATGCAGACCAGGGTAATCGCGATCGCGACCATCAGCAATTCGCCCATGCTGGCGGTGCCCCGGTGGCTCGATATGGCGAGACTGCCAAATGAGCCGATGGTGGTTAGCGAACTCAACAAGACCGCGCGTGGGGTGCTGGTCTCCAGCAATGCCGCGTCGCTCGAGCGTTCGCGGGCGCGCATCACCAGATGAATGCCGCCATCGACGCCAAGGCCGATCAGGAGCGGCAGCACAATCACATTGGCAAAATTGAACGACAAGCCCAGCAGCACGGTGGCCGCCACGGTATAGAGCCCCGCAAGCGCCAGCGGCGCCAGCACCAGCAGCACGTCGCGGGTTCGGCGCAGCACCACGAACAGGAACAGGGTAATCAGGATAGCCGCCCACAGGGTCGCCTGGCGCATCGATCCCACAACGGCATCACCGGCTTCGACGATCTGAACAGTGGGCCCGGTCACATCGGGCACCACGGCTTGCACCGCGCGCACGAACTGCCTCAGCGCATCCTGATCACTCACGTCGTCAGACGGAAACACCTCGATGCGCACTTGCCCGCCGGGCTCGGCATAGCGAGTGCGCAGCTTTTCAGGCAGGTTGCTCCTGGAGATATAGTCGGCCTCGAGCATTTTACCGAGCTTATCGACCTGATGGGGCAGGAAGCGAAACAAGGCTCGTTCCAGGGCGGCATGTGCATTTTCATCGTCAGAAAACTTACTGCTGAAGCGCGTCAGGCCTTCAAGCAACCGTCGCCCGCCGACAAGCAACGCTGGCGACGCCCGCGCCTCCTCCAGCGCCATCAATTTGGCCCCGAAATCGGCCAGCGCCGCCCGCCGCTCGGGAACGCCTGGAGGCGCGTCAGGCTCCCCGGTTTCGAATACCGGCATCAGGAACAGCGACGCCTCGTCGATCATTTCGAGCTTTTCGTCCTGATCGTCCGGGATCAGGCTTGCAAGCGTCACTGCCCGGTCGACCTCGGGCAAGACTTCGAGACGCCGTGCCAGGTCGGCTGCGGCCCCGTCGCCGCTGGCAAGGATCTGCAGCGTGTAGGGCGACGAGTCGGGATCGCCGAACAGGCGCATCACGGTCTGGACCGACTCGGTGCCCGGATCGCGCAATCTCATCGGGTCGATATCGAACCGCGCGGCGCCTATTAGCGGCAGCGCCAACAGGCCAAGCACCAGAGCCGATCCCGATATCGGTCGGCCGTGACGCCGCACCCACGCCGCCGCCCGCCCCGGCGCGGGCACATCGCCCGTGCGCAGTTTCGGCTTGACCGGGATCACCGTAAGCAAGG
The DNA here is from genome assembly GCA_046756385.1 of Sphingomonadales bacterium. GTDB lineage: Bacteria > Pseudomonadota > Alphaproteobacteria > CAZZKF01 > CAZZKF01 > JBHHWG01. The sequence continues at coordinate 338 of JBHHWG010000013.1, read as the reverse complement.
CCGGAAGCACGGTCAGGGAGGCCGCCAGGGCAATGAACATGCCGGTGCCCGAGATCAGCCCAAGCTGGCCAAGGCCCGCATAGGCCGTGGGAATGAACGCATAGAACGCCACCGCGGTGGTCGGTGCACACAAGGCAAGGGCAAGGCCGGCCCCGGCCGCCGAGTTGCGCAACGCTTTTTCGTTTTCGCATCCGCGGTCGATTTCTTCCCGGTATCGCAGGCAAAAATGAATGCCGAAATCAATGCCCAGGCCAATGAACAGGACCGCGAACGCCACCGAGATCATATTGAGATAGCCGATCGCGACGGTGGCGAAACTCGCGGTCCAGATCACGCCG
>JBHHWG010000012.1:0-48461 GCA_046756385.1 Sphingomonadales bacterium | reverse complement strand
AAGGAAGGTGACGACGGGGGCAAGACCGACCAATTTCCGGCGCAAAATTGTGACACCAGACCGCGCTGGTTCACGTCCCGCGGACCTTGCGATCCAAAACCTGTCTTTCACGTCCATGGCATTTGCCTTGTCCTCAACGCGGGCATCCCCGGTCCTGCAATTGTGTTCCACTATACCATTTCGCCCCGGCCTTCAAATATCCACCGTGAACTGCCGGGAAGCGAGTATCAAGTCTCGCTTCGGTGGCGGCAAATGAAGTAAGCTGCGGCCTGATATACACAGTTAGCGACGGAACGGATAACGTGGCCGAAAGCAAATCAAATCCTTTGACGTACAAGGACGCCGGCGTGGACATTGACGCCGGCGCGGCGCTCGTCGAACGCATCAAGCCGATCGCCGGTAGCACGAAACGACCGGGGACCGCCGGCGATCTTGGCGGATTTGGCGGACTTTTCGATTTGAAGGCCGCCGGATACCGCGATCCGGTTCTGGTCGCGGCTACCGACGGTGTCGGCACCAAGTTGCGGATCGCGATTGAAATCGGCAAGCACGACACAGTCGGCGTCGATCTGGTCGCGATGTGCGTGAATGACCTGATTGTTCAGGGCGCCGAGCCCCTTTTCTTTCTGGACTATTTCGCCACCGGCCGGCTCGACGTGGAAATGGCCGAAGCGGTGATCAGCGGAATCGCCGAAGGCTGCCGTCAGGCCGGTTGCGCCCTGATCGGCGGCGAAACGGCGGAGCATCCCGGAACCCAGGCGGCCGACGACTATGATTTGGCCGGGTTTGCGGTCGGCGCGGTCGAACGCGGTCAGACGCTCACCGGGCAGCGAATTGCCCCCGGCGACGTCATTTTAGGTCTCGCGTCAAACGGCGTTCACTCCAACGGCTTCTCCCTGGTTCGGAGCATCGCCGGACACGGCGCCCTTGACTATCGGACCGATGCGCCGTTCCGCGACGATTGTTCGCTCGGCGAGGCTTTGCTGGAGCCTACCCGAATTTACGTCGCATCCTGCCTTGCCGCCTTCAGGGCGGGCCTCGTCAAGGGACTGGCGCATATCACCGGCGGCGGCATCGTCGAGAACATCCCCCGTGTGCTCCCGCCCGATGTGGCCGCGGCGCTGGACGCCGGGTCATGGCCCCTGCCTCCGGTTTTCCAGTGGCTGATGGCACAGGGCGGCATTGAGCCCGCCGAAATGCTGCGCACCTTCAACTGCGGTATCGGCATGGCGGTGGTGGTCCCCGCGGACCAGGAGCGACAGGCGGTGAAGGTGCTTTCTGAGCATGGCGAACAGGTTTTCCGCATGGGCCGGATTGTTCCACGCGGCAAGGACGGCCGCGCCATTTCCATTTCGGCGCCCGAGGGCCATTGGGGCAGTGACCGCGGCTGGCCGGTGACCGACAAGACAGGAGAGTAAGTAGTGAAACGCCTTAAAATAGCGGTGCTGATTTCGGGCCGCGGCAGTAACATGCAGGCCCTGATCGACGCTTGTGAGAGCGAGGACTTTCCGGCATGCATCGTGAAAGTTGTTTCGAACCGGCCGGATATCCCAGGCGTCGCGCGTGCGCGCGAGGCCGGTCTTTCGACCACGGTCATCGACCACACCTCCTTCGATGATCGGGAGGCGTTTGATGACGAGCTCGATAAGTGCCTGCGCGAATCCGGCGCCGAGCTGGTGTGCCTGGCCGGTTTCATGCGCCTTTTGAAACCTCAGTTCGTGAGTAAATGGCGCAACCGGTTGATCAACATCCATCCTTCACTGCTGCCGGCTTTTCGTGGCCTCGACACCCACGAACGCGTGATAGAAGCCGGGGTGCGTTTCACCGGATGCAGCGTGCATTTCGTCCGGCCCGAGATGGATAGCGGACCGATCATCATTCAGGCCGTGGTCCCGGTCCTGAGTGACGATTCGCCGGAGACGCTGGCCGAACGGGTGCTCAAGATGGAGCATTCAATCTACCCGATGGCGGTTCGCATGATCGCTGAGTCGAGGGTCCGGGTGACAGGCAACAAGGTCGAGATACAAGATGCCGCCGCGCCGGGCGTCGGCCTCATGAATCCGGTTTTGCCGGAACCGGAAGATTATTCATAGCCGATTATAGGGCAAGATAGGCGGTGGCCCCGAAGGGCCACCGTGGGCGTGGGCTTCCCTAGCCGACAATTTCGTCCTCATTGAAGAAGAACGCGATCTCGATCGCGGCGTTTTCGGACGAGTCCGAGCCGTGCACCGAATTCGCTTCGATCGATTCGGCGAAATCCTTGCGGATTGTACCTTCGGCGGCCTCGGCCGGGTTGGTGGCGCCCATCACTTCACGGTTCTTTGCCACCGCGTTCTCGCCTTCGAGGACCTGCACAACAACCGGGCCGGAGGTCATGAAATCGCAAAGGGAATTAAAAAACGGGCGTTCTTTATGGACCGCGTAAAAGGATTCGGCCCGTTCCCGCGTTAGCCGGACCCGCCGCTGCGCCACAACGCGCAGTCCTGCGCTCTCCAGACGATCAATGATTTTGCCGGTGATGTTACGGGCGGTGGCGTCCGGCTTTACGATAGAAAAAGTGCGTTCCACAACGATGCTCCAAATTCAGTTGTTGGCCAATAATTGCGCGGGGTTATAGAGGCTTCGCGGCCGGGCCGCAACAGCTCTGTGCCCAGCCGTCCAGGGTTGAGTTTGGCTGAAAGTGGCGCTGCCGCCGGTCAGGCTTTCTTCTCCCACCGACCTTCGGGCGACTGTTGCCAGTAGGTCACCGCATGGCCCGCGGCCTGACATTGCCGCCAGCGGACCCGCGCGGCTTGCACCGCCTGCTCGTCATTGCCGTCGAACATGTCCAGGCATCGGTCGAAATCCCCAAGGTAATCGGCCTCAACACCGTCGGTCAGCACCAACACGGTGGCGCCCGCCGGGTTTTCCTCCTCAACCGTCAAAAAAACCGGCTGCTCCTCGGCGTAGCCATCGGCGGCGCTGCCGTGGGGCAGGAAGGAGTTGGGGTCGTAAGTCCACAGCGCTGAATTCAGGGCCTCGGCCCGCTCCTTTGACCCGGTCAGCACCACCGCGCGCAAGCCAGCGTCCAGGGCCCGCTCCAGAAGTTTTGGCAGAGCCTGTTCCAGCCGCTGGCTGCGCAGATGGTAAAAACTGACCTCGGTCACCCTGGCTTTCCGTCTAAGCTTGCTCGTAGTTTGTCGCCACGAGTTCATTGAGCAGCAGCACACCAAAGCCGGTGCCGCCCTTGGGCGTGGTCGCCGTGTCCTTTTTGGACCAGGCCATGCCGGCGATATCGACATGGACCCACGGCACGTCCCCAACGAACCGTTGCAGGAACTGGGCCGCGGTGATGCTTCCGGCTTGCCGTCCCGGGCCAATATTCTGCATGTCGGCAATGCTCGAATCGATCAGCTTGTCATAGGCCTTGCTGAGCGGGAACCGCCAGACCCCTTCGCCGCTTTTCTCACCCGCGGCGAAGAAAGCCTCGGCAAGTTCATCGTCATTCGAGAATATGCCGGCATTATCGTGCCCCAGCGCGATGATTATGGCTCCGGTCAGCGTCGCCAGATCGATCATCGCCTTGGGCTGGAAGCGCTGCTGCGCGTACCACAGCACATCGGCCAGCACCAGCCGGCCCTCGGCGTCCGTATTAAGAACCTCGACCGTCTTTCCCGACATGGCGGTCACGATGTCGCCCGGCCGCTGCGCCTTGCCCGAGGGCATGTTCTCCACCAGCCCGATCACGCCGATGGCATTGACCCTGGCCTTCCGGCCGGCCAACGCCTTCATCAGCCCGACCACCGAGCCGGCGCCGCCCATGTCCCACTTCATTTCGGCCATGCCCGCACCGGGCTTGAGCGAAATGCCGCCGCTGTCAAACGTCACGCCCTTGCCGACAAACACGACCGGCGCCTGGTCTGTGTCGTCCTCAAGGCCATTCCAGTGCATGACGACAACGCGCGATTCGCGATCACTGCCCTGGCCGACCGCCAACAACGCATTCATCCCCAGGCTTTCAAGCTTCTCTTCGTCAAAAATTTCGACTTCGACGCCCAGCTCGCTCAAGCCCCCGGCGATTTCGGCGAATGTTTCCGGATAGACCTTGTTGCCGGGTTCGCTCACCAGATCGCGGGTGAGGAACACCCCGTCCACGACCTTATCGAGCGGTTCGAAAGCCTCGCGCGCCTGCGCCGCGCCTTCGACCAACACCTCAATTTCCGTCAGAGTCGGTTTCTTGTCATCGGCCTCGGCCGTCAAATAGCGATCGAAGCGATAGTTCCTTAGCCGGGCGCCGAAAGCCAGTTGCGCCGCTGCGTCCGTCGCCGAAAGCGCGCCGTCCTCGATTTGATCGATGGCGGCGGAAACCGCTTTCGCCCCGCTCTTGTTGAGATGGGCCGCCAAGGCGCCGCCCGCCTCTCGCCATGCAAGCTGGTCCGCATCCTCGGACTTGCCCAGGCCCGATACGACGAGCCGGTCCAGCTCCAGTCCGGCAGGCGCCAAAATCTCCAGAATCTGGCCCTTTTCACCGCTGAAGCGCCCCGCGTTCATCGCCCGGGTGATCGCGCCGTCACAGGCCGCGTCGATTTTTTCCGCCGTGGGCGCGAGCACCTTGCCGTTGAAGCAAAATACCGCGAGGGCACCGCTGCCCGGAATCGAAATTTCGGAAAATGTAGTCTTCATCACGTCCCCTTGGTCGACGATGTTTCCTCGTCGAGGCTTTTGTCTGATTTCACTGGCTGAACGGCGCGCGCGGTCGCCAAGCAGGCATATCTTACCCACACCGGCTGGAAATAAAAGCCCGAAACAAATCAACGATCCCGGCCCCTGATCGGCCTTAATCAGGTGTATAGGTTGAGGTGCGCCCTATCTTCAGTTATGACGGCGGTAACCGGATAGTCCAACGTAGTGTGCTCATGGACAAGTCACCAAAACAAAACCTCCTCACGCCTTCGTCTTTATCAGAGCGGCCCGCCCGATCTGGCCGGAATGCAAGGTCAGGTGGCGCGCGTCGACGATTTGCCGTGGCGCTAGGCGTTTTCGTTAGCGTCGTGGCCCTGACATTGGCGAATCCCGGCGTCTCCAGCGCCCAGGAGACAGCGGCCGACCCCATGATCATCAACGCCGATGAGATGATCCATGACCAGGATTCCGGCATGTTCACCGCAAGCGGTCATGTCGAGATCCAATATCGAGGCAGGACCGTCCATGCCGGCAAGGTCGTCTATGATCCGGATGATCGCAAGCTGGTCGCGACCAGCAATGTCCGGGTGATCGATCCAAGCGGACACACGATGTTCGCCGATCACCTTCAATTGTCGAGCGATCTGCGCGACGGCTTCATTCAGAATGTACTGCTGCTGTTTTCCGATGGCTCCCGCCTGGCCGCGGTCAAGGCCGATCGCTCGGGCGGCCAACGCAACGTTTTGCGCCATGCGGTCTACTCCCCATGCGAACTTTGCCAGGAAAACCCGGATAAAGCGCCGCTATGGCAGATCCGGGCCGAAACGATCACCCATAACGAAGATGAGAAAACCATCGTTTATAAGAACGCGGTGTTGGAATTCTTCGGGATACCGGTCGGCTATCTGCCCTATCTGTCGCACCCCGACCCCACGGTTAAGCGAAAAAGCGGCTTTCTGGTGCCCAAGATCGGAAGCTCCTCCTTCCTTGGCGTCAAGCTGGAACTGCCTTATTTTTTCAACATCGCACCTAACCGGGACTTCACCCTGACGCCGCTGATTACCACTCGGGAGAGCCTGAGCCTCGGCGGCGAATACCGCGAGCGCACCAAACGCGGCCGGTACACCCTGGCTGGCAGCCTGACGCGGGTCGATGAGCGCACCGACGCCAACCTCAAGACCGGCGATCGCATTTTCCGAGGCCATGTTTTTGGCGACGGGCGCTTCCAGATCGGGGACAAAACCAACTGGGGTTTTGACGCCGCCTGGACCAGCGATGACACTTATCTGCGCCGCTACGGCATTGCTGACAAAGAGACCCTGACCAGCCGGCTGTTTATCGAGCACTTCGACGGGCGCAGCTTCGCGTCGGCCAGCGCCTACGGCTTTCAGGGGCTGCGGCTTGAGGATGACGCCGGGCAAACGCCGTTTGTCCTGCCGTGGCTCGAATTCCATTACGGCAGCGAGCCGGGGTGGCGTGGCTCCCGCTACGATATTGACGGCAGCCTGCTGGTAATGACCCGGCCGGACGGGGCCGACGTTCAGCGCCTGTCGTTTGGCGCCTCCTGGCAATTGCCGATGATATCCCGGCTGGGAACAGTGACCAGATTTATCGCCCGCGTTCGCGGCGATCTTTATCGTACTCATGGCGGATCTCAGCCCCGTGTTTTCTTGTCGCCATTCGTTCCCGGCGACACCGGCGGCTCCGGTGGAACAGAGGTCACCGGCCGTGTGGCGCCACAAGTCGCGATTGACTGGCGAATGCCGTTCGTGCGCCGGGGAGCCAGGCTGTCGCAAATCATCGAACCTGTCGTTTTGGTCGTCGCCGGTCCTGATACGGGAAATCCGGCTGACATTCCCAATGAGGACAGTCAGAGCTTTCAATTCGACGACACGAACCTGTTCAGCCTCGACAGATTCACCGGCATTGACCGCTTTGACGCCGGCAGCCGTGTCAGCTACGGCCTCCGTTACTCCCTGACCGGACGCAACGGCCGCTCGGCGGAAATGCTGGTGGGCCAGAGTTACCGTTTCAATCGCAACTCGGTTCTGCCACGGGGCGCGGGGCTCGACCGCCGTCTCTCTGACTATGTCGGGCGGCTCCAGGTCAACTGGTCGAATTCGATCACATATTTCCACCGGGTTCGGCTGGACAAGGACAGTTTTGCGATACGGCTCAATGAGGCTGATCTGCTGCTGGGCCCGAAGGCGGTCAAGGTCGATATCGCTTTTCTTGAGACTGATAACGGGTCGGTCGATCCTTTCAACCCGGATCGGCGCGAGATCAAGCTTGGAACCCGCTTCCAGTTCACCGGGAACTGGTCCGCGAACGGCCGTTTTGTGCGTAGCCTGCTTGACGACCGAAGCGTCGTCGCCGAGGGCGGATTGCATTACCAGGACGAATGCATCGAATTTGGCGCCACGGTTCGCCATAATTTCACGACGGACCGTGATCTGACACCGTCGACCTCGGTTCTCATTCGCCTGGTGCTAAAACATCTTGGCTAACTGGTGGGGCAAGTTGGCCCCAAGCCGCTTGATTTCGCCGATTTCCTGTGGCAAATCCATTACCTCCGGCTTGGGAAGAAAGTGCAAGGGTTCACAGTGACACGGAATCAGGGATTACCGAGACTTGCGGGCGGGATGCTCGGGCTTTGCATGACGGCGGCAGCCATGCACGGGGCTGTCGTGAAACCCGCGGAAGCACAGGACGTGCAGCGGATCGCCGCCATTGTAAATGACAGCATTGTGTCGAATTACGATGTCGACATGAGGCTCAATCTCGTCCTCTCATCGACCGGCGCCAGCGCCAATCCGGAAGAACGCCGCCGCATGCACCAGCAGATCCTGCAGGGACTGGTGGATGAAATGCTTCAGGTTCAGGAGGCGAGAGAAAACGAAATATCAATCAGCGAGAGCGAAATCGACCAGGGCATTACCGCGCTCGCCGCCCAGAACAACCTGACACGCGGCCAGTTCGAGGATTTTTTGATCACCATTCGTTCCGACATCGCCACCATCCATTCCCGGATCGAGGCGGAGTTGATGTGGAGCGAACTGGTAAGCCGCCGGCTTTCCTCGCGCCTGTTCATTTCGGATACTGAAGTTCAAGGTGTGCTTGATCGCATGAAGGCTGATGCCGGCAAGCCGGAATATAATTTTTCGGAAATTTTGCTTACCGTGGATACACCGGATCAGGAGAGCGAAGTCAAGCGGTCGGCTGTGAGGTTGCTATCCCAGTTGCGCGGCGGCGGCTCGTTTGCGGCCCTTGCCCGCCAGTTTTCAGATGGCGCCACCTCGGCCAACGGTGGCGACGTCGGCTGGGTGGCGGAGTCACAGTTGGCGCCCGAAATTCAAGAAGTTCTAGGGGCCATGCGCCCCGGCCGGATCACCCCGCCCATTCGAACCGCCAGTGGATTTTCCATTATTTTCCTCAAGGATCGCCGGAAGATTCTGACCGTCGATCCCATGGATGTACAGCTCGACCTCATGCAAATATCGGCGCCCGTCAGCTCCGACGCCCTGCCGGAGGAGGTTGCGGCGCTCAAAGAAGTAATGGAAGCCAGGACCAGCTCGATAGAAGCCTGTCAGGAAGCCGAAGCCGTCGGCAAGGAGCTAAGCGCGGCCAGCGCCGGCAGTTTGGGCTCGCTCAAACTCGGCGAATTGCCCGCAAATATCGTCAATGCGGTCGAAACTCTGGAAATCGGCCATGCCAGCCGTGCGGTCGTAGGGGAAAAAAGCATCCGTGTTTTCTTGGTTTGCGACCGGCAGCAGCCGAAGGTCGAAATGCCGACCTTCGATTTTGTCGAGCAGCAGTTGACCCGTCAGAGGCTGTCGCTGGTTGCGCGCCGCTATATGCGCGACCTGCGCCGTGACGCCATCCTGGATTACAAGTGACACCGGGCCGGGCTTCAACCGTCCGCCATCGTCTGAAGCCAGGAGCCACAATCCCTCTCGCCTTGACGATGGGCGAGCCGGCCGGCATTGGACCCGAACTTGCGCTTCGAGCATGGCTGGCTCGCGAGCAAGCGTGCCTTGCGCCGTTTTTCGTCCTCGCCGACCCGGACCTGTTGAAAACCACCGCCCGGGCACTTGGCCTGGCAGCGCCGACGCGCCGGATCGAAACCCCGCGTGAAGCAGTTGACCTGTTTGCGGACGCCTTGCCAGTCCTGCCCATCCCGCTTCCCTCGCCGGTCGCACCGGGTCGACCCGATGTCGCCAATGCGTCCGCGGTCATAGCCTCGATCGAGACCGCCACGTCGCTGGCGCTTGACGGTCAGGCGTCCGCCATCGTGACCAATCCAATTCATAAGAGCGTGTTGTACCAGGGCGGCTTCTCTTTCAGCGGTCATACCGACTTCGTGGCATCCTTGTGCGAGCGTAAACTCGGCCCGGACGGGTCGTGCAAGCCGGTCATGATGCTCGCTTGCCCGGGGCTGCGCGTGGTTCCGGTCACCGTTCACATCGCCCTCTCCCAGGTAGTGGGAACGCTTACCCGCGACCTTGTCATCGACTGCGGACGCATCACGGCCCAGGCGCTGGCGCGGGATTTCGGCATAGCTGACCCGCGCCTTGCGGTTGCCGGGCTCAACCCCCATGCGGGCGAGGGTGGAGCCATGGGGCGGGAGGAAATCGAAATCATCGAGCCCGCGATAGATATCCTGCGGTCAGAAGGCATCTCGGTGGCAGGCCCCATTCCAGCCGACAGCCTGTTTCACGCGGCAAAACGAGAGTCGTATGACGCGGTTTTGTGCATGTATCACGACCAGGCGTTGATCCCGGTCAAAACCATTGATTTTTCGAATCTTGTGAATGTCACGCTCGGTTTGCCTGTCGTTCGCACTTCGCCCGGACACGGCACCGCGCTGAACATTGCCGGTGGGGGCGTGGCCGACGCCACCAGCCTGATCGCGGCGATTGAGGCGGCAGGAAACTTCGCTGCCCAGCGGGCATCGTGAAATCGTCGGATAGTCTGCCGCCGCTGCGCCAGGTGATCGCCGCCCACGGCCTGAGCGCCCGCAAGGCGCTTGGCCAGAACTTCCTGCTGGACTTGAACCTGACCCGGCGCATCGCCCGCGAGGCCGGGGTCACGGCGGACACCGAGGTCTGTGAGATCGGCCCCGGACCGGGCGGCCTGACGCGCGCGCTGCTGATGGAGGGGGCGCGGCGGGTGGTCGTCATCGAGAAGGATGAACGCTGCATCCAGGCGCTCCATGACGTGGCGGCGGCCTATCCCGGTCGCCTGGAAATCGTCTCCGGCGATGCGCTGGAGATTGACCAGGAGGCGCTGTTTTCGTCGGGGCGGCCAGTGCATGTGGTCGCCAACCTGCCTTACAATATCTCCACCGTGTTGTTGACAAAATGGCTGGAGACCGAGGTGTGGCCGCCGTGGTTTTCAAGTTTGACCCTGATGTTTCAACGCGAGGTCGCACAACGCATCGTAGCAATGCCCGGCACCAAGGCTTACGGCCGCCTTTCCGTATTGTGCCAGTGGCGCGCGACGCCACGCATTCTGTTCGATGTCTCGCCCCGCGCTTTCGTGCCGCAGCCCAAGGTGACTTCGAGTGTGGTCCGCCTCGACCCGCGGTCTGAGCCTGTCGCGCCGGCCCCGATGCCGGCCTTAAAACGCGTGCTCGCCGCGGCCTTCGGGCAACGGCGCAAGATGCTGCGGTCAAGTCTGAAGGCGCTTGGCGTCGATGTTCACGCGGTGCTCCGGCACGCGGGCATCGACCCGGCCGTGCGGGCCGAAACCCTGGGCGTCATTCAGTTCTGTGCCCTCGCGCGGGCCGTGGAAGAGTTCGAAGCTCGTTAAGGTCAATTCTTAACGTTACCCGATAAGCGACTTGACGAACTTGGATAATCCGGTTTGCCGATGGAGTCTTAGGCGTTCGGCGGCAATGATCGTGTGGATTTTGTCAAAGCTCGCCTCCAAATCCTCATTGATCACCACATAGTCATATTCCGCCCAATGACCGATCTCTTGCGGCGCCTCGCTCATGCGCTTGGCCACAACCTGGGCCGAATCCTGGGCGCGCTTTTTAAGGCGCTGTTCAAGCTCGGCCATCGACGGCGGGAGGATGAAAATTTTGACCAGGTCGTTCCGACTATGTTCGGCGACCTGTTGGGTGCCCTGCCAGTCGATATCAAACAACACATCCTTGCCCGCGCCAATGGCCTTCAGCACGGGCTCCTTTGGCGTTCCGTAGCTATTGCCGAACACCGTGGCGTATTCCAGCAGCTCGTCATTCTCGACCATGCTGGCGAACCGGTCGTGATCGACGAAAAAGTAGTCACGCCCGTCGACTTCGCCGGGGCGCGGTGGTCGGGTGGTCGCGGACACCGACATCACAAAACCCGGGTCGCGGTCCAAAAGCATGCGGGAGAGGGTCGTCTTGCCGGCCCCCGAAGGGGACGACAGGACCAGCATCATTCCCCGATGGTCAGTCACATTGTTCGCCATGTGTTATTCGATGTTCTGTATTTGCTCACGCAATTGATCGATCACCGCCTTCATGTCGAGGCCGATGCGCGTCAACGTGACGTCGGAGGCCTTGGAGCACAAGGTGTTGGCCTCCCGGTTGAGTTCCTGGGCCAGAAAGTCGATCCGTCGACCGACTGCCCCGCCCGCTTCCAGCATCCCGCGTGCCGCCGCGACATGAGCGTCGAGGCGATCCACCTCTTCCCGGACGTCGGCCTTGGCGGCGAGAATTGCGGCCTCTTGCACCAGCCGCTCTTCGGGCATGCCCGCCGTATTCGCCAGCAGTTCCTGGAGACGGGTCTTGAGATTGTCGTGGATGACCTCAGGATCAAGGGCGGACGTCCCCCGCGCGGCCTTGCTCAGTCGCGCAAGCTCAGACACCTGATCATCGATCGCGGCTTTCAGGCGCGCGCCCTCTGTCTGGCGCATCGCGTTCAGCGCCATGACCGCGTCTTCGAAGCTTTGCAGCATCGCCTGCTCGCGCAGCGTCTGCTGCTCCGGGGATTCCGGCTCTTCGATCAGTTCGAGAACGCCGTTGACACGGAGAAGACCATCGAGTGTCGGAGGCGCGATTCCACTGTCCTTGGGAAGGCTTTTCGCGATTTCCATTATCTGATCCAGCGCGGTCTGGTTGACACGCATCCTGGTGCCGTGATTACGGCGGCTGACTTGCAGGGAGACATTGACATGACCCCGTTTGACCGTTTTCGCGAGCAGTTTTCGCAATTCGGATTCAAGCGTATCCATGCCTGACGGCAGCCGGCAACGAACGTCGAAATTGCGCCCATTGACGCTCTTGACCTCCCAAATCCAGGTCAGGCCGTTACCCTCGCCCTGGATTCTGGCAAATCCGGTCATGCTGGATATGGTCATGGTGGCGGCTCCAAGCCGAGGAGTGTTACCGTTTTAGGTTGCGGGGCACTATAGTGGCTCGGTCCCGCTCAAACAACAAAACAGGGAGGCCAAATTGAAGAATCCGAAATCGATCCTGATCACCGGCGCGAGCAGCGGCATCGGCGAGGCGCTCGCCAAGGCCTATGCCGGGCCCGGCGTAACGCTTGCTTTGGGCGGACGGGACCGGGACAGGCTCGACCGCGTCGCCAGGGCCTGCACAGCCACAGGCGCTGTCGCAACGTCGCATATTGCCGAAGTGACCGACCGCGCCGCCATGGTGGACTGGATCCTTGAGGCCGACAAGGTGGCCCCGCTCGATCTTGTAATCGCCAATGCCGGCATCTCGACCCAGACCCGCAAGGATCTGGAGTTGGAGCAACAAACGCGTGATGTCTTTGCGGCCAATGTCGAGGGCGTGTTCAACACGGTTTTTCCGGCGTTGAAAAGGATGCGGCCACGCGGGCGCGGCCAAATCGGCATCGTGAGCTCGATGGCGGGCTTTCATGGCTTGCCGTCCTCGCCCGCTTATTCCACCAGCAAGGTAGCGGTAAAGGGTTTCGGCGAGGCGCTGCGCGGCGTCTATTACCGCGAGGGAATTCGGGTCTCGGTGATCTGCCCCGGATATGTGACCAGCCCGATGACCGCGCACAATCGGTTCGCGATGCCCTTTCTCATGGATGCCGACCGCGCCGCCCGAATCATCGAAAAGGGTTTGTCGCGCGGCAAGGCCCGCATCGCCTTTCCGTGGCAGATGGCGGTGGTGCTCCGTCTCGCGTTACTGCTTCCCGAGCGTTGGCTTGATCCCCTGCTTCGTCAGCCGGTCAAGAAATAGCCGCCCTTTCAGTTACGGTCTTGAGCTTGTATCCGCCGCCATTTACGCACATTGCGCAGGTGCTCGGCATGTGACACGGCAAAAGCGTGTCCGCCCGTTCCATCGGCCACGAAATAGAGTTCGTCGGTCTCGGAGGGATTGAGCACCGCGGCCAGCGCTTCCCGGCCCGGATTGGCAATCGGCCCTGGCGGCAGGCCGCCGATGAGGTAAGTGTTGTAAGGCGTTTCACGGTCGAGATCGGCACGGCTCAAGGGCCTCTCCAGTGCCTCCCCATTGTTTAGCCCGTAGGCCACCGTGGGATCGGACTGCAGGCGCATGCCGCGGCGCAAGCGGTTCATGAACACCCCGGCGATACGGCCGCGCTCATCGGCCCGCGCGGTTTCCCGTTCCACAATCGACGCAAGAATGACCGCGTCCCATGGGCCCGCCAACGGCACGCCCGGCGCCCGTTGAGGCCAAAGGGTGGCCAGCGTTTCGTCCATCGCCCCGGTCATGCGGCGCAGCAAGTCGTTCCGCTGATCGCCATGGGAGAAATGATAGGTCTCGGGCAGAAGCGATCCCTCAGCCGGCACGGAACGGATTTCGCCTTTGAGGGCGGGCTCGGCACGTAATAACTCGGCCACCTGGCGCGATGTCAGCCCTTCAGCGACCGTGAACCGGTGCACGACTGTCTCACCAGCTTTCAGCAGGTCGCGGATGGCACGCATGCTTGCCGCCTCGGGGATCAGATATTCCCCGGCGCGCAAACGTCGCGCATCGCCGGATAGCTGAACCATTGCCACGAACAGCAGCGGCGGAGAAATCGCGCCCGCGTCGTCGAGGCGCGCGGCCACCTGTTTTAAACCAAGTCCTTGGGGCAGCAGCACCACGGTCGCGCGATCAAGCGGGCCGGGCGCGTTAAAAAGCCGGGCCGACCAGCCGACCGCCGCCGCGATGGTCGCGACCATCAGCACCAGGAATAACAAACCGATTCGAAGCTTTCCGGTCATACCGGCTCGCTCGCTTGCCTGTTTCAGGGCGCCCGCCCCTCCGGGCCCTAATCGACCGACGACATTACCAGAGAGGCGTTGGTTCCCCCAAAGCCGAAGGAGTTCGATAACGCCGCCCGAACCGGCCGCTCCTTCGCCTTGTGCGGCACCAGGTCCACTCCGCCACAGCTTTCGTCGGGGTTATCGAGATTTATCGTCGGCGGCACAATGCCGTCACGGATCGCCAGAATCGAAAAAATCGCTTCGACGCCGCCCGCGGCCCCCAGCAAATGTCCGATCGAGGATTTAGTCGACGACATCGAGATATTTTCGATTGCCGGTCCAAACACCCGCCTCACCGCGCCCAGTTCGATCTCGTCACCGAGTGGCGTCGAAGTGCCGTGCGCATTGACGTAATCAACCTCGGACGGGTCGAGCCCCGCGTCCCGCAAAGCCGCGCTCATTGACCGAAAACCGCCATTGCCATCCGGCGCCGGCGCGGTGATGTGGTGAGCATCCCCCGACAGGCCATAGCCTTTGATCTCGGCGTAAATCCTGGCCCCGCGTCGTTTGGCGTGCTCATATTCCTCCAGCACGACGATGCCCGCGCCCTCGCCCATGACGAAACCGTCCCGGTCGCGGTCCCACGGTCGCGATGCGCGCTCGGGCTCGTCATTGAAATTGGTGCTCAAGGCTTTCACCGCGGCGAAACCCGCTATCCCGAGGGGGCACAACGCACTCTCCGCACCGCCGGCGATCATCACATCGGCGTCACCCCATTTGATGAGCCTGGCCGCGTCCCCGATCGCGTGTGCGCCGCTCGAACAGGCCGTGACGACCGCGTGATTGGGGCCTTTGAAACCGTATTTGATCGCTACATTGCCGGACACCAGATTAATCAGGCAGCCGGTTATGAAAAACGGGCTCACCCTGCGCGGGCCCTTCTCATGCTGAACGATCGCCCAGCGCTCAATCTCCGGCAGACCGCCAATTCCAGAGCCGATCATGACCCCGGTGCGTTCGCGCGCCTCATCATCCTCCGGCATCCATCCGGAATCCCGCAGCGCGATTGTCGACGCGGCCATGCCGTAGCGGATGAAAGCGTCCATGCGTTTCAGATCCTTGGGCTTCACCCAATCGGCGCCGTTGAAGGTTCCATTGGTTCCGTCGCCCATCGGAACTTCGCAAGCGACCTTTGCGGCCATGTCGGAACTGTCGAATCGGGTGATAGGGCCGGCCGCCGACTCACCGGCGATCAAACGCGCCCACGATTCTTCCGTGCCGCATGCCAAAGGCGTTACCAGTCCCAATCCGGTTACCACTATGCGTTTCATGTTCCGGCCTCAATCGCTGCTCTTGCTGGAAAGGTCCTGGCGCATTTGTACCGCAATCGGTTTTGACGCCGCAAACCCAAAATAATTTCGGCGCTGTTACACCGATCCAGGGGGTCGGGGGAACAGCGCCGAAATATTCAGCGCAATCCTGGTGCCGGCGAAAGATCGGCGAACCGATCCTTAGCCAGCGTTTTGGCTGATAAAATCGATCGCATCCTTGACCGTGAGAATTTTCTCCGCGGCGTCATCGGGGATCTCGCAACCGAACTCTTCCTCAAAGGCCATAACCAGCTCGACGGTGTCGAGGCTGTCCGCGCCGAGGTCATCGATGAAGCTGGCCGTCTCCGTTACCTTATCTTCATCCACCCCCAAATGCTCGATGACAATTTTCTTTACGCGTTCGGTAACGTCACTCATGATACGTTTCCTTTAATTTGAGTCACTAAGATAATCTGCTTCACCAAGGCGGGCCGCGGCTGGGCGGAAATGCCACCGCCGTTCAAAAAGTCGCGACTTGGTAGCACACTTTATCTGGCTTGGCCAGCAGCCCCATATCAAAGATGGCTAAATTCAAATCATGGCCATTCCGCCGTTAACATGCAAGGTCTGACCGGTGATATAGCCGGCCTCGTTACTGGCGAGAAAAGCCACCGAAGCGCCGATATCGGCCGCTTTCCCAAGCTTCCCCGCTGGAATTTTCAGTAAGATGTTCTCGCGCTGCTTCTCATCGAGCACATCGGTCATCGGCGACACGATGAAGCCCGGAGCCACGCAGTTAAAGGTAATTCCCCGCGACGCGGTTTCCGCGGCCAGCGACTTTGTCATGCCGATTATGCCGGCTTTGGAAGCCGCGTAATTGGCCTGGCCCGGATTGCCGGTAACCCCGACAACGGATGTAATGTTGATCACCCGGCCCCAACGACGCTTCATCATGCCGCGCATCACGGCTCGCGACAGCGAGAAGCTCGCCGAAAGATTGACCTCGATCACCTGGTCCCAGTCGTCGGCTTTCATCCTAAGCGCCAGCCCGTCACGGGTGAGGCCGGCATTGTTGATCAGGATATCGACCTGGCCCATTGCTTTCTCGGCATCGCCGACAAGCGCCGCCACCGCCACCCGGTCGGAAAGATTGCAGGGAACGATGAAGGTCCGCTCTCCGACGTCGGCGGCCACTTCCTCAAGCACACCCACGCGCGTCCCCGAAAGCGCCACCGCGGCGCCCCGCTCATGCAGCGATTTCGCAATGGCGCGGCCGACGCCGCCCGACGCGCCGGTGACCAGAGCACATTTCCCCGATAGATCGAACATCGTCATCTCCTTAACGCGGCCCGGTTTACAGCGTTTTTAGAAACGCGTCTATATCGTCAGGCGTCTGAATCGACAACCCGGTGAGATCGCGGTTAATCCGTCGGGCCAGCCCCGTCAGCACCTTACCGGCGCCCAATTCGACCACTGAGGCGACCCCTTCCGCGGCCATGGCCTCCACGCTTTCGCGCCAGCGCACCATGCCGGTGACCTGCTCGACCAACAGCCTGGAAATGCTCTCGCCGTTTTCGACCGGCTGCGCTGTCACATTGGCGACCAATGGCACACAGGGCGAAGCGATTTCCACCTCGGCCAGGGCCTGTTCCATTTCCCGCGCCGCGGGCGCCATCAAGGCACAGTGGAAAGGCGCGCTCACCGGCAACAGCACAGCCTTGCGGGCGCCCTTGTCCCTGGCCAATTCGGTCGCCCGGTCGACCGCCGGGCGATGGCCGCTCACGACGATCTGTCCGGGCGCATTGTCATTGGCGCAAGCGCAAATCTCGCCTTCGGCGGCTTCATCGGCGATCGCGCGGGCCGCCTCTAGATCGAGGCCGAGCAACGCCGCCATTGCACCCTCGCCCACCGGCGCCGCGCGCTGCATGGCCCGACCGCGAAGCCGGAGCAACCGCGCCGTATCCGACAGTTTCAGCGCCCCGGCCGCCGTAAGCGCGGAATATTCGCCGAGCGAATGCCCGGCGACCAGAGATGCCATGTCAGCCACCGACTTGCCGCTTTCCGCCTCCAGCACCGACACGACCGCAATACTGACCGCCATTAGCGCGGGCTGGGTGTTCTCAGTCAGCGTGAGCTGGTCCCGCGGCCCTTCGAAAATAAGCCGGGACAAATGCTCGCTCAGCGCATCGTCGACTTCCTCGAACACCAAACGTGCCGCCGGAAAAGCATCGGCCATGGCTTTGCCCATGCCAACCGCCTGGCTACCCTGACCCGGAAAAGTAAATGCGGGTTTCATTCCTGTTCCCCCCAACTCCGTTCTGGCGCCATGTCATACCGGGTGACTTTACACTGTCAAGCACTGTTGTGCGTCGCCGCCGTGATCCGCGCTGAGAAACGTCGCGGGAACGCTTGCCAGTCCCGGCAAATACTGTATAGTGCCTCGCCTTTACAGCTCCTTGCCGGCCAATGCCGGCTTAGCCTGTACCGCTCCCAGACCATGTCGGAATGCCGAGCGCCAGGCACTCAACAGCCATAAGGGGTAACCTTTAGATGCCATTCTACGAGCATGTCTTTATCGCCCGTCAGGACGTTTCCGCGCAATCTGTCGAGGAACTTTCGGGCAAACTCAGCGAGATTATTGAACAAGGCGGCGGCAAGGTCACCAAGACCGAGCCCTGGGGCCTGCGCACTCTCGCGTACAAAATCAAAAAGAACCGCAAGGGCCATTACGTTCTTCTTAATATCGACGCTCCGCACGAAGCAATGGCGGAGATGGAGCGTCATCTCCGGCTCAACGACGACGTCCTCCGTCACATGACCATCCGGGTCGACGAACTCGAAGAAGGGCCCTCCGCGATGATGCGGGCCAAGGCCCATCGGGATTCGCGTGGGCCTCGTCCGAACCATGGCCGTCCCGACGACCGGGCCGGCGCGCGCGCCCCTCGGCCGAAGGGGACCGAAGAAGTTTCGAGCGATACTAAAGCGGCTGAGCATAAGGAGAGCAAATAATGAACACGCCTCAGCGAGGGCGCCCAAAGCAAAGTGGCGACAAAGTACGGCGGCCTTTTTTCCGGCGCAGGAAAAGCTGTCCTTTCTCTGGCGCGAACGCCTCCAAGATCGACTTCAAGGACATAAAACTGCTGTCCCGTTATATCTCGGAGCGGGGCAAAATCGTGCCCAGCCGAATTACGGCGGTGTCGGCGAAAAAGCAGCGCGAACTTGCCAAGGCGATCAAGCGGGCAAGAAACCTCGCGTTGCTGCCTTTCGTCGTAAAGTAGCAGCCTCATCGGCGACCGTTGGAGCCACTTAAGAGGAAGAATAATGGAGATCATACTTCTCGAGCGGATCGAAAAGCTGGGGCAGATGGGCGACGTGGTAACCGTCAAGGACGGTTATGCACGTAACTATCTTCTGCCACAAAAGAAGGCCTTGCGATCAAATGCCGCGAATCGGAATCTGTTCGCAACTCAGCGGGTACAGCTCGAAGCCCGCAATCTGGAGCTGCGCACCGAGGCTGAAAAGGTGGCCAAAAAGCTGGACAAACAGGCCTGCGCCTTGCTGCGTCAAGCCGGTGAGAACGGTCAGCTTTACGGCTCGGTCAACGCTCGTGACATTGCACAGGCACTGACCGGGTTGGGCTTTTCGGTGAACCGCCGTCAGGTCGAACTTGCCAGCCCGATCAAGAGCCTTGGGGTCGTTCCGGTACAGGTGAAGCTGCACCCGGAAGTCAGCGTCACGGTGAATGTGTCGGTGGCAAGGTCAAGCGAGGAAGCCGACCGTCAGATTTCCCTTTCCGAGGGCAAGACCGACGAGGAAATTGCCGCCGAAGCGTTCTTTGAGACCACGGAACTGGCCGAGGAAGCCGTCTCCGAGCTTTCCGAAGACGAGGAAACTGGCGCCGACGCCGAAAGCGTCGAAGACTAACCGCCAATACAATATCTTTGGTCCCCGTGGCGACTCGTCGCGGGGACCAAAGCCTTCCTTTTCCAGACTTATCCCCGTAACTAACAGACTTGTATAATTGTTTTTAAGACGCGGTTTTCGAACTACGTCAATATGCTTCGCCATGGATTCGAGCCCCACAGATGAGCCTCACCTGACGCCCGACGCGAGCAGCGACGCCGCGACGGCCTATCGAACCCTGCCCCACAATATCGAGGCGGAGCAGGCCTTGTTGGGGGCGATACTGGTTAATAACGCGGCGGCCGAGCATGTCCCATTTCTCGAACCCAGGCACTTCTTTGAGCCCCTGCACGGACGGATTTTCGAGGCCTGCGTAAAACTCATGGAGCGCGGGCAGATCGCCACGCCGGTAACCCTTAAACCCTTTTTCGAAGCCGACGAGGCGATGCGGGACATGGGCGGCTCGCAGTATCTGGCCAAGCTGGCCGGGTCCGTGATCACCGTTTTTAACACCGAAACTTACGGGCGCGCCATTCATGCCCACTCGATCCGGCGCGATCTGATTGCAATCGGCGACGAAATGTCTCACGACGCCTACGAAGTGACGCTGGACGAATCCGTCGAGGATCAGCTTGAAAAGGCTGAGCAAAAACTGTTCGATCTTGCCGAGAACGGCCAACCGGACATGGGATTCAAGCCATTTAATCGGGTGACCAGGTCGGCCGTCGACATGATTCAGGCGGCGTGCCAAAGCGACGGGCATCTCAGCGGCAAGACCACCGGCCTTAAAGCGCTCGACGAAATGATCGGCGGCCTCCACGCTTCCGACCTGATCATCCTTGCGGGCAGGCCGTCTATGGGCAAAACGGCACTGGCCACCAACATCGCCTTCAATGCCGCCAAGGCCCATGTGGCCGCGCTTGCAACCGGCGACCCAAATACGCCCAATATAGGTGCCATGGTCGGTTTCTTTTCGCTCGAAATGTCGGCCGAACAGCTGGCGACACGCATGCTGGCGGAAGCGGCCTCGATCTCGTCCGAAAAGCTGCGGCGGGGAAAACTGACCAAGGACGAGTTCCATCGGCTGGTTCGAGCGTCCCAGGAAATCGAGGAACTGCCCTTCTTTATCGACGACACGCCCGCCCTGACAATCAGCGCGTTACGTTCGCGGGCCCGGCGTCTCAAACGCCAGCACGGCCTGTCGTTCATCGTGGTGGATTACCTGCAGCTTCTTCGGCCCCCGACCGGCTCCAACAGCGACGGACGGGTTCAGGAGATTACCCAGATCAGTCAGGGCCTCAAGGCGCTGGCCAAGGAACTGGACCTGCCGGTGCTGGCGCTCTCACAGCTCAGCCGCGCCGTAGAGCAGCGCGAGGACAAACGACCGTTGCTGTCGGATTTGCGTGAATCGGGCTCGATTGAGCAGGATGCCGACATTGTCATGTTCGTCTATCGCGAGGAATACTATCTCGAACGAAAGCAGCCGCCGGAGGGTACGGAGGCCCATCAGAAATGGCAGGAGGACGCAGAGAAAGTGTACGGTCAGGCCGAGGTCATCATCGGCAAGCAGCGCCACGGCCCAACCGGAACGGTGCGGCTGCATTTCAACAAGGATACAACGAAATTCGGCGACCTGACAGACTCCGATCACTTGCCTTATGAGTCCCGCTGAGCCCCCCTCTTCCAATGGTGCGGAAGTCGCCGCAAGGGGCGGCATCCTCACCATCGACCTGGCGGCTCTGTCCGCCAATTTCCGATTGTTGAAAGATCGCGTCTCCCCGGCCATTTGCGCTGCCGTGATCAAGGCCGATGCTTATGGCCTCGGCGTGGAAAGGGTGGCCCCGGCACTGCGGCGAGCGGGCTGCGACACCTTCTTCGTCGCCACGCTGGATGAAGGTATCACCGCGCGCCGCCTGTTGCCGGGGGCACGGATTCTCGTTTTTCACGGGCCGATGCAGGGGGAGCCGGAAGCCTTTCACAGGCATCGCCTGATCCCGGTCCTCAACGATCCGGCCCAGATCGAGACCTGGCGCGGCTTCTGTAACAGCGACGCCGGCGAAACGCCGCCGGCTGCCTTGCACCTCGACAGTGGGATGAACCGGCTCGGTCTTAGCCACGATCAGGTCGAGCGGCTGGCGGCCCACCCGGATCGTTTGAGCGGGATCGAGATTGGCTATGTGATGAGCCACCTTGCCTGTTCGGAAGAGGCCGACAACCCGATGAACGCGGTCCAGCTTCAACGCTTCAATGACTTGCGAGGAATGCGTGGACCGGCAAAGGCGAGCATCGCCAACTCATCAGGAATATTCCTGGGGCCCGCATATCACCTCGATCTGATCCGTCCGGGGATCGCGCTTTACGGCGGCAACCCCACCCCCGGGCGGCCCAATCCAATGGCGCAAGTCGTTCGCCTGCAAGGAAAAATCGTTCAGTGCCGTCGCGTTGACACCGACATGACGGTTGGCTATGGTGCGACCCACAAAATTTCCGGACCGGGCCGCTTGGCCACAGTTGCGGTGGGATATGCCGACGGATATTTAAGGGCTTTCAGCAATACGGGATTTGCCAGTGTCGGTGGCATCACAGTCCCGATCGTCGGACGGATTTCCATGGACCTCCTCACTCTCGACGTTTCGAACGTGGCTCCGGAACTTACCCGGCCCGGATGCCTGGTCGACCTGATTGGCGGCTCGGTGTCGTTGGACGCCGCCGCCGCGGCCGCCGGAACAATCAGCTACGAACTTTTGACCAGTCTCGGGGTCAAATCCCGGCGGGTCTATCTGTCCGAATCCTTTTCCAAGGCAGTGCCACAGTGATGAAATTCCTGGCATTAATCGGCAGGGTCACGCTTCGCTTCCTGGGCGCCACCGGGCACTTGGCGATGTTTACAGGCTCGGCGTTAAGGCATTGCGTCGCGCCCCCGATTTACCTTCGCCATATCGGCGCACAAATGATCAGCATCGGCTATTATTCCCTGCCGGTTGTGGGTTTGACGGCCCTGTTCACTGGCGCTGTGCTGGCGCTGCAAATCTACGTGGGCAGCGCGCGGTTCAGCGCCCAGGGCACGGTGGCGACAATCGTCGTTATCGGAATAACCCGGGAGTTGGGGCCCGTTCTCGCCGGCCTGATGGTCGCGGGGCGTGTGGCGGCGGCCATGGCGGCGGAAATCGGGACCATGCG
The DNA here is from genome assembly GCA_046756385.1 of Sphingomonadales bacterium. Lineage (GTDB taxonomy): Bacteria > Pseudomonadota > Alphaproteobacteria > CAZZKF01 > CAZZKF01 > JBHHWG01. The sequence continues at coordinate 26,232 of JBHHWG010000012.1, read as the reverse complement.
GGTGACCGAGCAAATCGATGCACTGACCACCCTGTCCACCAACCCGCTCAAATATCTGGTGGCGCCGCGTATCATCGCGGCGACGCTGATGTTGCCGGCTCTCGTGCTGGTGGCGGATACAATCGGCGTGCTCGGCGGCTTTATCGTGGGCACCGAGAAACTGGGCTTCAGTAGCGGCACATACCTTAAGAATACGTTCGACTTTCTGGAGGTCGTGGACGTTGTGTCCGGGTTGGTCAAGGCATCCGTCTTTGGTTTTCTGATTGCGCTCATGGGCTGCTTTCACGGTTATAACAGCAAGGGTGGCGCTCAGGGTGTGGGCACCGCGACCCGCAATGCCGTGGTCTCCGCCTCGATCCTGATCCTGGTGGCGAACTATTTCGTCACCGAACTGTTTTTTGCACGATGATGAACCGACAAGAAATCCCGGGAAACGACACGCCGAAACTGAGATTGCGCGGCGTGCACAAAAAATTCGGCGAGAATACAGTCCTCAATAGCCTCGACCTCGACATCAAGCGCGGTGAATCGGTGGTCATAATCGGCGGGTCGGGCACTGGCAAATCGGTGATGCTTAAATGCGTTCTCGGCCTGCTGAAACCGGACAGCGGTGAAATCGAGGTTGATGGCCAGGATATCATCAACATGAGACGCCGGGACCGGGAGCGAATGCTGGGCCGGTTTGGCATGCTGTTCCAGGGCGCGGCGCTCTTCGACAGCCTGCCCGTTTGGCACAATGTCGCTTTCGGCCTGATCGCGGGACAGAACATGAAACGCGACCAGGCGCGGGAGATTGCCATCGAAAAGCTGGCGATGGTCGGGCTTGGTCCTGAAGTCGGCGACCTGAGCCCGGCGGAGTTGTCCGGGGGCATGCAAAAACGCGTCGGTCTGGCTCGTGCAATCGCCACTGAGCCGGAATGCATTTTCTTCGATGAGCCAACCACCGGGCTCGATCCGATCATGGCTGACGTCATCAATGACCTCATTGTCGACAGCGTGCGCGAACTGGGCGCAACGACGCTGACGATTACTCATGACATGGCCAGCGCCCGCAAGATTGCCGATCGCATCGGGATGCTCTATCAAGGCCGCATCATCTGGATCGGCCCGGTGGACCAGATTGATCGGACCGGCAGTCCCTATGTCGAACAGTTCATCAACGGGCGGGCGGAAGGTCCGATCCAGATGGAGGTGCTGAAACGGTGACCGCAGTGGCATGCGGCCGCACAAGAAATCGTGAACCAGAGGGACAGGGCTAAGTGGCCAAACCAGCCAACAGCTTTATCTGCCAATCCTGCGGCGCCGCGTACCGCAAATGGGTCGGCCGTTGCGAGGCATGCGACGGTTGGAATACGGTTGTTGAGGAAGCCCCGCTTGGCAGCGCCCCCCGGGGCCTCGGCGCCGCAAAGGGGCGGGTGTTCGAATTCCAGAAGCTCTCAGGCGAAATCACGGCGCCGCCCCGCCTCATGACGGGGATCGAGGAACTTGACCGCGTTTGCGGGGGCGGCCTGGTGCCCGGCTCGGCGGTGCTGATCGGCGGGGATCCCGGGATCGGAAAATCGACGATTTTGCTACAGGCCTTTGCCGGGCTGGCGAGACAAGGGGCGCGTGCGGTCTTTATTTCCGGCGAGGAGGCTGTGGCCCAGATTCGGATGCGCGCCGAGCGGCTGGGGCTCGCCGATGCTGACATTGCACTGGCGTCCGAAACCGGATTGCGCGACATCCTTACCACGATCGGATCAGACACCCCCCCCCAGGCTTTGGTGATCGATTCCATTCAGACGATGTATATCGACACCGTCGATTCGGCGCCTGGAACCGTGGCGCAAGTCCGCGCCTGTTCCCAGGAACTGATCCGCTTTGCCAAGCGGCGTGGCATTGCCCTGTTCCTCGTCGGTCATGTCACAAAGGACGGACAGATCGCGGGACCGCGCGTCGTCGAACATATGGTCGATACCGTTCTTTATTTCGAGGGCGAACGCGGCCATCAGTTCCGTATTCTCAGGGCGGTAAAGAACCGCTTTGGCGGCACTGACGAAATTGGTGTTTTCGAAATGACCGACGGCGGCCTCGCCGAAGTCGCCAATCCATCCGAACTCTTCCTCAATTCGCGGCGAACCGACGTTAGCGGATCGGTGGTGTTCGCGGGCGTCGAAGGCACGCGGCCGGTCCTGGTGGAGCTTCAGGCCTTGGTCTCGGCCTCGCCGCTGGCCACCCCCCGTCGCGCGGTGGTTGGCTGGGATTCCGGCCGCTTGGCCATGGTGCTGGCCGTTCTCGATACCAGATTCGGCGCGCGCCTCTCGGGCAATGACATCTATTTGAACGTCGCCGGGGGTCTGCGCATTCTTGAGCCCGCGGCGGATCTCGCGGTTGCGGCGGCCCTTTTATCGGTCGCAAGCGGCACGCCGGCGCCCGAACAATCGATCTTTTTTGGTGAAATCGGGTTGTCGGGCGAAGTTCGGCCGGTCACACATGCGGAGGCACGGCTGCGCGAGGCGGCCAAACTGGGCTTTACCCGGGTGTATGCACCAAGCCCGCTAAAGGCCAAGCGTCACGGCATGACATACGTTCAGATCGACAATCTGGGTGCGCTTATGGAAGTCTTTGACGCTGATCCAGCCAGCCACGGAGGATAGTGACAGCATGGACAGTCTACCTCTCAATATTGTTGACCTCGCCATCATTGCGGCGGTGGCGATATCCGCGGTTATGGGGCTGATGCGCGGTTTAGTGCGCGAAGTGCTGGCGATTGCGGCATGGATCGGCGCGGTGTTCGCCACACTCTTTGGCTTTGGCGAGGCCAAGGCTTTCGCCCGGGAATATGTTTCGCCCGAGCTTCTCGCTGATATCATTGCCGGCGGCGCCATTTTTATCGTCGTTCTCACGATCCTGTCGGGAATCAGCAAAGCGGTCGGCAAACGGGTTCAAGGCACCTTCGTCGGACCCCTGGACCGGACGCTTGGCACCGTTTTCGGATTGGCGCGCGGGGCATTTCTAGTGAGCGTGGTTTACCTGGCCATCGCCATGATTTCCGGCTCCGATGCCGAGCGGCCCGCCTGGGCACAGGATTCCAGGCTTCTGCCCTGGGCGCGCCTGGGCGCCGGAATGGTCTATGAATTCGCCGGAAGCCCGGAATACGATTTTAACGGTTTCGACCAGGGTGAGGAAATTTACCGGCAAATTCGGGAGAAAACGTCACAAGTCGCCCCCATATCTGACAGGCCTGGCGAAACCGGTTATAAGACCGAGGAACGCAAGAGCCTTGAGGAGCTGATCGAAAAGAACAAGTGAGACGGCAACGAGGATTCACGTTGGTAAAAGTGCGGCAAAGTTAGTACGGAGCACCACATGACGGCAGACGCCGGACTGAGCGGGTTGACGACGCACCCTTTTGATGACGACAAGCTGCGCGAGGAATGCGGTATCTTTGGTATTTATGGCCATCCTGACGCCGCTGCTCACACCGTGCTCGGACTTCATGCCCTTCAGCATCGTGGACAGGAAGCGGCGGGCATCGTCACCTTTGATGGGCAGTGCTTTAATTCTCAACATTGCCTCGGGTTGGTTGGCGACCATTTAACGTCCGAGGAAATAGTGTCGTCGCTGCCGGGAAGCAGTGCGATCGGCCATGTACGATACTCAACAAGCGGCGGCAAGACCCTGCTGCGCAACGTCCAGCCGTTATTTGCGGATCTTTCGACCGGCGGCTTCGCGATTGGCCATAACGGCAATCTCACCAACGCCATGACCCTGCGGAGATCGCTGGTGGAAAGCGGGTCGATTTTCCATTCGGATTCCGACACCGAGGTTTTCATCCACCTTATCGCCACCAGCCAAAACGACTTGATCATCGACCGCTTGATTGATGCTTTACGCCGGGTGGAGGGGGCCTACTCCCTGGTGACGCTAACCGCCGACGGTCTGATCGGCACGCGTGATCCCCTTGGAGTCCGTCCACTGGTGCTTGGCCGGCTCGACGACGGCGCCCATGTTCTGGCGTCCGAGACATGTGCCCTCGACATTATTGGCGCGGAATTGATCCGCGAAATCGAGCCCGGGGAAATCGTCATCATCTCGCGGGGCGGCGTAAAAAGCCTGCAACCCTTTCCTGAAGGCAGGTCGCGTCCCTGCATTTTCGAACATATCTATTTCGCACGGCCCGACAGTATCGTCGCGGGAACCAGCGTCTACGATATCCGCAAGCAAATTGGGGCGGAACTGTCGCGCGAATGCCCGGTCGAAGCCGATATCGTGGTGCCGGTGCCGGATTCGGGCACCCCGGCCGCGATCGGATATGGGCAGGCGGCGAACATTCCTTTCGAACTCGGCATCATCCGCAACCATTATGTCGGCCGGACCTTTATCGAGCCTACCGATCAGATCCGCCATCTGGGCGTCAAGCTCAAGCACAACGCCAACCGGGCCCTCCTCAAGGGCAAGCGGGTCGTGCTGGTTGACGACAGCATCGTGCGCGGCACCACCTCGATCAAAATCGTCGAAATGGTTCGGGCCGCGGGCGCCGTCGAGGTCCATATGCGTATCGCCAGCCCGCCGACCAGCCACTCCTGCTTCTATGGCGTCGACACGCCTGAGCGCGGCCAATTACTCGCCGCCCAAATGTCGGTCAGGGAGATGGCAAAACACATCGGTGTCGATAGCCTCGCTTATCTGTCGCTCGACGGTCTTTATCGTGCCGTCGGCGAGAAGCGGCGCGATCCCGATCAACCGCAATATTGCGATGCCTGCTTTACCGGGGAATATCCGATCCCGCTTACCGACAACCTTGGCGGCGAGGGTGATATTCAGCTTCCACTCCTTGCCGAGCGCAAGTAAAAAGGCGTCAGCGGCAACTATTGGGATTTTCAGACATCATCATGACCAAACGACTCGACGGACGGATCGCGCTCGTGACCGGCGCCTCTCGCGGGCTTGGCGCGGCTGTGGCCAAATGCTTCGCCGCTGAGGGCGCCCATGTGATTTTGACCGCCCGCACGGTCGGCGGGCTGGAGGAAATGGACGACGTGATCAAGGCCGCCGGCGGAACAGCGACCCTGGTTCCGCTTGATTTGACGGACGGCGAGGGTATCGACCGGCTCGGCGGTGCGATAGCGGAGCGTTGGGGACGGCTTGACATCCTGGTCGGCAACGCCGGCGTGCTGGGGGCCCTGGGGCCGATCTCCCATCTCGATCCAAAGGTTTGGAACGAAGTCATGGACACGAATGTCAGCGCCAACTGGCGGCTGATCCGCGCTTTTGACCCCTTGCTGCGGGCTTCTGACGCCGGCCGCGCGATCTTTGTCAGCTCAAGCGTCGCGGCCAAGGTCAAGCCCTATTGGGGCGCCTACGCGGCCAGCAAGGCGGCGCTTGAAATGCTGGTCAGGACTTACGCATCCGAAGTCACCAAAACGCCAGTTCGCGTGAACCTGTTCGATCCCGGGCCAACACGGACGGCGATGAGGGCCCGCGCCATGCCCGGAGAGGACCCGGCAACCCTGCCGTCGGCGGACCAGGTCGCATCGACTTTTGTCGACCTCGCCGCGCCCGAGTGCGGAAAAACGGGCGAAATCATCCGCTACCGGGATCTTACCGCGAGCTAGGCGCCGCCACTTCGTATTCGGGAATTCCATAATTAGTGTTCACGTTTTAGTGATGATAGAAGAAACCAAACGTTATGCTATTTTTCGAGTTGACCAATTCGTAAAACGAGCAAAAACGTAGGGCAGGAAGGAAAGCCGGCCCATGAAATCGATGCGATTAACTATATTCGCGCTTATTTGCGCTTTCCCGATGGCCGCCCAGGCCGATGTCACCTTGCGCCTCGCGACACCGGGCGATCCCGTAAACAATCCGATCGAGGACATCGAGATCACCGCGAGCGCGATCGATGCCGCGGTCGGCACCAACTTCTTCTCGACTCAGGCAGATGCCTTGGTCGCGGACCTGGCCGCGATGAGAGCGGACCTCGAAGTTGAATTGCGCAATCTGGCATTGAATAACCAGCAAGTTATTCGCGTCAATTCGCTCACCGTCGCGACCGACCCTATTTCCGTGCGGCTGACTCAAGCCAGCGGCGCGGTCCGACACGACATCTACTGGAGCGGGGGCTTTATCGCATCGACGACCAATGGTTTCCTGGCGATCCCGATCCAGCCCGAGAACAGCCAAATTTGGCGGTCGCCGTTAGTAGTCTGATCCCGGGCCTCAAGAGCTTCCCCGCTATCGACCTTGTGCCCGCGAACCCCGGCTGCGGGCCGGAAGGCTGCTTCTTCCTTGAATGAGCGATGCCGTTCGCGGGCCGGTTGCTCTAATCGTGGCGTTGCCACGCAAATTGCCGCAGGCCGCGGCGGGAAAGGCCCGGTCAATTCGACTTGCGAACACGCTTTTATCGGTTATGCGATCTGACTATGAGTACTATTGGTATCGATTCGAAAACGGGAGGAATTCAATGTTGCGACGCTGTTTATCGATTATTTGCTTGATTGCCCTGGTCACGGCGACTTCCGCGCCAACACTCGCCGCGGGGTTCGATCCCTATTTGGGCGCGCCATATAATGGCTTCGACAATTATCGCCGCGCGGCCGAATTGACCACCGGCGTTTACTTGCGCGTGCCCTTCTCGGGCAGTCCGCGCCGCTCGGTGTCCGAGACCCGCTTCGGTTTGACAGTGGGCGCGCGGATGGCGTTGGCACTCAGGACGGCATATCGAGGATACGCCTAATCTTGCGCGAAAGTTCGGCCTTTCGGTAAGGCTTGTGGATCAATTCAATTCCATGGGCCGAGAGATCGTCGGTCTCGATTTCCTCTCTGGAATAGCCGGTCGTCAGCAGAATTTTATGCTTGCCGCCCTCCCTCTGAACCGCCCGCGCCAGTTCGACGCCACTCATTCCCCTGGGCAAGACAACGTCTGAGAATACCAGCGCGATGTCGGCGGTTTGCCTTAAGACCTCCATCGCCGCCAGCGCATCGGGTGCTTCGACGGTTTCATAGCCAAGGTTTTCAAGCATCGCGGTGGCCAGCCTTCTTACCTCGGGATCGTCCTCCACGACCAGGATACATTCCCCGGCGCAGACGGATTCCAGGGGCAAGCCGTCCTCCCTTTTTGCCGCAATTTGTTTTTGGCCCGCGCGTGGCAGCAAGATCTCGACAGTGGTCCCCTGCCCCACCTCGCTTTGGATAAAGACCATGCCATTAAGTTGTTTTGCGAATCCGTAGACCATGGAAAGACCAAGCCCACTGCCCTGCCCAACATCCTTGGTGGTGAAGAACGGCTGTAGTGCGCGCTCGCGGACCTTCGCCGTCATGCCGACACCACTGTCGCTTACAGCCAGCGAAACATACTTGCCTTTGGGCAGGCCCCCGCGCCTCTCATCCGACCTGCCGTCGAGCTGCACATTCGCGGTCGTGATCCTGATTTTGCCGCCTGATGGCAGGGCGTCGCGAGCATTAAGAGCCAGATTGAGCAGCGCGCTTTCAAATTGCCTGGGATCGGCAAGAGCTAGCCACAGATCCTGGGCAAGATCTCTCCCGATTTCAATCGTCTCCCCGAGAACCCGGGTCATCAGATCGGTCATGCCGACAACAAGTTCGTTGATCGAAACCACTTCCGGCTGCAAAGACTCCTGTCGTGAAAACGCCAGCAGTCTTTTGGTCAATGCGGCGGCGCGCTGGCTAGCGGCAAAGGCCTTGTCCACAAAGCCAAATATTTCCGAATCCGGGGTGAGTCGCTCCTTCGCCAGTTCAAGATTGCCAGACACGACCGCCAGAATATTGTTGAAGTCGTGCGCCACGCCCCCGGTAAGCTGCCCAACGGCCTCCATCTTCTGAGCCTGCCTTAACTGCTGTTCGGCATGTTTATGAGCGGTGAGATCGAAAACCATCAAGAATGCTCCCAAAACCGCCTCTCTCTCCCCGAAATGCGGAATCAGATTGATCTCGACGTTCCTGGTGTTTCCGTCCTCATATTTGACCGTGCTCTCAAAACTCTGCCTTTCACCTCGGAAAACTTTTCCCCAACGTCCCGCATGCTCGATTGGACGGGCCATCAAAAGCTCGGACAGCCTCATTCCGACAATATCCTCACGCTTCCGGTTGAACCATTGGGCGCAGGTGTCATTGGCGAAGGTGAAGCATCCGCCGGCGTCGACATAGGCAATCAGCGCCGGCGTGTTATCGGTTACAAGCCGGAGCTGCCGCTCCGCCCGCCGCAGTCCCGTAATATCAAGGAAACCGAAAGTCGCTGTCATAAATTGCAAACCCCTGAGCCAGAGAATCAAGCGCCCGCTTCACGAGTAGGCTCCGGGCGTGGTCCTTCTTTTTGAGCACGGTCCATGCCTTTCCGGCGGATAAAAAAGCGAACCGCTGCCGAATGTTGGCCGCAACACCGTGTAAGTAATCCAGCAGCCCCGTTACGCGGGCCTTTCTCAAGCACTAATCTGTATCGCGATATATTAGTACAGCCCTACTAATTTACATACTTCCATTAACAAAGGAAAGCGCGAGGGCACAAAATGGGCACAGTGCAGAGGGAATAATTGTCCGCACGCACGCCTAAGCAATTGAAAGGATTGGTGCCCTCTCCCGGACTCGAACCGGGATGGCCTTACGGCCGAGGGATTTTAAGTCCCTTGCGTCTACCAATTCCGCCAAGAGGGCTGGCCGGGAAATTTCGGCACACTATAGCGATTTTGCGCCGTGTGAAAACTTCCGATTTGGCTCGTTAGTCCTCTTTCCGGTCTGGGGGTGAAAATTCCAGCTTGGCGGTTTCCTCACCGCTTCGGAAATTGGCCGAGCGGACGATGCCGCCGATGTCGGCGGTGACCGTGTTGATCTGGTCGGCGAACGCCCCGATCAGCAGCCGGTTGGCGATCTCAAGACTTTTTGGGGACGAACTCGCCTCGCCTTCGAAATAACTCCAGGCAAAGTCGCCATCCAGCTCAAGCCCCAGGAATTTGAGCACGACAGGCGCGCCATCGGCTTTGAGAGAGAACTCCGCTCCAATGATGGGTCCCGCCACCGCCTCGACGCCCCTGATATCGGCCATCGAAACCCCATGGCCTGCCCTTTGCGCGAGTGCGCGTTCCAGATCATGGGCAAAAAAGCGGTGAACAACCTCGAACGTGCCGGCACGCTCGTTATACGAAATCCGGGTCAGCGCGGCATAATATTTGTGGGCATGAGCCAGCCCGGCCCCCAGGATTGCCAAAAGCGCCACAACGACGGTGAATCTCGCCATCAGACCCTAATTTTTCCTCTTGTTCTTCCCGGCTTCTTTTTCACCGTCCAGAACTTCTTTCATCAGGTTGCGGCGTTTCTGTTTGAACAACTCGATCCGGCTCGGCACAGCCTTGCGCGGCCAGTTGTTATTGTGGACGCCGGCGTCGGCGGTTTCCCAATGGGGATCGAGAGTGATCGAGGCGATCTCCTTTTCGGTGAGCAGCATTTTGCTCACCTCACGGGCGTTGCGGCGCCAAATTTCGGCCGGAATGCGCAACTCCTCCGTGCTTCCGTCGGCATATTCGATGGCAAGGATCAGCGGCGTCACCAAGCCCCCGATATTCTTGAAGTCAATGAAATAAATGTTGCCGTCATAAGCGAGCAGTTCTTTTTCCCAGCCCTTCAGTCCTCTTAGAAGGCCCTTATAGTCCTTACGCTGCTTGTCGGTAACCGTGAACTCGTCGTTTCCGTTGTAGAAATCGAGCAATTCCGGGAACTTATCGACCCGGCGCGGAATGCCCTGATTACGGCTCCTGGTGATGGTCCAGGGCTCGTCGGCCTTTTTCTGGCGCTTGTAAGCTTCCTCGACCTCCGGGTCCTCGGTGTTGACTTTGGCAAGCGTCACCCGCTCGATCGAGACATCGACATGGTCGGTGCTGTAGAACCAGCCGCGCCAGAACCAGTCGAGGTCGATGCCCGAGGCATCCTCCATGGTGCGGAAAAAATCAGCCGGATTAGGCCGCTTGAACTTCCAGCGCCGGGCATATTCCTTGAATGCAAAATCGAAATTTTCGCGCCCCATAACGGTTTCGCGCAGGATATTGAACGCGGCCGCGGGCTTGGCGTAAGCATTGTTGCCGAACTGCAGAATGCTGTCCGACTGGGTCATGATCGGAACCTGATTCTCCGAGATCATATAGTCGACAATGTCCGCGGGATCGCCGCGACGGGACGGATAATTCTCTTCCCATTCCTTTTCCGAGAGAATCTGGAGGAAGCTGTTCAGCCCCTCGTCCATCCAGGTCCAGTTCCGCTCGTCACTATCGACGATCATCGGGAACCAGTTGTGCCCGATCTCGTGAATCACCACCGAGATCAGCCCGTATTTGGTCCGCCGATCATAGGTGCGGTTGCCGTCGGCGTCCTCCTCCGGCCTTGGCCCGTTCGAGGTGATCATGGGATATTCCATGCCTCCGCCCAGCGGTCCGTTCACGGACTGCGCGACCGGATAGGGATAGGGAAACGTATATTTGCTGTAGGTCTCCAGGGTATGGGCGATGGCGTGAGTGGAATATTTATCCCACAACGGCATGCCCTCCTCGGGATAGAACGACATCGCCATGATGACCCGGCCGTCGGACGGCTCCTTGTATCCCAGGGCGTCCCACACAAACTTGCGCGATGATGCAAAGGAGAAATCGCGAACATTCTCGGCCCTGAATTTCCACGTCTTGGTGTCCCTGGCCTTGTCCTTCTGGGCCTCCAGCGCCTCATTCTTCGTTACGATAAAGACCGGCTTGTCGGCGTCACGTGCCTTCTTCAGGCGGGCGCGCTGGGTTTTGGTCAGCACCTTCATGGGGTTTTGCAGCACGCCGGTGGCAGCGACGATATGATCGGCCGGAACTGTAATCTCGACGTCGAAGTCGCCGAATTCGAGCGTGAACTCCCCTGCCCCCAGAAACTGTTTGGTATTCCAGCCATCGAAATCCGTATAGGCCGACATGCGCGGATACCACTGGGCAATGAAATAGACGTTATTGCCGTCCTTCTCGAAATATTCCCAGCCGCCGCGTGCGCCGATCGCCTTGCCTTCCGGGATGTTGTAGCTCCAGTCGATCGTGACCGAGACCTGGCCGCCCGGCCCCAGTGGCTGGGGCAGGTCAATCCGCATGACCGTATCGACGATGGTGTGAGGCAGTGCGCCCCCCAAGGCGTCGGCGACCTTGCCGATCCTGAATCCGCCATCATGGGCCGCGTTCGTGACCGCCGCGCGAAAACGGCGATAACTCACCCTGTCCTTCGAGCCGGCCGCGGCGCTGCGACTGCCGTCGGAATGCTTGGCGAACCGATTTTGATCCAATTGCAGCCACAGATAGCGCAAGCTGTCCGGCGAATTGTTGGTGTAGGTGATGGTCTCCGTGCCGGTGAGGCGGCGGCCCTCGTCATCGAGCGTCGCCTTGATGACATAATCCGCGCGCTGCTGCCAGTAGCCATGCCCCGGCGCGCCGGAGCCGGTTCGGTAAATATTCGGCGTTGGCAGCACTTCCTCAAGCTGGCGGAATTTGTCCTGGAAGTTCCCCTTGGTCTGATCGACCCCCTGTCCGAAAGCCTGAAAACTCAACACCACCGCGCCCAGACAAACCGCAACAATTCGCAACATGGAACTCCCCCGCACATTCTTGATCGTTTCTTGGCCGACGTCAGGCTTTTGGACCGGCCCAAGCCCACAAGGCTTAGGGCAAAGCCGCTTTGCGCACAAGTCCCCGCTGGCCAGCGATCGTCAGCCCTTGAGGTCCTGTGACGTTTCAATCGGTTCGCCGCCCAGCGCGCGTATCATGGCACGAACTTCGTCGACCACCGCGTCGAGCCGGGCGGCCTTGGTCGAGCGCATAACCAGGTTGGCGCCGGCCTTCTTATTTTGGAAAAATGGATAGCTTCCAATCTGGACGCCGGGATTTCTGTCCTGTATCTCGCCCAACGGACCCGCGAGCAAACTTTCGGCCATATGCGCCGCGACCGAGCGCGACAGCACCGGCGCACCGCCCACCACTTCGTGGCGCAAACTTTCCAGCATCGCCCGCATGACCGCGGGAATGCCGACCATCACAAATATATTTTCTATCCGGAAACCCGGCGCCTTGCTGATCGGGTTTTCAATCAGGGTCGCGCCCCGGGGCATGCGCGCCATGCGAAGCCGGGCGTCATTCAGGCCGCCCGGCCCGTAATGATCACGCAGGAGCGCATAGGCTTCATCATTCACCTCGATCTGCAAATCCAATGCCCTGGCAATGCTTTCGGATGTGATGTCATCGTGGGTCGGCCCGATGCCGCCGGTGGTGAAAACATAGTCGAACGCCGTCCGGCAGGCGTTCACGGTATCCGCGATTACCTTGGCGTCATCGGGAATGACCCGTGCCTCGTTGAGCCGGATGCCCAGCTCGTTCAGCCAAAGCCCGAGATGAGCGAGATTGGCGTCCCGCGTCCGCCCCGAAAGGATTTCGTCGCCAATGACGATCAAACAGGCGGTGACATTCACGTCCGGTTTTTCCATCACCTCTCCGATCGCTGAAAACTACAGGCAGGTCTTGGTTTATAGCAGGCAAACGCGCCTGGCCGCCAACAAAAGACGCCGGCAAGGACCGTGGCTTTGCAATCGCGGGGATTGATGATTAACGGCGTCCGGATTAGGGTGCTGAAATGAAATTCCCCGATCCCCTGATCCGCGGCCGGTTGATCCGGCGCTACAAGCGCTTCCTGTCGGACATTGAACTGGAAAACGGAGAAGTCGTGGTGGCTCACTGCGCCAATCCGGGCTCCATGACCGGTCTGACCGCACCGGGTTCCGAAGTATGGTTATCGCCGGCCCGCAATCCCGACCGCAAACTGAAATTTTCCTGGGAGATGATCCGGGTTGACGGCGGGCTGGTCGGGATAAACACCGCGCACCCGAATGCCATTGTCGCCGAGGCGGTTAAAAAAGGCGATGTTCCCGAACTCGCGGGCTACAGCACCCATAAACGAGAAATACGCTACGGCAATAACTCGCGCATCGACTTGCTGCTGGAGGATGCCGAAGACGGCGGCCCAAAGTGCTATGTTGAAGTCAAGAACGTCCATCTAAAGCGCACCGGCCCGGCGGAATTTCCGGATTCGGTGACAAAACGAGGCACCAAACATCTTCACGAGCTTGCCGACATGGTCGATCAAGGTTACCGGGCAGTGATGTTCTATCTCGTTCAGCGCATGGACTGCGATCGATTTTGCATTGCCGGGGACATCGACCCCGAGTATGAAAAGGCCCTGATCGAGGCTCGGCGCAGGGGCGTGGAAGCGTTGTGTTACGACTGCACCATTACCATCGAGGGCGTTGCGCTAAACCAATCCTTAACGCTAAATTTTTAACATGCTGACTCTCGGGATAATGCTGGGTCGTAATTATCCATTGGACAAAGTTCATGACCTTAGTTGGACAAGCGGATCGGGTTAAAACCACTGCCGAGGGCATTAGCCTCCATGGCGCCGACGCCTTTGAGGGCATGCGTCGCGCGGGCCGGTTGGCGGCCGAAACACTCGATTTCATAACACCCTATGTCAAGCCGGGTATAACAACCGGAGAGCTCGATCGGCTGTGTCATGATTTCACCATCGAGCATGGCGCCGTGCCGGCGCCGCTCAATTACCGCGGTTTTCCCAAGTCGATCTGCACCTCGATAAACCATGTGGTCTGCCACGGCATTCCCGGTGACCGGATGCTGCGCGAAGGGGACATCGTCAATATTGACGTCACTCCGATCCTTGATGGCTGGCATGGCGACACCAGCCGCATGTTCTTCGTCGGCAAGGTCTCGGTGAAGGCGGCGCGGCTGGTGCGCACGACCTACGAATCGATGATGCGGGGGCTTTCAGTGATCCGACCTGGTGCGCGGCTGGGAGACATTGGCCATGTCATTCAGACCCATGCCGAGGCCAACCGCTGTTCGGTGGTGCGGGATTTTTGCGGCCACGGGCTGGGTCGAATATTCCATGAACCGCCCAATGTCCTGCATTACGGCACACCGGGCACCGGGGCTGTTCTGCGCGAAGGCATGATCTTTACCGTGGAGCCCATGCTCAATCTGGGCCGCTACGCGGTCAAGCTGCTTGCGGACGGCTGGACAGCAGTCACCAAGGACCGATCGCTCTCAGCCCAGTTCGAACACAGCATCGGCGTTACGGCAACCGGCATCGAGATTTTCACAACCTCACCAGCGGGCCTGGATCATCCGCCGTTCGATTGATCCTTTTGTTCCCGGGGCCGCATGTCACGCAGTTGGTGATTTTCCCTGGATGTGCGATTACTTTCTGCGCACCCTAACACATTGGCTGCGCACCCGAAAACAGTGGACCCATGACTGAAAAACCCCATCATATCGGACATCGAAGGCGATTGCGCCAGCGTTTCCTCGCCGCGGATGAGTCGGCCCTGCCCGACTATGAATTGCTGGAACTTCTGCTGTTTCAGGCAGTCCCGAGGGGCGATGTCAAGCCGTTGGCCAAGCGGATAATCAAGCACTTCGGCAGCTTCGGCGAAGCGATTAGCGCCGAACCCGAAAGACTGGCGGAGATCGACGGCGTCGGCGAAGCCGTTATTGCGTCGCTCAAAGTCGTTCAGGCGGCGGCGATTCGGCTCGCGCGTAGCAAAATAATGAAGCGGCCAGTCATCAGCTCGTGGGACGCGCTCATGGACTATTGCCAGGCAAGCATGTCGTACAGCAAGACCGAACAGTTCCGGATTCTGTTTCTCGACCACAAAAACCGCCTGATCGGAGACGAAATCCAGCAACGCGGCACTGTCGATCATACGCCGGTTTATCCGCGTGAGGTGGTAAAGCGCGCCCTGGAACTTGGCGCTTCGGCGCTTATCATGGTCCACAATCATCCGAGCGGCGATCCGACCCCAAGCGATTCTGATATCGAAATGACCAAACGAGTGCTTGAGGCCGGAAGGAATTTAGGCATAGCGGTGCACGATCACGTGGTGATCGGCAAAGGCGACTACCAAAGCTTCAAAACCATGGGCCTGTTATAGCCGCACGGTGACGCGGCGGAGCTTTCATGTTATAGGGGGGCATCAATTCAAACGGAGAGTTTCCGTAAGCCATGATCCCCCGTTATTCCCGCCCCGAAATGGCCGCCATCTGGTCGCCCGAGAGCAAGTTCCGCATCTGGTTCGAGATCGAGGCCCACGCCTGCGACGCGCAAGCCGGGCTGGGCGTGATCCCCGCCGATGCCGCCCGCACGGTCTGGGAACGGGGCGCCTTCGAGGTTGCGCGCATCGACGAGATTGAGCGCGAAGTCAAACATGACGTCATCGCGTTCCTGACCAATCTTGCCGAATATGTCGGCGAGGACGCCCGCTTCGTCCATCAAGGCATGACCTCGTCCGACGTGCTGGACACCTGCCTGAGCGTTCAGCTTTCCCGCGCCGCCGACATTCTTCTGACCGACCTTGACGCGCTGCTTGCCGTTTTGAAGCGCCGGGCAATGGAGCATAAGGGAACGGTCTGCATGGGACGCAGCCACGGCATTCATGCCGAGCCCACGACCTTCGGTCTAAAGATGGCTCAGGCATACGCCGAATTCGCCCGCAATCGGGAGCGGCTGGCGGCCGCGCGAAAAGATATCGCCACCTGCGCGATTTCCGGGGCCGTGGGCACGTTCGCTAATATCGACCCGCGAGTCGAAATTCATGTCGCGGAAAAGATGGGCCTCGAAATCGAACCGGTTTCGACCCAGGTTATTCCGCGCGACCGGCATGCCATGTTCTTCGCCACACTGGGCGTCATAGCAAGCTCGATAGAGCGACTGGCCACGGAAGTCCGTCACCTGCAACGCACCGAGGTGCTGGAGGCCGAGGAATATTTCTCCAAGGGCCAAAAGGGCTCGTCGGCGATGCCCCACAAGCGCAATCCCATCCTGTCCGAAAACCTCACCGGACTGGCGCGGCTGGTACGGATGGCGGTGGTTCCGGCGATGGAGAATGTGGCGCTGTGGCATGAACGCGATATCTCCCATTCGTCGGTGGAGCGCATGATCGGCCCTGACGCCACCGTAACCCTCGATTTCGCGCTGGCAAGGCTCACCGGCATGATCGACAAGCTGGTCCTAAATCCGGTTCGGATGAAGGAGAATCTCGATCGACTCGGCGGACTTATTCATTCCCAGCGGGTACTGCTGGCGCTGACCCAGGCTGGCATCGCCCGCGAGGACGCCTATCGAATCGTGCAACGAAGTGCCATGAAGGTATGGCAGGAAGAAGCCGATTTTCTGACACTGCTGAAGCAGGATACGGCTGTCGCCAGCGCGCTCAGCGCTGAAGAGCTCGAAGCGCTATTCGACCTCGGCTACCATACCAAGCACGTGGACGCCATCTTTGAACGGGTTTTCAGCGAAGGCTGACCCAGCCGCTTCCTTCGAACTGTTTTATCGCCTCTCATTTCGCGGGTAAAACTGTGGCCAAAGAGACACAGTTCCCGAGTCGCGCGCGTAGCTCTCCAGCGTAAATCTTTACAACTAGCGAAATCTTTGTTTGCATTCCCGTCGTGGATTAGCGCGCGGCATCTAACCACTTTTCAGATGTACCCGTTTTAGTCCGCTAAGAAGAGACGAGTGATGCACGCTCGGACGACGGGGGCATATTCTTCAACCGCAAATTAATTCCCTGACAATCCGCCCGCGCGTCGCAACAATCTTTCAGAACATCGCCCACGGGAGGAAACTGCAATGTTCCATTTAGAAAGAGACACAATTCGCGCCGTCCTCATGGGAAGCGTGTCGACGCTTTTGTTGGGGGGGCTGGTTGCGGCCTTTTCACCGGCGGCTGTTGCGCAGGAGGAAGCGGCCGAGGACGACGCGTTGGTCGAGGAAGTCATCGTAACCGGTTCCCGCATTCGCCAAAGTCCATTTGAATCGAGAACGCCGGTACAGAACTACGGCGAAGTCGATATCGACCGCAGCGGTCAGGTTTCCGCCGCTGACTTTTTGCAGCGGCTGCCAATCACGGGCTCGGCGATCAATCGCAACAATAACTCGAGCGGCAATCTTGGGTTCCCGCCTGACGGCAATGGCATCGGCGCGGGCGCGTCCCAGGTTGACCTGAGAAACCTGTCGGCGAGTCGCACGCTGGTGCTGGTGGACGGCAAACGCTGGATCAGCGGATCATCGGCTAGCGGTGTTTCGGCCGCGGTCGATCTGAACACGATCCCGGTACAGGCGATCAAACGAATTGAGGTTTTGCAGGACGGCGCATCGCCGATTTACGGCTCGGACGCCATAGCGGGCGTCGTGAACATCATCACCCGCGACGATTTCGAGGGATTCGAGGCCAGTGCCTATGGTGGCGCTTACAAGGAGGGCGACGGCGTAACCCAGGAATATGATGTCTCCTTTGGCGCAACGGGAGATCGGTCCCGCGTTTTCTTCAATGTCAGCTTTGTCAAACAGGACAGCGTATCCGCTGGCGACCGGGGGATTTCAGAATTCCCGGTGGCGGGCGCCGGCCGATGCCTGGACACCTGCAGCTCCGGCACACCGCAAGGCCGTTTCGTGTTCTTTGAACCGGCCAGCGGCGGTGTCCTGAGCATCACCCTCAATGACGGCGTTCTGAACGATGGCGGAGCCAACATCCCGCTATTCGACCCCAGTTTGGCGACCGGCGACTTCCATGCGTTCCGGACTGAGGATCGCTTCAACTTCCAGCCGTTCAATCATCTCGTCACCCCCAACAAGCGGGTCAGTTTCTTCGGCAAGGCCGAATACGACATTACCGATGATATCCTGTTCCGGGCGGTCGCGACCTACACCAACCGCAAGTCGCAGAACCAGGCAGCTCCCGAGCCGTTGTTCATCGGCCCCGCCGCCGGCAACGGCAATATCATGGACACCATCAGTATCGATGCAACAAACCCGTTCAATCCCTTTGGCTTTTCGCTCGACGCCAACAGCCTGATTTTCGCGGGACGCCGCCCGCTTGAGGCAGGGCCACGGATATTCAATCAGAACGTCGATACGTGGGTCATTACCGGCACGCTGGAGGGCCAGAGCGAGTTCGCGGGCCGCTCCCTGTTCTGGGACCTGAACGTCACCTGGTCACAGAGCCAGGCCAACCAGCGCAAGTTCGGCGCGTTCAACGCAGCCAAGCTGAAGCAGGCGCTGGGCCCGATTGATCAATGCATCGATCCCACCAGCGGCGACAGCATCGGCGGATGCGTTCCCTTCAATTTCGTCGGCGGCCAGGGCCCCGACGGCACCGGCAGCATCACCCAGGAGATGCTGGACTTCGTCACCTTCATCCAGAAGGACGAAAGCCAGCAACAGCTATTCGACCTCTCCTTCAACATCACGGGTGACGCCTTCGAGCTTCCCGCGGGTCCGATCGGTTATGCGCTGGGTTATGAGCACCGCATGAACGAGGGCTTCTTCACACCGAGCCCGGTCGTTACCGCGGGTGAAAGTGCCGGGGTTCTGGCATTTCCGACTGAAGGCGAATTCAACGTCGATGAATTCTATGGCGAGATCAACGTGCCGCTGCTGGCGGACGCGCCGATGATCGAGAATCTCGCGGTCAACGGCGCCTTCCGGGTCTCGGATTACAATCTGTTCGGCAGCGAGACCGTGTTCAAGCTCGGCGCCAATTGGCGGGCCAACAGCGACCTGCTGATCCGGTTCAATTACGCCGAGGGACTTAGGGCGCCCGGCATCGGCGAATTGTTCAACACCGGCTCGCGCTTCGATTCGACGATCAACGATCCATGCTCCAACGTCGCGGCCCAACCGGCAAACATTCAGGCCAACTGCGCGGCGCTGGGCGTCCCGGCAAGCTTCCAGCAGACCAACTTCCAGGTCGGCGTGAAAACCGGCGGCAACCCGGACCTGAGGCCGGAGAGCTCCGAGAGTTTCACGGTGGGGTTCGTCTATGATGCGAGCTTCCTCGAAGGGCAAATGGGCATCGAGAGCCTGGTGATCGAGGGCAATTACTATAACATCGACCTCGCAAACGCCATTCAGGCGCCCAATGCGCAGAACCAGGTCGATCTGTGCGTCGGCACGCTGGATCCGGCTTTCTGCGGCGGAATCGAGCGCTTTTCAGCCGTGGGCAACATCATCAGCTTTGAGAACAAGCTGACCAATATCGGCGGCGTCGAGACCGACGGCTTTGACTGGACGGTGACGGCAACCAGCGTGGAGAGCAATTACGGCCGCTTCAAGTTCACCTGGCTCGGCACGGTCCTCAACACCTATGATGAACTCGTCGAGGGATCGGGCGGATTGGTGAGGATCAATCAGAAAGGGCTCGAACTAGGCTCGCCTGAGCGCGGATTCGTCAAGTTCAAGAGCACGTTCATTTTTGAGCACTTCTATCGTGACTGGACCTCTTCGGTGATCGTCCGCCACATCGGCTCGCTTCAGGAAGCGTGTCCCGGCTTCCTGTTCGACCTGGGGGTCGAGGATTTGTGCTCCAGACCGGCGGACGCCCTCAACACGATTCCGAGCATCAATTATGTCGACCTGCAGGTCAACTGGTCGCCCGACAGGTATGACGGCCGCGCGACCCTGACCATGGGCGTGAACAACCTGTTAGCGGCGGATACGCCGGTCTGCTTCACCTGCGATCTGAACAGCTTTGACGGCACGGTCCATCAGATCCCCGGTCAGTTCGGATATATCCGGCTCGGGTTCAGTCTCTAACAGGGTTCGAAATCGATCATCAACTTCAGGCGGCCCCTTCGGGGGCCGCTTTTTTTCGTTGCACCACTATTCGAGTCCGGCCGAGATGACCGGCGTGCGTAAACTGGCGATCGCCCATCGGCACCGCGCGCCGAGTTCCTGTTCGGCCAAGACCGCCAGTTCCCTGGCGGCGCTCGTTAATCGCTGTTTGCCGTCCTCAGCCAGGGTTTGAAGCACCAGGGCGGCCTGGCGGGTCTCCCGCGCCAGCCCGCTTCTGGCGTCCTGACGCCAATTCCAGCGCCGGCACAACACCTTTTCCGCATCGGCGTAAATCACTTCTCCCGGTTTTGGCGGGACGTTGACCTCGCCGTCGCCACGCATGTCGAAAAAGCTGTCACCGTCGCGAGCATAACGGAACGCCAGCGGCTGAACGAGACGGGTAACATCGTCCGCGCCGATCGGTATGCGGTATTTGACCGAAATCGCGTTGTAAAGATCGACCAGCGGCAGCACCCGCGGCAGACGGCCATCGCGAACGGTGCGTCGGATGAGAGCCTCCGCGGCGTTCCGGTAGTGGGTCTTCTTGATCCCAAACTTCCTGTAGGCGGCCCGCCACTGCTGTATCTCGGGAAGCTTGCCGACGGCTGCCGTATCTCCTACCCCGGCGCACGCCGCCTCGACGGCGCCCACCAGCGCCTCGATCCCCGGGCAGTGCTCGGGTTCGCTGATCCCTGACAACACCACAAGCGCCATCCGGAACGCCGGAAAATCGGAGGCCACATCCTCAATCGTCAGCTTTAGCGTCTTATCATTCATCACAGAAAATCCAGGTTCTGTTCACAGCATGCGCGGACGATGTTCGCGGTTGCATCACATTGCAAGAGGTTTAATATTTCCGAGGCCTTGGCTAGGCTGATTAAGGAGCACGAAATGAAGCGTTTTCTGGTTGGATTTTGGCGAGGCCTGCGGGCCATACAGCGCTTTGTCGGCACCCTCCTGTTTCTGATCGTCGTAATCGCCGTCGTTTCATTCATGCTTCGGGACACGCGGCCCAGGGTCCCTGACGGCGCGGCGCTTGTGCTCAATCTGAACGGCGTCCTTGTTGAGCAAAAAAGGGAGAGCGAGCCCGCCGAACTGTTGGGGGGCGAACTCGCTGACGGCCAGCCGCCGCAAATCCTGCTCCGCCATGTGGTGGACGCCATCGATTATGCCAGGAACGATGACCGGATCAAGGCGCTGGTTTTGTCGCTCGACGGTTTTGGCGGCGGCCGCGGATTCGCCGGCGGTCCCAGTAAACTCCACCGGGTCGGTCTCGCGCTCACGGCCTTCAAGGAAAGCGGCAAGCCGATTGTCGCGGTCGGCGATTCCTACGACCAGAACCAGTATTTTCTCGCAGCCCACGCCGACACGCTTTTGATGCATCCGTTCGGCGCCGTTTTTTTAGAAGGTTATGGCCGCTTCCGGCTCTATTACAAATCGCTGCTGAACAAACTCAAGGTCACCGCGAACGTGTTCCGGGTCGGCAACTATAAATCAGCGGTTGAGCCTTATATTCGGGACGGCATGTCGCCGGCGGCCCGCGAAGCCAATGCGGCTTTTCTGGGCGATCTGTGGAACCATTACCTGGCCGATGTCGAGGCCGCGCGTGGTGTCCCAACAGGCACGGTGACAGCCTACATCGAAAATATGACCGAAGTCGTTCGGGCGGCGGGCGGCGATCTCGGCAAGGCGGCCCTCGACGCCGGCTTTGTCGACGGGCTCAAGAATCGCGGAGAGCAGCGCGCCTTTCTCGTTGATCTGGTCGGCGAAGATGACGACTCGGATTCCTACAGGAAAATCGGCTACAAGCGTTACCTCCGCGCCGTTCGCGATGAGGCTCCTCCCGGCGGCGACCGAATCGCTGTTGTGGTCGCATCGGGCGCGATCGTCGATGGGGACGCCCCGGCGGGCGTCAGCGGCGGCGATACCATAGCCCGGTTGATCCGCCGCGCCCGCGAGGACGATGGGATCAAGGCGATCGTGCTCCGCGTCGATTCCGGCGGCGGCAGCGCGTTCGCTTCCGAGGTTATCCGCAACGAATTGGTGGCGGCCAGGACGGCCGGCAAACCGGTCGTGGCCTCCATGGGGTCGGTCGCGGCCTCGGGCGGTTACTGGATATCGGCGTCGGCGGACGAAATCTGGGCGGCGCCGATGACGGTGACGGGGTCGATCGGCATTTACGGTTTTTTGCCCACGTTCGAGAAATCCCTCGACTTCCTCGGCGTTCACAGTGATGGCGTCGGAACGACCTCGCTTTCCGGAGCCGCGGCCGCGACCCGGCAGCTATCTCCCGCAATTGCCGACGTGATTCAGCAGTCAATCGAAGAAGGTTACGAGCGTTTCATCACCCTGGTTGCCCAGGCACGTGGCAAAACGCCGAAGGAAATCGACGCGATTGGACAGGGTCGCGTTTGGTCCGGCGCTACCGCCCACGAATTGGGACTGATCGATAAACTGGGCTATCTGGAGGATGCGGTCGGGGCAGCCGCGGCCCTTGCCAGCATCGAGGATTATGAAATCGACTATATCGAGGAGCCGCCGTCGTTCCTGCAACTCGCGTTCGAGGAGCTTCTGGATGACGCCAGGCTGGCTTTGGGCATCGAACGACCCGCGGTCACTTCGCCATTGTCGAGGCAAATCCGGCGGATCATGAGCGATTTCCGAATCCTCACGCTACTCAACGACCCAAATGGGGCCTATGCCCTGTGTCTGGCATGCTCGGAAATTACAAACTGACCGGCAGGCTTGCAACGCCGGGGCAACAAGCGCGCTTTCCGCGCTAGCTTTGCTCAATGATCTGGTCGCGGGCCTCGGCCAGCTTGTCGGCCATTTCGCGACGCAACCGGTGTTCGGAAATTTCGATGCCTTTGGCGTCCAGGTCACTTTTTACCTTGCGATAGACGTCTTCATCACCTGCTTCGGCGAAATCGGCTTTGACGACTTCCCTGGCGTAAGCGCCGGCGGCGTCGCCGCTCAGGCCCATCAGATCCGCCGCCCACAGGCCCAAAAGTTTGTTGCGCCGGGCTTCAATCTTGAACTTGAGTTCCTCATCAAGGGCGAATTTGGCCTCGAATCCTTTTTCACGCTCGTCAAACTTGGACATGCGGCCCTCTTTTTTTCATTCAATGGCGCTACAAAACCCAAGGGATAACGCCGGCGTCAGTGGGAATCAACTGCCTTTCGGGGGTATTCGAAATTTCGTTCCCAATGCGAAGTTTCCGCCCCGCCGTCATTGTGTTACCAAACCAATTGGGATAATGTCCGGCCCACCTAAGAATACCATGAATCGCCGGAATTCCCCCTTTGGCGCTGGATTTTACAATGTCACGACGCAAGCAGATTTATGAAGGCAAGGCCAAGGTTCTTTACGAAGGACCGGAGCCCGGCACCATCGTTCAGTATTTCAAGGACGACGCAACGGCCTTCAACAAGAAGAAACAGGGCACAATCACCGGCAAGGGTGTGCTTAACAACCGCATATCCGAGTTCATCATGACCCGGCTGAGCGAGATGGGCATCCCGACTCATTTCGTGCGCCGGCTCAATATGCGCGAGCAGCTGGTGCGCCAGGTGGAAATCATTCCGATCGAAGTGATTGTCCGCAACGTCGCCGCGGGGTCGTTGTCAAAGCGGCTCGGCATTGCCGAAGGCTCGCAGCTGCCGCGAACGATTGTGGAATTTTGCTACAAATCAGACGAACTTGATGATCCGCTCGTGAGCGAGGAACATATTGTCACGTTCGGCTGGGCAACGCCGCAAGAGATCGACGAGATGGCTTCGATGGCGCTGCGGATCAATGATTATATGTCGGGCCTGTTTCGCGGCATCAGCCTTCGTCTGATCGATTTCAAAATCGAATTCGGTCGCTGGTTTGACGAAGATGAGATGCGCATCATCCTGGCGGACGAAATCAGCCCGGACAGTTGCCGCTTGTGGGACGTCACCTCCAACGACAAACTGGACAAGGATCGATTCCGCCACAATATGGGCGGGGTCGCCGAAGCCTATCAGGAGGTGGCGCGACGCCTGGGCATTTTCCCGGAAAGTGGGCCACGGGACCTCAAGGGCCCCGACGTGATGCAATAAAGGCACGAACCTGGTCGGATAAGGGCGGCGCTCCGCAATCACCACGAAGAAGGCGGCGATGAAAGCAAAAGTCCACGTCACGCTAAAGTCCGGAGTTCTCGATCCCCAGGGCAAGGCCATCCGCCATGCGCTCGGCGATTTGGGATTCGATGGCATTGAAAAAGTCCGTCAGGGCAAATATCTCGAAATCGAACTGGCGGAGACCGACATCGGGGAGGCCCGGCGTGCGGTCGAGGCGATGTGCGTCAAGCTGTTGGCCAATACGGTGATCGAGAACTACAAAATCGAGATCGAAGAATAGTGCCGGCCCACCGGCCGCCAGAGTTTCAAAACCAGCATGGGCGCCGAGGATGATGAAGTCGGCCGTAATCGTTTTTCCGGGATCCAATTGCGACCGCGACATCGCGGTGGCGCTGGAGCAGGCCACCGGCGCCAAGCCGGCGATGGTCTGGCACGGCGAGGGATCGTTGCCCGATGTCGATCTCATTGCGCTGCCGGGCGGGTTTTCCTATGGCGATTATTTGCGTTGCGGCGCCGTCGCCGCCAACTCGCCGATCATGAAGGACGTCAAGGCACAAGCAGACCGCGGCACACTCGTGCTCGGCATTTGCAATGGCTTTCAGGTGCTCACTGAATCCGGTCTCCTGCCCGGGGCGCTGATGCGCAACGCCAATCTCGCCTTCATTTGCCGCGACACTTATTTGCGTGCCGAGAATACCGCAAGCCCCTTCACCAACCAGCTTGAAAACGGCCAGGTGATCCGGGTGCCGATCGCCCATCACGACGGCAATTTCTTCGCCGATACCGAGACTTTGAAGGAACTGGAGGACAAGGACCGTGTGGCCTTCCGCTATTGCGATGGCGACGGCACGGTGGACCAGACGACCAATCCCAACGGCTCCCTCAATTCGATCGCCGGCATTTTCAACGACCGGGGCAACGTCCTGGGGATGATGCCGCATCCCGAGCGACTCGCCGACCCGGCGCTTGGCGGCGTTGATGGAAAGCTTATTTTCGAGAGTTTGATTTCAGCTCTTTTCTGACCTCAAGAAAGTTGGATAACCCGTTGACCGCAATGGATAACTCTTCCGAGGGCACAGAGATCACCGAAGCCGTTGTCGAGGCCCATGGTCTGGACCGGGAAGAATATCGCGTGATCACCCGCAAGCTTGGCCGCGAACCCAACCTGACTGAGCTCGGTATTTTTTCGGTCATGTGGAGCGAGCACTGCTCCTACAAATCGTCCAAGAGGTGGCTCAGGACCTTGCCCACCGAAGCGCCTTGGGTAATCTGCGGGCCGGGCGAAAATGCCGGCATTATCGACATTGGTGACGGTCAGGCCGCCATCTTCAAGATGGAAAGCCACAACCACCCGTCTTTCATCGAACCCTATCAGGGCGCGGCAACGGGTGTCGGCGGGATTTTACGCGACGTCTTCACCATGGGCGCGCGCCCTGTCGCAAATATGAACTCGTTACGCTTTGGCAGCCCTGGGCATCCCCGCACCCGCCATTTGGTGAGCGGGGTTGTCGCTGGCATCGGCGGTTACGGCAACTGCGTCGGCGTTCCGACCGTAGGCGGCGAGTGTACATTTCATGCGGCCTATAACGGCAACATCCTGGTCAATGCCATGACCGTGGGTATTGCGGACGTCGATAAGATTTTTTATTCGGCCGCGGCCGGCATCGGCAATCCGGTGGTCTATGTCGGCTCGAAGACCGGCCGCGACGGCATCCATGGCGCCACCATGGCCTCGGCGGAGTTTTCCGACGATGCTGAGGAAAAGCGCCCCACCGTCCAGGTCGGCGACCCGTTCACGGAAAAGCTCCTCATCGAGGCCTGCCTCGAACTGATGGCCACCGACGCCATCGTCGCCATCCAGGACATGGGCGCCGCCGGGCTCACCTCGTCATCGGTCGAGATGGCGTCCAAGGGCAATGTCGGGATGCGGCTCGATCTCGACCGCGTGCCCTGCCGCGAGGCCGGCATGACACCCTATGAGATGATGCTGTCGGAAAGCCAGGAACGGATGCTCATGGTGCTCAGGCCCGGCCGCGAGGCCGAGGCCGAGGCGATTTTCCGGAAATGGGAGCTCGATGTCGCGGTGATCGGCGAGATCACCGACACGCGGCACCTCGAGCTGCGCTTCCGCGGCGAGACGGTGGCCGACATTCCGCTCAGGAGCCTCGCCGAGGACGCCCCGGTTCTCGACCGTCCCCATGTGCAGCCCGCGCCGCGGCCAGAAATCTCCTGCGCAGAAGTGCCCGCGCCTGACGATTATGGCGCCACCCTGCTCGCCCTCATGGGCGGTCCGCACCTCTGCTCAAGGCGCTGGATCTGGGAGCAGTATGACCACATGGTGATGGCCGACACCGTCGCCGGCCCCGGCGGCGATGCGGCGATCGTGCGCGTGCACGGGACCGCGAAGGGCCTCGCGATCACCACCGACTGCACGCCGCGCTATGTCGC
>JBHHWG010000011.1:0-50413 GCA_046756385.1 Sphingomonadales bacterium | reverse complement strand
TCCACAACTAGCGACCAAGGGGGAGCGCAGCCTGCGTGGCGCTTGAACGCGGGTACAAGGGTCATGATCAATGACCCTTGGTATCAACGCGCGTAAAACGCCGACATCGCCTGATAGAGCCAGTAGACGTCGACCTTGGAGCTGATCGAATAGGGCGTGTGGATCGACAGCACCGGCACCCCGATATCGATCACATCCATATTGTGGCGCGAAAATTCCCGGCCCACGGTGCCGCCGCCTGCCCGGCCGACTTTATAGGTCGAGGTCTGCCACGGTACTTTCGCGTCGTCCAGCGTCTTGCGCATCCAGGCGGTGAATTCGGAATTGGCGTTGAAACCCCGGCCGTAAATCTTGAGATTGACGCCATAGCCGAGCCGGGGCGCATTGCCGAGTTCCCATGCCGACGGCCATAGCGGATTGACGCCGGGATTGACGTCGGCCGACAAAACCTTCGAGGCCCGAAGGGCCTGTTTGAGCATCGGCGAGCGGAACCCGGCGCCACGCTTCATGTAGATCATGCGCTCCAACAGATCGACCAGATAGCTTGACGATGCGCCGGTGTTATTGACATTGCCGACCTCTTCGTTGTCGGCAAGATAGGCGACCAGTGTTCGATCCGGCTTGTCGATGGACGCGATTGCGCGAAGCGAGGCGTAGGCCGACAGCCGGTCGTCCTGTCCATAGATCGCCATCAAGCCGCGATCAAAGCCGACGTCACGGGGCGGATAAGCGGGCACCAGCGCCAGTTCCGCCGACACCAGATCATTCAGGCCAATGCCGTAATTCTGTTCGAGATAGACCTGGACCGCCGTTTTGACACTGTTCGAGGCTTTCTCCGGGATGTGACCCGCCAGCGGATCGAGCTCCTCCTTCTTGATGGCGTTGGCCGCCGTGCGGTCCCTCAGACCGCGGCTGACATGGGGCGATAGCTCCGGGATCACGAAGGTCGGATCATCGGGCTCGTTCCCGACCGAAATATCAACGGTCCGGCCGTCCTTGAGATCGACCCGCCCCATTAGCGCCAGCGGCATGCTGGTCCATTGGTAATTCTTGATGCCGCCGTGGAAATTGGTCTGGAACAGCGCAAACCGGTCCGCTTCGTAAAGCGGCTGACCCTTGAGGTCGAGATGCGGGGAATCGATATGGGACACCACGACCCGGAAGCCCTCAACCATCGGCCTGGCGCCGATCACAATCAGCGCCATCGCACGATCGCGGTTGATATCATAATATTTGGCGCCCGGTGTCAGAGGCGAATTCGGCTTGAGTTCAACAAAACCGGCCGCCCGCGCCAGCTTTACCGCCTCCGTAACCGTTGCAAGCTCGGTCTTTGCCCGGCCCATGAAGCGCTTGTAATCGGACGCGAAATCGGACACGGCGCGTTCCTGCCTGGCCGTCAGATCAAGCCACGACGAGGAACAGGCAATTGTGTTCCTGGTCCCGCCATCTTCCGAACAGTCCGGCTTGGCCAGCGCGACGCCCGAAGCCAGAAAAACAGAAACCATGCCGGCGCCGGCTAAGACGCGAACAGTCCGCACTATCATTTTCCCCATCCTTAATCAGTTTGTCCGGCCCTTTACTGCCGGGAAACTATCATCAGATCCGCCCCAAGGCCATTGGCAACTGTTTTGAAAGACCATGTGCGTTTCAAGCGCATTTTCCTGTAGAGTCGCCGCGAGCCGGGCAATCTCCCTCCGCCTCGCCCGATCAAGGCTGAGTTCCAATCGAACATTGTAGAGAGGCCCACTTGTCAGACGCAGCACTGTCGGTATCGTCGGCGACCATTGGATAACGTAAAGAAAGTTGCGCAGATTATTTGAGGCGGTGGTTCCGTCTCTGGTTAGGATTGATTTGTCGAAGATCTCTCCCAGCCACTCAGAAAGGAACCACCATGGACGAGCATAGCAAGACCCGCGATTTGAGCAACGTGATCAGGATCGACGATGAACGGATCCAAGACCACCTGGGCAAGGTTGTCCGCAACACCGTTGAGGAGACGCTGAACGCGCTGTTGGACGCGGAGGCCGACGCCCTGGCCGGGGCCGGACGCTACGAGCGGGCCGAGGGGCGGCGCGACTACCGGGCCGGTCGTCGGAAGCGCCAGTTGCATACCAAGGCCGGTGAGGTGACGTTGAAGGCGCCGAAGCTTCGCAAGCAGGCGTTCGAGACGGCCATCATCGAGCGCTATCGCCGTCGCGAGGCGTCGGTCGAGGAGGCCTTGATGGAGATGTATCTGGCCGGCGTTTCGGTGCGCCGGGTCGAGGACATCACCGAGGCGCTGTGGGGCACGCGGGTCAGCGCCGGCACGGTCTCCAACCTGAACAAGAAGATCTATGCCAAGATCGAGGCGTGGCGATTGTGGCCGATTCGGCGCAGTTCTCGACCAGCGTTCTGGAACTTTCCGAGCCGGAACTGGCCGGGGGGCGACGCTGACCGGCCCCGGCCTTGCCTGAGCGGATCGCCGGCGGTACAAGGTCGCGACAGCCGCACCGATCAGCGAGGAGGGTTCCCATGGCCGAGACGACAATCAGCGACAGCAAGGCCCGGCTGGCCGAGATCATCCGGAAAAAATCCTTCGCCACCGGCACCGGGATCACGCTCGCCTCGGGCAAAACGAGCCAGTTTTATTTCAACATGAAACCCACGATGATGGACCCGGAAGGGGCCTATTTGATCGCCACGCTGATGCTGGACGCGCTCGGTGACGAAGCGGTGGATTATGTCGGCGGGCTGGAGATGGGGGCGGTGCCGATTGTCTCGGCGATCAGTCCGGTCAGCCATCGCTTTGATCGACCGTTGCCCGCCTTTTTCGTGCGCAAGAAGGCCAAGGGCCACGGCGCCAGGATGTTGATAGAAGGGATCGCGCCCGGCCAAAGCCTTAACGGCAAGCGGGTGGCGATGGTCGAGGATGTGACCACCACCGGCGGGTCGGTCCTGGCCGCCATTGAGACGGTGCGCGAGGCCGGTGGAAAAGTGGTCAGGGTGCTCACCATCGTCGACCGGCAGGAAGGCGCGGAAGCCGCCCTGGCCGCGCAGGGTCTGAAGCTGACCCCGCTTTTCACCGCCGACGAATTCAAGAACTGAACTTCTCTTCAGGACGGGGAATTCCACGATGAATATTGATAAGACGCTGAGCGAACTCGGTCTTGATCCCGCGGGTCTTCAGCAGGGCGATCTCGAGGTACGCTCGCCGATCGACGGTGAAATTTTCGCCCGCGTGCACCAGGACAAGGCGGCGGAAATCGGGGCCAAGATCGCGCGCGCCCACGACGCCTTCGCGACATGGCGTTCGGTGCCCGCGCCCCGGCGCGGCGAACTGGTGCGCCTTTTTGGCGAGGAATTGCGGGCCCACAAGGACGCGCTCGGCCGTTTGGTCACCCTGGAATGCGGCAAGATCCTGGCCGAGGGGCGGGGCGAGGTTCAGGAGATGATCGACATCTGCGACTTCGCCGTCGGCCTGTCGCGCCAGCTTTACGGCCGCGCCATCGCCTCGGAACGGCCCGATCACAAAATGATCGAGACCTGGCATCCGCTGGGCGTGGTCGGCGTTATCAGCGCCTTCAATTTCCCGGTCGCGGTTTGGTCATGGAACGCCGCGATCGCGCTTGTATGCGGCGATCCGGTCATCTGGAAACCGTCCGAGAAAACACCGGTGACCGCGCTTGCCTGCATGGCCTTGCTGCGCCGCGCGCTCGACCGGTTCGGCGACGCCCCCGACGGCCTGGCCGAGCTGGTGATCGGCGGACGTGAAGCCGGCGAACTGCTGGTCGATGACCCCCGCCTGCCGCTGATCAGCGCCACCGGCAGCACCGCGATGGGCCGCGCCGTCGGCCCCCGTGTCGCCGAGCGCTTCGGACGAACGATTCTGGAGCTGGGCGGCAATAACGCGATCGTGGTGGCGCCGTCGGCCGATCTGGCGTTGGCCGAGCGCGCGATCCTGTTCGGCGCCGTCGGCACCGCCGGCCAGCGCTGCACCAGCACCCGCCGCCTATTGGTTCACGAAACGGTTTATGACGATCTGCTGGCCCGGCTGAAGACCGCCTATGAACGGATTCCGGTTGGCGACCCGCTTGCTGACCAAACGCTGGTCGGTCCGCTGATTGACCGCCAGGCCTTTGACGCCATGCAAGTGGCGCTGGGCGACGCGAGGGACGCGGGAGGCGTGGTTAGCGGCGGCAATCGGGTTGCCCGCGCCGAATGCCCGAACGGATATTATGTCACGCCGGCCCTGGTCGAGATGCCGCACCAGGCGGTCGTGGTTGCCAGGGAGACTTTCGCCCCGATCCTTTATGTCCTCAAATATAGCGACCTGGACCAGGCGCTGGAGCTACATAACGCAGTGCCGCAGGGCTTGTCGTCGGCAATCTTCACCAGTGACCTGCGGGAGGCGGAGCGGTTTCTGTCGGCTTCGGGCAGCGATTGCGGTATCGCCAACGTCAATATCGGCACCTCGGGCGCTGAAATTGGGGGAGCGTTCGGCGGCGAGAAGGAGACCGGCGGCGGACGGGAATCGGGCTCGGACGCCTGGAAAGCCTATATGCGCCGTTCGACCTCGACGGTGAATTACGGCGCCGAATTGCCGCTGGCGCAGGGCATTCGTTTCGGCTGAACCACTACGTCCCCATGCGCCCGACGAACGGCTGGCCGGTGATCAGCGTGATCAGATGGGCGATCATCATGATAATCGCCAGCACGGCAACGAACTGAACCCCCAGATAGGGGATCCATCTGGTCTCGCCCAACTCCAGCGGCTGGCGGGATTTATAGTTGGCGAAGGCCGCCAGCAGGAAGGCGGCAATCAGCAGGGCTATTGTAATCTCAAGCGGCAAGCATCAACCTCTCTGTCATCCGGCGCCGATTTGGGGGTGCTGACGGCACTATGTCCCAATAGCGTGCCTCGTGACCAGCCTTGCTTTCTTTTTATTCGCGCCGCAAACGCCATCCGAAGGAACCGCTATGCTGATTTTGATCTCACCCGCCAAAAAGCTCGATGGATCGTCGCCACCACCGGTCGCCGACCACAGCACGCCTCAATTTCTGGCGCGGACCGGGATCTTGATCCAGGAACTGCGCAAACTCTCCCACGCGGACCTGCGGCGGCTGTTACAACTAAGCCCCAAACTGGCCGACATCGCTTTTGAGCGCCATCTTCGGCTGAGCACCGAGCCCGGCCCCGCCAACGCCAAACAGGCGGTGTTCGCCTTTGCCGGCGATACCTATATCGGGCTGCGAGCACACAGCCTGAGCAGGGCGGACCTGGCTTTTGCCCAGGACCATCTGAGGATTTTTTCGGCCCTTTACGGCCTGTTGCGCCCGCTCGACCTCATGCAGCCCTATCGCCTCGAAATGGCCACCAAACTCCCTAATCCAAGTGGTGGGGATCTCTATGATTTCTGGGAGGAGACGCTTGGGGAGGCCGTCAACAACGCGCTCGGGAGGGTCGAAGGGCCGATGATAAATCTGGCGTCCAGGGAATATTTCTCGGCGATAAAGAAGGCGCAACCGAGCCCCGGCATCATCACCCCGGTTTTCAAGGAGGAGCGCGGCGGCAGCTACCGGGTTTTGCCGTTGTTCGCCAAGCGGGCGCGCGGCATGATGGCGCGCTACATCGTGCAAAATCGCCTGCGGGAGGTCGAATCCCTGAAAAATTTCGACCGGGCCGGCTATCGATTCAGTCCCGAGGCGTCAAGTCAGACCGAGCTCGTTTTCCTGCGCGACCAGGGTTGAGAGCCGACCTTGCCGCCGCCAGGCCGAAAGCGCCTGCTTCCCGCTTTGCTAATTCACGGTTGTTCCTTTTCCAACTCCCGGCGGCGTTGCATCCAGCCATGGAAAATCGTCAACAGACCACCCATCACAACAATGACGAGGATCATGAACGCCCAAAGAATCCCGAGTTCCACCATGTCCGGCTCCCTTTGCGGATGAAAACATCATATCGCGTACCGGTGGCGCTTTTCCAGTGCCTGCCGAGCCATTGTGCCGATCGCCGCGGCGATCGGCACGGACCGACAAAGCGTATCACTGCGTATTTATGTTTTGATTTGTTTAACCAATGCCCGATAACGTATAAACGGATAGAAGGGGGTGAAGGCCTCCAGGCTGGCTTATCGGCAAGCCTGAGGCGGGGGGGAGGCCTTGTGTGTGGCATTTTCCCACAGCGCTCCTGATCCTCTGCCGTGGCATGCGCACTGCGATACCAGTGTGTTCGCCGGCCACTTATGCAACTAAGATCTGGAGGCACCGGACAAAAACAATGGTGCTGTGACAACAGGGTATAGGTTTTTATGGATTTAACGCTTTATTGGTTCATGTTTCCGATTTCCATGCTTGTAGCGACGACCGCGATGCTGAGCGGCATCGGCGGCGCGGCGATGTTCACGCCGATTTTCCTGATCGTTTTTCCCCTCCTGGGGCCGGAATATGTCCTGGAAAGCACGGTCGCCGCGATCGGTGTCGCCTTGCTGACGGAAACATTCGGGTTCTCATCGGGGTTCGTCGGTTATTTCAGAAAACGCCTTATTGATTTTCGCAGCTCCCTGCCTTTCATCGCCGTCGCGGTTCCGGTGGCGGTGACGGGCGCCCTGGTCAGTCACCTCGCCAACGGCACGGTTCTCAAGGCCGCCTATGCCGTGCTGATGATGATTCTGGCGATCATCATGATCAAGCATAAGCATTCGCTCGCGGAAACGGGGCCGGTGGTTGGGGAGGCTTCCGTCGGCGCGGCGGATGCCCGCCCCACCAGAACCATCACCGCCCGCGATGGAACGGTCTATCAGTTCCGGGCGCCGCACCAGGGAAAGGGAGCCGCGGCCACCGGTCTCGGTGCTTTTCTGACCGGCATGGTTTCGGTCGGTATCGGCGAAGTGATCATGCCGCAATTGGCGAAACGCAATCGCGTGCCGATCCCGGTTGCGGCGGCGACCTCGGTTTTCGTGGTGATCGTGACGGTAGCCTCGGCTTCGTTCATGCAAATTTCTCAAATGGTTGCGGAAGGCGGCATGGTGGCGGTGCCCTGGAATCTGGTGATCTACACCGTTCCCGGCGTCATCATTGGCGGTCAAATCGGCCCCTGGCTCCAAGGCAAGATATCGCACGATGTCATGGAACGGGCGATCGGTATTCTTTTTGCGGCAATCAGCCTGTCCATGGTTTGGCTGGTCATAACCGGTGTGCAAGGCGGTCATTAAAGGCGCAACGGACAACCGCCGGGACATTGCGTACCCGGCGGTTTTATCAGGTCGTCTTCGGAGCCCGTCACCTGCAGCATGACGTTTCCAAAGTCCCCGTAAGTGCAGTACGGAGGCTATTACGTGAGCGGGCTGGCCCCCTTCACGTCAGCGCGCATCCTACCAGAAAACGGGGCCTGGCGCCATGGGAACAAATACCGTGCAGCCTGGGTTTCCGGTCAAAAACCGGACCCGCCGCCTGTGGTTTGGATAACTTTCCGATCGGCCCCGTCCAGCACCAGGCAGGTCAGCCGACCGCTGGCGAACGCACCGGTATCGATGCCGATTCGGTTGTTTTTGAACTCGATCTCGGTTTTGATCGAATGTCCATGAACGACGATTCGGCCGTGATCCCGGGTTGACCCGAGGAACCCCTCGCGGATCCACAACAGATCGTGGGGATCCTGACGCTCGATCTCAATACCGGGACGCAGCCCGGCATGGACGAAAATATAATCCCCGGCAAGGTGATAGAGCGCCAACGAGCGCAGGAAACGGCGATGAGACCGCGGCAAACGATCAAGAAGGTCGCGCTGTATGGACGCCAGACCCTCGGCATCGCAACAGGGAAACGCGGTCGCAACGCCGTAGCTGCGCAATGTGGCGTCGCCGCCATTGGCAACCCAAACCGGGCCCACGGCCTGATCCTCCAGGAACCGCAGGAAAAGATCCTCATGGTTGCCCAGCAGGTGAATCGCGTCGAAATCGGGTAACGGCGCGGCGGACAACAGATCGATCACGCCTTTGCTGTCCGTCCCGCGATCGACATAATCACCAAGATAAACCACGATCTTGACCCGATCGGGATGGTTCGAAGCGTCGGCCTGAATCCTGTCGTGAAGCTGGTTCAAAAGATCGCATCGGCCATGAATGTCGCCGATCGCATAAAGCCGCGTGCCTTCGGCCATCCGGGCGGCGACCCGTGGCTTTGGTCTGGCGAACAAGTGTTTCATCAAGTCACCCACATTGCCAAATATCTGACGCTACAATGCAAGTTCGGTTCACCACTATCGGCCGATATTTTAGAGCACTTTCAGCCTTTCAATAACTATTTAACCAAATTATAAGTCATGGAATGCTAATCTAGCCGCTAGCTGACGGCCGTATTGATGAACCGCGTCATTGAGTCTGCATCATGGATGACAGGTCGCAAAAACTACCGAACCATGAGGAACTGCTTCTCGATTACACGGAGCGCCTCAAAAAACACCGGCAGGACCGGCGGGCGCTTCACGTGCGTTTGTCCCAACTGGCGCGGCATAATCGCCAGGACCACCACCTCCTCATTGCCGAAGACGCGTTCGACAAGCTGATCAAGGTCTATTCGGGACAAATCTTTCGGCTTTGGAACCACGACCTTGTGTTCATTGGGAAAAATGTTCCCGATCACGCAATAGACGATATCATTCTGAAACTTCGTTTCATGTTCCGGGAAGACCCGTTCATCGAACTTTCCGAAAACGAGACCAAGGAAAACGCTTTCTGTGTAAAATATGACATCGAAAAGAACTATTCTGGCTTCCTGTGGACGGTGCGGGAGTGGCATCGTCAGTTCGAGGAAGCCAGCGCTGCCCCTGCCCCGCAATTGGACGACACCGCGAAAAACATTCCGAAAGAGCCGGACAAGCCCCTAAAGCCCTTCACGGCGCAAAATCTGGATCGCCTCGAAAGAGCGATTGAGTGCGCCGATCTGTCCACCTTCGCGGAAAAGCAGCCGGTCTGCGCGATGGCGCAAGGAGCGGCGCCAAAGGTGATTTTTTACGAGCGCTTCATATCGTTGGATCAGCTGCGCAATTCGTTCCTGCCGGATGTCAATTTTCTGTCGAACCGATGGCTTTGTCAGCGCCTTCTCGAAACTCTGGACCGCCGCCTTTTGGCTTTCTTGCCGGAGCTTCTGGCCGATTTCCCGATACCGACAAGCATCAATTTAACCGTCGCGACCGCACTGTCAGAGCATTTCCGGACGTTTAACGACCGGTACCGCCGCCTCAAGAAGAAAAAAACCCTGATTTTCGAATTCCATGCGGTCGACATTTTCGCCGATATCAGCGCCTTTCTTTTCGCCCGCGATGTTTTACACGGGGACTGTTACAAGATTTGCATTGACGGTCTCGACCCGCTGACTTTCTGCATGATCTTTCGGGAACAGATGCAGGTCGATATGGAAAAAGTGGTCTGGTCACAGGATCTGCTCAACAAGCTGGAAAGCGGCTGGCGCGATCAGTTCGCCGAGGCCGTTGAGCGTGCCGGCCCCTCCCGCGTGGTTTTGTGTGAAGGCAACGAGCGCGCGGCGGTGGATTTTGGCCGATCAATGGGCATTCATTTGTTCCAGGGCCAATATATCGACCAGCGTCTGAACGACGAGGCGGCTCTCGGCAACGCCGTCAATTTCTAACGCACCCTACCGCTCCGGGCCTCCCTCACCGTGGCGAGCGCTTCGCCAGAATGCGCTGCAGCGTGCGCCGGTGCATGCCCAGACGCCTCGCGGTCTCGGAAATATTGCGATCACATAACTCATAGACACGCTGGATGTGCTCCCAGCGAACGCGATCGGCGGACATCGGATTGACCGGCGGCGGCGGCTGCTTACCTGACGCCAGAAGGGCCGCCTCGATATCGTCGGCATCGGCGGGTTTGGCGAGATAATCCACGGCGCCCGCTTTGACCGCGGCGACCGCGGTCGCGATATTGCCATACCCGGTCAGCATCACGATCTTGGCGTCGGACCGGACCTCCCGAAGCACCTCAACCACTTCCAGGCCACTGCCGTCCCCAAGGCGAAGATCCACGACCGCGTAATCCGGCGGCGATTGTTTGGCTAATTTCACGCCCTCGGCCACGCTGGCAGCCGTACTGACCGAAAAATTCCGCTGCGTCATGGCGCGGGAAAGCAGTCGGCGGAATGGCTCGTCATCGTCAACGATCAACAGGGTGCCGGGATTTCTGGAGTCCTCACCCATGTTTTAAGGTTCCCCCTCTGCCGGGCGGCGCAAAGGGCCGTTCGCCTGATGGGCTGCGATCCGGCTGTTCGGCCCCGGCACGGCAGACGGCGCGGCCTCCAAAGCCGACCGCGCCCAGCACACTTCCACCGCCGCGCCGCGCCCGGCCCGATTGGCGAATTCGGTGCGCGCGCCGGTCCGCTGTAGCAGGGTCTTGGCAATGAAGACGCCCAATCCCAGACCACCCTGGCTACCGCGGGTTACCTCTCCAGAAGCGACGGGGCCGCGCGTGGTGACGTAGGGTTCGCCAAGCGACCCCAGGACGCTGGTGGCGAAACCGGGCCCGTCATCGAGGATTTTTACCGACACAGCGGCGTCGTCCCACGCGACAACGAGCTCCACGGACGCGCGCGCGAAGCCCACCGCGTTCTCTATCAGATTGCCCAGACCGTGGGCGATTTCGGGACTCCGCCAGACCATCGGTTCCTTTTGCTCTCCGGATGGCCGGACCACGGTTTCCACTTTAACGCCGGACTGGCCATGTGGTTGCCCCGCTTCGGCGATCATCGCGGTAAAGGGCAGACATTCATAGGGGCAGTCCGGATCCTGCGAGGAACCACGGCCGAGCCGAGCCAGTATATCCCGGCAGCGGACGGCCTGGGTGCTGATCAGCTCGATATCGTCGACGAACGCGTCATCGTCGCTCAGGCCGCGATGCAATTCCTTGGCCGCAAGCGCGATTGTACTGAGCGGCGTTCCCAACTCATGGGCAGCAGCAGCCGCCAGCCCCCCCACCGCGGACAATTGCTGTTCGCGCGCTAACGCAAACTGGGTCGCGGTTAAGGCGTCAGCCATTCTGCGCGCCTCCCGAGCGACACGCCAGGCGTAAATCGACATGAACACCGTGCCAACCACAAGGGCCGCCCACACTCCCAGCACGTAAATCGGCTCAAGGTCAAACGGACCATGCCATGGCAGCGGCAAATGAAACACGCCCAGCAAACTGATCAGGAGCGTGGCCAGCAGCGCGAGTCGGACCGTGCTTCGGCCGGTCAGGTTGGTCGCCGATATGGTCACCGGCGCCAGAATGAGCACGGCAAAGGGATTGGCGAGCCCGCCGGTCAGATACAGCAGCGCCGCCAGCTGCACCATATCCAGCCCAAGCTGGAGGCTTGCCTCGCGATCGGTGAGACGCTTGACCGACGCATATTTGGTCGCAAGCCTTAAATTCAGCGCGGCCGACAGGCCAACCACCGCGCCAGCCAGCACCACCGGCATCGGAAATCCGAATCCGAAGCGGACGACCGCAACTGCAATCGCCTGGCCCGCGAGAGCGATCCAGCGGATCAGGACCAGCGTGTGCAGGCGCATCCCGCTTTCACGGGCCAATGATTCAGCATCGCTCAAAGCCATCGAACGGTCTCATTAAACATTGACCCACTCCATGACCGGCTCCCGGCCGGCGGCTCATCCGCCGGGTCCGCGCCAACGATATTTTGACCGCGCCCCTGGACCCGTGCAAGGCCGCCCATTGAGGCCGCTGGAAAGACGCGGCGGTCCAGCAGCGTTCTCAGTATTTGGCCCCGGCCGCCATCAGCGCCTCGACCACGCCCCGGCGTCGATTGTCCTTGGCAATCTGCAAGGCGGTGCGCCCGGTATAATCCTCAAGACTGTAATCGGCGCCGCCACGAAGCAGGGCCTTGGCCGCCGCCCGGCTACCGGCGCGGGCCGCTTTCATGAGCGCGGTTTCGCCCCGATCATCGATCATGTCCAGATCGGCGTCATGACTGGCCAGCAACCGCACGACCCGGGCGTCGCCGCTCACCGCCGCATGCATCAATGCGGTCTCGCCGGTCTCCCGGGACTCGGCGTTGGGATTGGCGCCGTTGGTAACCAGGAACTGGACCACCTGAGCCATGCCCTTCTCGGCGGCAATCACGACCGCCGGCACGCCATTCGCATCGCGCGCATTGACGTTTCCGCCATTGACGACCCAGGTCTGAATTTCGCCCAGTTTCCCGTCCTTGACCGCTTTGACGAATTTCGCATCCGGGGAAAGCTGGGCGACAGCGGCCGGAATGCTGACACCCACCACCAACACGGCCGCAACCAGCGAAAGAAACCGGCGTCCAGGTCGTCTCATGCTTGCAACTCCATTTGGCGCGGCATATCCGGCCGCGAATGTTTCTGGCCGCAAGTCACGCTTTGCGCGGGACTCTCGGCACCCGGTCAAGTTATGCAATAGCGACAGCGGTTTATCAAGGCATGACGAACCATGGCCTCGGCCCCCAGGCTCCTGTACTATAGCCCGGCATCCAGTAAATCCGTTACCTTGGCAGGACGTCCATGATGAAAATGGGTCAGCAGCACCGGCGAGGATATCTCGGGCGCATTTTGAGAATCGCCGGCGCAACCACGGCCCTTATGGCCGCCGTGGCCGCGTGGCTGATATTTTCCGCGCCGGAAACTCCGTCGGACGGGCCGAGATATAGTGGCGAGGCGCTAATCGGCGGGCCGCTCAGCCTCGTCGATCACTCTGGCACGGCGGTGACGGATACAGACT
This sequence comes from Sphingomonadales bacterium, assembly GCA_046756385.1. Classification (GTDB taxonomy): domain Bacteria; phylum Pseudomonadota; class Alphaproteobacteria; order CAZZKF01; family CAZZKF01; genus JBHHWG01. Next base: position 37,685 of record JBHHWG010000011.1, on the reverse strand, counting down.
TTCGCGGGCGACTGATGCTGGTCTATTTCGGTTATAGCTCTTGTCCCGACATTTGCCCGCTGGAGCTGGAGAAAATGAGCCGCGCGCTCGATTTGCTGGGACCCGCCGCCAAACGGGTTCAGCCGTTGTTCATTACGATCGATCCGGCGCGGGACACGGTTGAGGTGCTGGCGGATTATATGAGCCACTTTCATCCGGGGTTCCTCGGCCTCACCGGAACGGCGGAACAAATCCGGCAGGCGGCCAAGGCTTATCGGATCTATTATGCCAGGGCGACTGGTGAAACCGGCCACCATGACGACCACGACGGATACCTGATGGACCATGGCTCGATTGTCTATCTCATGGACGGGAAGGGCCATTATTTGACCCATTTCAGTGCCGATGCCACGCCGGAAGCCATGGCCGAGGCGGTGATCGAGCATGACCGTCAGGCGCAACGCTAATACCAAATCCCGATGAGGACGACTCATCGAGATTTGGGAGATTTGGTGGACGCTGACCCTATTGATTGGAAACAATCAATAGGGTCAAGGACTAGCGACCAAGGGGGAGCGCAGCCCGCGTGGCGCTTGAACGCGGGGACAAGGGTCATGATCAATGACCCTTGGTATAACAAGAGGCAAATCGAGAAGTCATGACGGCGGCGGAATTCTGGAAACACAAGACACTGCGCCAGATGAGCGTCGAGGAATGGGAGTCGTTGTGTGACGGCTGTGGGCTATGCTGTCTGCACAAACTCGAAGACATCGACAGCGGCGAAATCGCCTTTACCAACGTGGCCTGCCGCCTGCTCGACGACGCCACCTGCCGGTGCAAGCGTTATGACAGTCGCCAGGGTCTTGTTCCCGACTGTCTGGTCCTCACGCCCAAATCCGTGGACGATCTGGGCTGGCTGCCCGCGACCTGCTCTTATCGGCTGATTGGCGAAGGCAAGGGGTTGCCGTCCTGGCATCCGCTGGTGTGCGGTGACACCGAACGCGTCCACACCGCCGGCATTTCGGTTCGCGGCCGCGTCATATCGGAAACGGTCGCCGGCGACCTTGAAGACTACATTGTCCACTGGCCGGTGCTTTTGTCGGCGTAGAAGCGGAAACGTTTTCCGCTCTAATCGCCGGAAAAAATTCGTTCCCACAAATTGCGTTTTTTGGCCCTGGGACGCGGCAGCGGGCGCGCCGGCAGGCCTTCGTTGGCGGAGACCATGAAATCGCGCCATATTCGCGCCGGCAACCCGCCGCCGGTGACCCGGCGCATGGGCGCGCCGTCATCGTTGCCGACCCACACGCCGGCAACCAGATCGGCTGTGAATCCGACGAACACCGCGTCCCGGAAATCCTGGCTGGTGCCTGTCTTTCCGGCGGCCGGTCGATCGAGGCGCGCGGCCTTGCCCGTGCCCGTCACCAGCACCTGGCTCAACATATCATTGAGTTGGCCGACCTGCCGGGCCAGAACGACTCGGGGACGGCCGGAACTTTTTCTTTGAAACAGCACTTGCCCGGAGGCCGTCCTGATTTCGGCAATGCCATGGGGCAACGTCTTCAGCCCGCCGCTGGCCAGCGCGCCATAGGCCGCCGTGAGGTCGAGCAGGCGAACCTCGGCGGTGCCGAGCGCCACGCTGGGGTGCCCGGTAACAGGTGTGGAGATGCCGAGCCGTCGCGCCGCCGCAACCACCCTGCGCCGATCGACCCGTTCCGACAGCTTGACCGCGACCGTGTTAATCGATTTTGTCAGCGCCTCGCTCAAGGTCACTTCACCGGCATGGACGCCGCCGTAATTTCGCGGTTGCCACCCCTCAAGAATGATCGGCGCGTCCCGCATCACCGAATCCGGGGTCAGGCCGGCCTCCATCGCCGCCAGATAGACGAATAACTTGAACGCCGACCCCGGCTGCCGGCGGGCCTGGGTCACCCGGTTATATTGGCTGCCGGCGTAGGATCGGCCGCCAACCATCGCCTTGACAGCACCATCCGGCGCCAACGCGATGAGGGCCGCCTGATTGGCCTTCAATCGCTGGCCGTCGCGCGCCAGCGCATCCGTCACCGCATGCTCGGCGAAGCGCTGCAACCGCGGCGCCAGGGTGGTTTGAACCACCAGATCGCCATGGCCGGCGCCGGCATAGGCCGAGACTTTCCGCATCACCCAGTCGGCAAAATAGCGGGCATTGTCGAGGTTGGCGGCCGGTTTGAGACCAAGGGGCAGGCGGCGCGTCCTGGCGGCCTGGGCAGCGGTCAGAAAACCGGCGTCCACCATATTGGCGATCACCTGATCGGTCCGGGCCTGGGCGTTTCGCCGGTTATTGGTCGGCGCGTAGCGCGATGGCGCCTTGAGGAGGCCAGCCAGCAAGGCCGTCTGGCGGCTGTTGAGCGCCGTCACCGGCTTTGCAAAATACCGATGGGCGGCGCCGTCGACGCCAAAGGTTCCGGCCCCGAGATAGACCCGGTTGAGATAGAGCGCGAGAATCTGATCCTTGGAGAATACATGTTCGAGCCAGGCCGCCAACATCAGCTCCTGGAGCTTGCGTTTGATCGTGCGCTCGGGGCTCAGAAAAAGATTTTTCGCCAGTTGCTGGGTGATGGTGCTGCCGCCCTGAACGATGCGGCCGGCGCGAATATTGGCGACGGTGGCCCGCGCCAGGCCGATGATATCGATGCCGGAATGTTCAAAAAACCGCCGATCCTCGGTCGCCAGAACCGCCTGGATCAGGGATGCCGGGGCCTCTTCGGCACTAATCCAGGCCCCGCGCCGCTCACCGAACACGGCAATTTCGGACCCGTCATCGGCCAGTACCGTGATCGTGACCCGGGTTGTCGTCCGGCCGAGCCCTTCGACATTCGGCAGGTCCAGGGCGTAATAGCCAACGAGGCCGACACCGGCAATCGCGGCCCAGATTCCGGCCACCATGGCCCAGTAGAACAGGCTTCCAACCAGGGATCGCGAGGGCTTTGACGCACGGCGGCGCGCAGGCGACTTTCGGGCGCCCTTCACAGATCTCTTGCGCGGTGATTTTTTTGTGCTTGCCACGGGCCGCCTGGTCATGATCCTGGACCCGCCGGTCACACGTCGAGATTAGCGGCCTTGAGAGCGTTTTCCTGAATGAACTCACGCCGGGGTTCGACCACGTCACCCATCAGCTTTGTAAACATTTCGTCCGCCGTATCGACATGATCGACGCGCACGCGCAGCAAATGTCTTGCGCCCGGATCGAGGGTGGTCTGCCAAAGCTGATCCGGGTTCATTTCGCCCAGTCCCTTGTAGCGCTGAACCGACAGGCCCTTTTGGCCGAATGCGATCACCGCCTCGAACAATTCGGTGGGGGAGCCGACGGCCCGGGCCTGATCCTTCCGACAGCATTGGGCGCGCTTTTCGAACACGTTGCTTAACGGCTCGGCCAACTGGTCGAGTTTCCGGGCCTCGGCGCTGTTGATGAACAATTGATCGATGGTGTGGCTTTCCAACACCCCTCTGACTTCTCGCTCGAAATGCAAATTGGAATCCTGGCGTCGCCCCTGCCAGCCGCGCTCGGTTTCCGGCGCTAACGCATTGAGACGCTCAGCGACCTGTTCGGCGATTCGGGTGGCGCGATCGGGATCGCTGAAAATCCGGGCATTGAGGCCACCGACCAGGGCTAACTGCTCGACCAGCGTTCGCTGAAAGCGGCCCGGAACCATTGCCAGCATGGCCTGGAAACCGCGCGCCCGTGTGACCAGTTCGCGCAGGTCCGAACCGGCGCGCTGCGTGCCGTCGTGGAGCGTCAGAACCGTTTCCTCAAGGCCGCTGTCGATCAGATATTCATCGAGGGCGTTTTCATCCTTGAGGTAAACTTCCGACCGGCCGCGGCTGACCTTGAACAGCGGCGGCTGGGCGATATAAAGATGCCCCCGGTCGATAAGTTCAGGCATCTGCCGATAAAAGAACGTCAGCAGCAAAGTACGGATATGGGCGCCATCGACATCGGCGTCGGTCATGATGATGACCTTGTGGTATCGCAATTTGTCGATATCGAAATCCTCGCGCCCGATGCTGGTCCCGAGCGCGGTGATCATGGTTGTGATTTCATTGGAGCCCAGCATGCGGTCAAACCGCGCGCGCTCGACATTAAGAATCTTGCCCCGCAACGGCAGCACCGCTTGTGCCTTGCGGTCCCGGCCCTGTTTCGCCGAGCCGCCCGCGGAATCACCCTCGACCAGGAACAGTTCGCACTGCGAGGGGTCGCGCTCCTGACAGTCGGCGAGCTTGCCCGGCAGGCTGGAAATATCGAGCGCGCTTTTACGCCGCGTCAGTTCGCGGGCCTTCCGTGCCGCCTCGCGCGCGGCGGCGGCCTCGACCACCTTGGAAACCAGCATCCGGGCGTCAGACGGATGTTCCTCCAGCCATTGCTGAAGCCGTTCCGCCACCATGGTTTCCACCACCGGGCGCACCTCGGACGATACCAGCTTGTCCTTGGTCTGGGCCGAAAATTTGGGGTCCGGCATCTTGACCGCGAGCACGCAGGTCAATCCCTCGCGCACGTCGTCACCCGACAGCGTGACCTTCTCCTTTTTAGCGATCCCGGTTTGAGCCGCGTAATTATTGATGGTCCGGGTCAGCGCGGCCCGAAAGCCCGCCAAATGGGTGCCGCCATCGCGCTGCGGAATGTTGTTGGTGAAACACAAGACATTTTCGTGATAGCTGTCGGTCCATTGCAGCGACGCCTCCAGCGAAATGTCGTCTTTCTCGCCCTTTAACGACAGCGGCGGGCTGTGCAGCGGCGTCTTGCTGCGGTCGAGATACTGGACAAAGGCTGTAATCCCGCCCTCGTAATGAAGCGTTTCCTCCACCGGCTCGACGTGGCGGCGGTCACGCAAGACGATCTTGACGCCGGAATTCAGAAACGCCAGTTCACGCAGCCGATGCTCCAGGGTCTGGTAGTCGAACTCGACCGCCGAAAAAGTCTCCGGCGACGGATCGAACCGGATCTGGGTTCCGGTCCGGCCATTGGCGTCGCCGGTCACTGTCAGTCCGCCTTCGGCATCACCGTCCCGAAAACGCATGGCGTGTTCCTTGCCATCGCGCCAAATCGTAAGATCCAGCGTTTTCGACAGCGCATTGACCACCGACACACCGACACCGTGTAAACCGCCCGAGACCTTGTAGCTGTTCTCGTCGAATTTGCCGCCGGCGTGGAGCTGTGTCATGATCACTTCCGCCGCCGACACCCCTTCTTCCTCGTGAATATCGGTCGGGATGCCGCGGCCATTGTCGGCGACCGTGACCGAACCGTCGGGATCCAGCGTCACGTCGATCCGATCGCAATATCCGGCCAGGCTTTCGTCGATCGAATTGTCGACGACTTCGAACACCATGTGATGCAGGCCGGAACCGTCATCGGTGTCGCCGATATACATGCCGGGCCGCTTACGCACGGCCTCAAGCCCGCGCAGCACCTTGATCGAAGCGGCGCCATAGCTCTCGGCGCCCTCGGCGGCGTCCTTGCTTCCGACTTGATCGCTCATGGTCTTGTTATTCCTTTTCGGGCGTCATCTAAAACAAACCAACAGCGCCGTCGCTGACGCGGAGAAACTGGGCACGGGGACCCAGCCTGTCGAATAATTCCCGGTCGGTGCCGGTCAGCCACGCTTGCGCACCCAAATTTCCAATCTCGTCGAACAGCGCAGCCCGGTGACCATCATCGAGATGAGCGACGATTTCATCGAGCAACAACAGCGGCGCCGCTCCTTTCATCGCGGTTTGGAGCCGGGCGTTGGCCAGCACTATCGCGATCAGCAGCGCCTTTTGCTCCCCCGTCGAGCAGCGCGCCGCCGGCAAACCCTTGGTGGCGTGACGCACCGAAAGGTCACTGCGATGGGGACCAGCGGTCGTTTTGCCGGCTTCCGAATCCATGACCCTGCGCTGAGCCAGATGGGTGCGGAACGCTTCCTCGGCTTCCAGTGCCGGCATCGTCTCCAGCCAATCCTCGAGCAGACCCGTTACCGCCGCTTCAGCCCGCGGGAACGGACCAATACCGGCACAGAGCGCGCCGCGAAGACGCGCCAGCGCCTCGCGCCGGGCGGCGGCGATGGCGACGCCATGCTCGGCCATCGCCGCTTCAAGCGCCGCCAGCCACGCGTCATCCGCCCCGCCCGCGCGGAGCAAAGTCATGCGTTCGCGCATCACCCGCTCATAGGCGGCGGCATTGCGTCCATGGCCGGGTTCAAGACCGAGAGTCAAACGATCGAGAAAGCGGCGGCGTCCCGACGGCGCCTCGACGAACATCCTGTCCATGCCTGGCGTCAGCCATATGATTCGCACCAGCGCGGACAGCGCGCCAGGGCCCGAAACCTTGTTGCCGTCAAGCTTGACCACCCGGCGTTCGATCGAGCGGGCGCCTGCAACGGCGGCCTGGGGAACGGCGCCATTTTCGGTTCCCGTTCCAACCCGGGTGGGCCCATCGGGACCCGTCAGCGTGGCCGCCACCGACCAGCCCCGGCCGCAGCCTATGCGCACCACGTCGTTCAATCTGGCGCCCCGCAGACCCCGGCCCGGGCCAAGATATGAAACCGCCTCCAGCAGATTGGTCTTGCCGGCCCCGTTGGGCCCGGTCAGCACCACGGGCAGCGGATCGAGATCGATTTCGGCGTATTCATAGTTTCGGAAATTGTTGAGCACCAGGCGCTTTACCGAAATCGCCCGGGGATTTCGCGGCTCGGTCGATGGCATGGATATCGGTGTTCCGCCCGTCAAAATCTGTTCCTGGCCCATTGAAACATCGCGGCAAAGACCGAGGGTCATGCTGAGTAAGGCGCGTTTTCGCGAAGCCGTTTTGTCATGTCATACGACCGGAAAGGTCACACCCTCATCGGCATCAGGACAAACAAGGCGCCTTCATCGGCGATGTCCTTCATCAAGGTCGGCGCGGCCGAATCGGCCAGCAGGATTTGAATTTGGTGGCCGTCGACATGGTTGAGAATATCCAGCAGATACCGCGAATTGAAGCCGATTTCCATGGCCTCCGCTTCGTAACTTACACCGACTTCCTCGGTCGCGGTCCCGCTTTCGGTGCTGGCCGCGGTCAGGGTCAACAGATCACGATCGAGAATAAGCTTCATCGCGCGCGATTTTTCGGTCGAGATGGTCGAAACCCGGTCGACCACGATGGCAAGCTCCTTGCTGTCCACCTCAAGCAACTTGTCGTTGTTCGCCGGTATCACCCGCTTGTAGTCGGGGAAGGTGCCATCGATCAGCTTCGAGGTCAGCACCGCCGAGTCGAGATCGAACCGGATCTTGGTGTCGGACAGCCTGATGTCGATCAGCCCGTCAAAATCCTCGATCAGCCGGCGAAGCTCGTTCACTGTCTTGCGTGGCACGATGATGCCGGGCATTCCCTTGGCGCCATCGGGAACCGGCAACTCGACCTGGGCCAGTCGATGGCCGTCCGTGGCCACTGCCCGCAGCGTTTCGATGTCGCCGGTCTGTGCCACATGGATATAGATGCCGTTGAGATAATAGCGGGTCTCCTCGGTGGAGATCGCAAACCGGGTCTTGTCGATCAGTCGCTTCAGTGCCACGGCGTCGATGGCGAATCGGTGCGGAAGATCGCCCTCGGCCATGGCCGGAAAATCCTCGCGCGGCAGGCAGGTGAGCTTGAACTGGGAACGGCCGGCCCGTACCGCCAGACGGGAGTCCTCGGCGTTAAAGCCGAACTCGATCTGCGCCCCTTCCGGGAGCTTGCGAACGATGTCATATAAGGTGTGAGCCGGGGTCGTGATTGTTCCAGGCTCTGAAATTTCGGCCTCCAGGGTCTCGACGATCGCCAGGTCAAGGTCGGTCGCCGTCATTGCCAGCCTGCCTTCACCGGCCTCGATCTGAACATTGGACAGAATCGGGATCGTGTTCCGCCGTTCGACAATGCGCTCCACATGGCCAAGGGAGCGAAGCAGGGTTCCACGTTCAATAGTAAGTTTCATGGTCTCGATTTTGCCTTTGCAGCGGGCGCCGGTTTTCCTGACAACCTTTTTCGCGGTTTCCGAACGCCCTTCCCCCCAAAAGGTCGGCATCGATTCGTCCTCTCGGACCGAGAGACCGATCAACTGCCCGACACAACGGAGACCATATCAGAAACCGCTTGATTCCACCTGTTTTTGTAGCGATTTCCACGGCTCTTGCCAAGCCGCAATGCAGCACCCGCAAACCGGCGGATCCGCCTGACCCGGGCCTGTCGATGGCCCGGCCGGGAAATCAGGATTCAAGCATGCGGCGAAGGTGATCGATGTCCTTGTCGAGCTCGGCGTCCAGTTCACGCAGTTCGTCGATCCGCTTGACCGCGTGCATCACCGTCGTATGGTCCCGGCCCCCAAACTTGCGGCCGATTTCCGGCAACGAACGCGACGTCAGTTGTTTGGCGAGATACATCGCCACCTGCCGGGGACGGGCCACCGCCCGCGCGCGGCGCGCCGACAGCAGATCCGTGAGCCGCAAGTTGAAATAGTCGGCGACCTTGCGCTGGATATCGTCGATCGTTACCCGCCGGTCATTGGCCCGCAGCAGATCCTGCAAGACTTCCTGGGCCATGTCCTCGGTGATCGGCCGCCCCACCAGGGTCGAATAGGCGACCACCCGGTTGAGCGCGCCTTCCAGCTCACGAACGTTCGATGTGATTCGCCGCGCGAGAAAATCGAGCACCCCTGACGGCACGTCGACGTCGCCTGCCTCTTCCGCCTTGGACTGCAATATACCCAGACGGAGTTCGAAATCGGTGGGATGAATATCGGCGACCAGACCCCATCCCAACCGGGATATGATGCGCTCGTCAATGCCTTCAAGATCCGATGGCGATCGGTCGGCCGAAATGATGACCTGCCGGTGATTGTCGACCAGTGTGTTGAAGGTGTGGAAGAATTCTTCCTGGGTCGATTCCTTGTTGGCGATGAACTGCACGTCATCGATCATCAGCACGTCGGTTGAGCGGAACTTCTGCTTGAACGTCATGACGTCCTTGAACCGGAGCGCCCGAATGAACTGATACATGAATTTCTCGGCCGACAAATAGATCACCTTGCGCGATGGATCGAGTTGTCGAATATGCCAGGCCACCGCATGCATCAAATGAGTCTTGCCCAAGCCGACGCCGCCATAAAGAAACAGCGGATTGAACGGCACCAGCGAATTCTCGGCCACCCTCCGGGCGGCGGCATGGGCCAATTCGTTCGATTTGCCGACCACGAACGAATCGAAAGTGAAACGGGGATTGAGCGGCGCACCCAGATCCAGTTGACCCGGGCCGGAAAAATCCGACCCCCTGTCCGGCGCGGCGTCGCCCCGTCCAAAAGCAGGCCTGGGGCCGTTAGGACCGGCGTTCGCAGCGGTCGGCGCCACCACATTTTCAGGCTTCTGCATTCGCGACTGAACGACGATTTCAATCGAGTCGACGGCCGGATTTTCCTGGGGCAGCAATTCGCGGATTCGCTCGGCGTAATGGGACAGCACCCAGTCGCGCATAAATCGGGTCGGCACGGCGATCGTCGCCCGCCCATCGCGCAGCCCCGCCCAGTGCAGGGGTTTCAGCCAGCTGTTGAAAGTCGCATCGCCGAATTCCGAACGCAGGCGCGCTTTCACCCGCCTCCATTGTTCATCCAGACTGTGTTCATCCAGACTGTGTTCATCCAGACTGTCTTGCGCGGATCTCCCCGGGTGACCGGGCGATCTCTCCGTCATTGCTGAACCCATGGCAGTCCGCTCGCTTTCCACCCATTGACGGTCCCACGATGGCGATGCGGGTCGGGGTCGCCTTCGAAGCCGTCCGTTATATTAAAGCAGTTATTGTATCCCCGTTGCGCCATGGCGATCGCGGCGGCCTTCGACCGGACACCCGATCGGCACAGGAATAACAGGGGCGTATCGGTACTCACACCGGCTTGTTCGAGTTCGTCACAGAAACGGGGATTGACGGTCATATCCGGAAAAATCTGCCACGACGAATGAATCAACTGGTTCCCCGGCGTGCTCAAATCACACACACCGACATAGGACCATTCCGCGGTTGTGCGCACGTCGACCAGCACAGCCGCCGAATTTGCGTTCAGCAGCTTCCAGGCTTCCGCCGACGTAATTTCTCCCGCAAGGTCAGTCATTTATTGAGCAGGTCCCCAAACAATTAGCGCCGTATTTCAGGCGTTTCCCCGTATTTAATCAGTAAAGCTTTAAAAAACGGCCGCCTTGACCGTTTTTTATTAAATTTTGCCAATATCGTACGAACTTTAGATAATGCCCTGAAGAAGCAGATGGCGGATTACCGGCATTTAATTGGTTGTTAATCAACCTGTTAATGGATTGCCTTTAAGCCACTTTTTCGCCCCCCATCCCAAAGCCTGCATAGACTAACTGCGCTCGCCCGCGATGACAACGGGACCGGAAGGAGAACACGACAAAAACCGCGCCTGCCTATGTCAAGACGATACCGCACCACAAGATGTTGTTGCATGCGGCCGCGTGGGGTTGGAAATTACGACTGATGATGGAAAATGAAAAAGGCCGCATCCCGAGGGAGCGGCCATCGCAATCTCGATATCACCGGCGACTCGGTCTGTCAGTGACTCATCGCCCTGACCCGCTTCGCCAGACGCGACACTTTTCGCGCCGCCGTGTTTCGATGCCAGACGCCTTTGGTGACGCCCCGCATGATTTCCGGCTCCGCCTGCTTCAGCGCGGCTTTGGCTGCGTCATTGTCGCCGCCGACAATGGCCTCCTCGACCTTTCTGACAAAGGTACGAATGCGGCTTCTACGGTCGCCGTTGATTACCGCGCGCCGTTCGTTACGCCGGATTCGTTTTTTTGCTCCGGGATTATTCGCCATCTGTTGTCGGCCCTAGGTTTTAGTTCGATACAAAAGTCTGAAATCAAGGTGGACGGGTTATATCGTCGGCAATCAGCCGCGTCAACCAGGAAGTCCGGCAGGAAGTCCGGCAGGAAGTCCGGCAGGAAGTCCGGCCAGGGCGCCCCCGGTCCAGGCGACGGACGACCCCGGAAAAAGACGCCTACCAAAGGGGTTACTGGTTCTTGAAATTCGGTTTCCGTTTTTCGGCGAATGCCGCCATGCCTTCCTTCTGATCTTCCGTGGCGAACAGGGAGTGAAACAGCCGACGCTCGAATCGCACGCCTTCGGCCAGCGTGGTTTCATAGGCCCGGTTGACGGACTCCTTGGCCATCATCACGGCCGGCAACGACAACTGAGCGATTTGGGTCGCGACCTTCAGCGCCTCGTCGAGCAGATCGTCGGCCGGCACGACGCGGCTGACCAGGCCCGCGCGCTCGGCCTCCTGGGAGTCGATCGTGCGGCCGGTCAGGCACATCTCCATGGCCTTGGCCTTGCCAACCAGCCGGGTCAAACGTTGGGTGCCGCCGCTGCCGGGGATAATTCCGAGTTGAATTTCCGGCTGGCCGAATTTGGCGGTGTCCGCGGCAAGGATGAAATCACACATCATCGCCAGCTCGCACCCGCCACCGAGGGCATAGCCCGCCACCGCCGCGATCACAGGCTTGCGGCACCTGGCAGCCGCCTCCCAACTGGCGGTAATGAAATCGCCCTTGTAAACATCCATGAACGAACGGGACCGCATTTCCTTGATATCGGCCCCGGCGGCAAAGGCCTTGCCGCTGCCGGTAATGATGATACAGCCAATAGCTTCGTCTGCTTCGAAGCCCGCCAGGGCTTGCGAGAGTTCGTCCATCAGCGCGCCGTTCAGGGCGTTCAGGGCGTCGGGACGATCAAGCGTGATCATGCCGACCGGCCCCTTGGTGTCGACCAGGATATTCTCGTAAGCCATGTTCTGTCTCCTCGCTCGCCAGTTACCCGGCGGAACTTGCACTCAAGGCCGCGGCGTCAGTGAAAACCGGACCGTGACCGTTGACCGGGCGCCGGCGATCGCCAGCCGCAATCGTTCACCATCCCGCTCGAAATAGAGCCATGTCGTCCGGTTGGTCAATGCCTGATCGCCGGGCCCCACGATTTCCGGTTGATCCACCTGGCGATCATACCGCCAACCGAATTCAGGCAAAACCGCCAGATAAAAATCCGCCACGGCACTGTTCGAGACCGGCCCGTCCGCCACCAGTTCGACGATTCGGCCATCTGGCTTGTCGAACACGAAGCCGGTATCGGGTCGCTGTTCCAGCGCCGCCATCAGCGGCAGGTCGGAAATGCCCGACAGGAAGCGCTCCGCCCGGTCGTCGCCGGTTCCGCTGCCCTGAGCGGAGGCGGCGCCCGCCACAATCGACGCCAGAACAATCGCTAGCCGCCACACCATGCCTGCTTCCCTGCTTTCGCGCCCAAGATCGCCCGGGTCCAACTTATCACCTTATCGCGCCTCGATGCATGCACCCTGCTCATCGTTGGCAACTGTCGCACATAAAGGTCGATCGGCCGTGCTGTAAGATGCGATGGATTTTACCGCCGCAGTCTTCTCGCGGGCAGACCTCCCCGGCCCGGTCATAAGCCGCGAAGGCGTATTGAAAGTAACCCAGTTGCCCGTCGACCCGGGCATAGTCCTTGAGGCTCGACCCGCCGGCGGCGATCGCCTGTGCGAGCACGCCTCGGACACATCCCACCAACCGCTCGGCACAAGGCCCCGTGACCGTGTGGGCCTGGCGACGGGGCGACAAGCCCGCGCGGTGCAGCGCTTCGCAGACATATATATTCCCCAGTCCGGCGACCACCCGTTGGTCGAGCAGCGCGGACTTGATCGAGGACCGCCGACGGTCGAGCGCACGGCTCAGCGATGCGCCGGTAAAACCGGCGTTCAGGGGCTCGGGCCCGAGATCCTTGAAAAAACGATGGGTTTCGAGTTCGGGAAGGGGCGCCAATGTCATCAGACCGAATCGGCGCGGATCGGTATAGATCAAACGCCCCCCGTCGCCGATGTGCAAGACGACGTGATCGTGAGGTCCGGGCTCCGGACCGGGGGCGTCGTTCGGGACGATCGTAAACCGGCCCGACATGCCGAGATGAATGACCAGAACCGTGCCGTCGCCGCAAACAACAAGAAGATACTTGCCCCGCCTGCCGACCCTGTCCATCCGTCGGCCAACGAGGCCAGAACAAAAACCCGGCGGGAACGGGATGCGCAAATCCGGTCGGCGCAGTTCGACGGCCGAGATGGTCCGGCCTGTGACCACGGGCTCCAGTCCGCGCCGGACGGTTTCAACTTCGGGTAGCTCCGGCATGAACGGTTAACGGTCCTCGTTATCTCTTGACTTGTCCACGGTAGCGCGGACCGTCGTGCTGCGCTATGGTCCGCTGCATGACCCGGAAACAAAAAAACGAGCCGCCCGCCGAGACCCATTTCGGGTTCCGACAGGTCGCAATCGGCGACAAGGCCGATCTGGTGCGTGGCGTATTCGGCTCCGTGGCGTCTCGCTACGACATTATGAATGATTTGATGTCGGGCGGTATACACCGGCTGTGGAAATCGGCAATGATGGACTGGCTGTCCCCACGGCCGTCGATGCATCTTGTCGATGTCGCGGGCGGGACCGGTGACATCGCCTTCCGGTTCCTCGATCGCGCCTCCCGCACGGAAAAGACTGGCGGGACGCGCGCTTCGGTCACGATTTGCGACTTGTCCCGCAAAATGCTCGAAGTTGGCCGCGCCCGCGCCCGCACAAAAGGATATGGCGACCGCATCGGCTGGGTGTGCACCGACGCCGAGGCCCTGCCGCTGCCGGACCGGTCGGCCGATGCCTACACCATCGCCTTCGGGATTCGCAATGTCACCCGAATCGACGCGGCGCTGAGGGACGCATGGCGGGTGCTCAGGCCCGGTGGCCGGTTCCTGTGCCTCGAATTCTCGGCGGTCGCGATTCCCGGCCTCGACAAGCTTTATGACCAATATTCCTTTAAAGTGATCCCGCACATGGGACAGTACGTGACTGGGGACCGCGACTCCTACCAATATCTGGTGGAAAGCATCCGACGGTTTCCCAATCAGGAGGTCTTCGCCGACATGATTCGCGACGCCGGGTTCGCCAATGTCAAATACCGCAATTTGTCCGGCGGCATTGCGGCCCTTCACTCAGGCTGGAAACTATAAGCGGTCCGATGGTGCGCGCTCTGTCCCACAGTTTACGGCTCATCGGCGTGGCCCGGCGGCTCGCCCGCCATGATGCCCTGTTCCCCCTTGAACTGATGAATGAGGCGCCGGCGGCCCTGAGGCTGCTGCGCGCCATCGCCGGCGCAGGCTGGCCCTGGTCGAAAAAAACCGGGACCGGCGATCATCCGGACCGCCCTGGCGTGCGGTTGGCTCATGCGCTGGAATCGCTTGGCCCCAGTTTCATCAAGCTGGGTCAGGGATTGGCCACGCGGCCCGACGTCGTCGGGGTCGAGGTGGCCAACGATCTGTCCAAACTTCAGGACCGGCTCGACCCGTTCTCCGGCTCACAGGCCCGGGCGACGATCGCACGGGAGCTGGGCGCGCCGGTAGAACAGTTGTTTTTGGAATTCGACGACCAGCCGGTCGCCGCGGCGTCAATCGCCCAGGTTCATTTCGCGGTCACCAGCGACGGCGAACCAGTCGCGGTGAAAGTGCTGCGCCCGGAAATCGAGGCCGCTTTCGACCGCGATCTCGAGACCTTCATGTGGCTGGCCCAATTGCTGGAGCGGGCGCAGCCCTCGTGGCAACGTCTGCGCCCGGTGGAAGTGGTGCAAACCCTGCGCAATATGGTCAGCGCCGAAATGGACCTGCGGCTCGAAGCGGCGGCCGCATCCGAACTGCGCGAAAACATGAACGGGAATTCCGATTTTTTGATTCCCGCCGTCGATTGGCGGCGGACCAGCCGCCGCGTTTTGACCACCGAGCGAGTGACCGGCATCCCGATTGGCGACCGCGAAGCAATCGTCGCGGCGGGGCACGACGTCAAGGCTTTGGCGGCCAAGGCGGTCCGGGCCTTTCTGGTCCAGACCTTGCACGACGGCTTTTTCCATGCCGATTTGCATCACGGTAATCTGTTCGTCGACGAATCCGGCAATCTGGTCGCGGTGGATTTCGGCATCATGGGCCGGCTTGATTGGGCCACCCGGAAATATCTGGCCCAAATCCTTTATGGCTTTCTCAAAGCCGATTACGTCCGGGTGGCCGAAGTGCATTTCGAAGCCGGTTACGTGCCGCGCACCCAGTCGGTGGATGGGTTTGCCCTGGCGCTGCGCTCGATCGGCGAGCCGATCCTGGGACGCCCGGTGAACGAAATTTCAGTGGCCCGCCTGCTGGCCCAACTGTTCCGCGTCACCGACGCCTTCGACATGAAGACCCAACCCCAGTTGCTGCTTTTGCAAAAAACCATGGTCATGATCGAAGGCGTGGCCCAGCATCTCGATCACGATGTGAATATGTGGGACATTTCCCAACCCGTCATCGAAACCTGGATAAGGGATAATCTTGGCCCCGAGGCCCGACTGCGCGAGGCCACGGGACACATCGCGGCGATGACGCGTCGCCTGCCGTCGACCCTTCGGGAGCTGGAACGCGCCGCCCATGCCATCGCCGAGGACGGCCTGCCGCTCGACCCGCGGAGCGCCCGCACCCTGGCCCGGGCACAAGCCAGGGCCCGCCGCCCGCTGGTCATGGCCCTGTGGTCGATCGCGGCGCTGCTCGCGACTTTGATTTATGTGGTCGGCTAGGATTCACCCACTCAGACCGGTTGGGCCCCGCCGCGCCCTTGCCAAAGGCCTTCCGGGCAGCGTATGCTATCTACACGAATTATCCGTAAATATGGATAATACCCCAATTTTTTTTGAGAATTAGGATCGGGGCCGGGGTGGATCCACCCAGGGTTTCCCGGAAAATTAAGAACCACCGGAACGGCAAGTCCACAGGGAACAGTGTTGAACAACCGACGCATATTGCTGATCATCGGCGGCGGCATTGCCGCCTATAAATGCCTCGACCTGATCCGCCGGTTGCGCGAAGCAGGGGCGGACGTGCGCTGCATCCTGACCCGGGCGGGCGCAGAATTCGTGACCCCGCTGGCCCTTGCGAGCTTGTCGGGCAACAAGGTTTACAGCGACTTGTTCTCATTGAGCGACGAATCGGAGATGGGCCATATCCGGCTGTCGCGCGAGGCCGACCTGCTGGTGGTTGCGCCGGCGACCGCCGATCTGATGGCTAAAATGGCGTCGGGTCTAGCCAATGACCTCGCTTCGACCACCCTGCTCGCCACCGACAAGCCGATCATGATCGTCCCGTCGATGAATGTGCGGATGTGGCGCCATCCGGCGACTCGCCGCAATGCGGAAACGCTCGCATCCGACGGCGTGATGCGAGTCGGTCCCGGAACCGGGGATCTGGCATGTGGCGAGGAAGGGGAAGGCCGGTTGGCCGAAATCGAGGATGTCCTGACCGCGATCGAAGCGTTTTTTGCCAATCAGACAGCCGAGGACGCGCCGCTATCAGGCCGGCATATCCTGGTCACCGCGGGCCCGACCCACGAGGCGATCGACCCGGTGCGCTATCTGGCCAACCGCTCATCGGGCAAACAAGGCTACGCCGTCGCGCAGGCGCTGGCCAGGCTCGGCGCGAAGGTTACCCTGGTTTCCGGGCCGGTGCGGATAGCCGAACCGGCCGGGGTGTCGCTCATTCGGGTTGAGTCGGCGCGGGACATGCTTGGAGCCGTGGAGCAGGCCCTTCCGGCGGACGCCGCGGTGTGCACGGCGGCGGTCGCTGACTGGCGCGCGACGCACAGCGCGGAACACAAGATCAAGAAAGACAGCGGGGGGCCTGGGCCGCTCGAACTGGTGGAGAATCCGGACATACTTCGAACTCTCAGCGCCCGCACCAGGGATCGGCCACGCCTCGTCGTCGGCTTCGCGGCCGAGACCGAAAAACTGCCCGAAAAGCTGATCGAGCGGGCGCAACGCAAGCGTCAGGCCAAGGGCTGTGACTGGATTGCCGCCAATGATGTATCGCTCGAAACCGGTGTCATGGGCGGCGATGACAATACGGTCGAGTTGATAACAGAAGCAGGGGTCGAGCACTGGGACAGGGCATCCAAGCACGAAATTGCGGCGCGCCTCGCCGACCGAATCGCGAATTATTTTCGCCAATAACAACAGGGGCACGACATGACGGTTATCGATAATTTGAGCCGGACGCTGGACCGGGCTGGCGACCAACACACGGCGCGGGTTCCTCTCACCCGTCTTCCTCATGGCCAGGGACTGGCGCTGCCGGCCTACGCCACCGCGCAATCCGCCGGCATGGATATCGCGGCGGCGATGGAAGACGGCGCACCAATCATAATGGCGCCCGGCGATCGAGCAGCGGTGCCGACCGCACTCGCCATTGCCCTGCCGGCCGGTTATGAGGCGCAGGTTCGACCGCGGTCCGGGCTGGCGCTCAAACACGGGATTACGGTGCTGAACGCGCCAGGCACCATCGATGCCGATTATCGCGGCGAGATAAAGGTGATCCTGATCAATCACGGCCGGGAGCCGTTCACAGTGGAGCGTGGCCTGCGAATCGCCCAGCTTGTAATCGCGCCGGTCAGTCAGATCGCGTGGGTCGAGGTCGATGAGCTGGCGCGAAGCGGGCGCGGCGCGGGCGGTTTCGGCTCCACCGGTCTCAAAGATGACGGGGCCCGATAGCCCTATGTTACGCCTGTCGAAAAAAATGCGGTATGCGCTCGAGGCGGTGGTCGATATTGCCTATAACGCCCAGGCGGAACCGGTGCAGTCGAAAGATATTACGCGCCGCCAGGGAATTCCTCAACGGTACCTGGAACAAGTCATGCAGCGACTGGTTCGGGCCGGCATTTTGAAAGGGGTTCGGGGCCCGCGCGGCGGTTATCATCTGGCCCGGGAGCGCCGGCGCATTACCGTCGGGGAAATCGTCAGGGTCGTGGCCGAAATGGAAACCGACGGCAATGCCCGTGAATCGAATGGCGAGACGGGCGGCCAATCGGTGCTGGGCGACACCGTCGTCGGGCCGCTACTGGATGACTTGAAGGCCGAAATGATGGATCGTTTGGACGCGGTGACCGTGCAGGATCTTTGCAACCGCGCCAAAAGCGCGGGTGTCGTGCGGGAGTCGCGCCGGGACCTGGACTTCACGATCTGAATGATTGAGCATCACCACCGACCAGCGAAGGAGATTTTGGGATGACCGTCAGCGAAACCGGGACCACCGGACGCGGCCGCGTTTTTGAAAATATTACCGAGACCATCGGCAACACGCCGCTCGTTCGGCTGACACGGTTGGCCCAAAGGCACGGCATTGCGGCCGAGATCATGGGTAAACTTGAATTTTTCAATCCGGTCGCCTCGGTCAAGGACCGCATTGGCGTGGCGATGATTGAAGCCCTGGAGCAACAAGGCAGGATCAATGCCGATTCGGTGATCATCGAGCCGACATCGGGCAATACCGGAATTGCGCTGGCATTTGCCGCCGCCGCCAAGGGATACCGCCTGATTCTGGTGATGCCGGAAAGCATGTCGGTGGAGCGGCGCAAAATGCTGATCCTGCTCGGGGCCGAAATCGAGCTGTCGCCGGCGGCCCGGGGCATGCTCGGGGCCATCGAGCGGGCCGAGGAAATGATCGCCGCGATCCCGGGCGCGGTCATGCCCCAGCAGTTCGATAATCCGGCCAACCCGCGCATTCACTCCATTACCACCGGGGAGGAGATCTGGAACGATACCGGAGGCGCGGTCGACGTCGTGGTCAGCGGAATCGGCACCGGCGGCACGCTGACCGGCGTGGGCCAGATGCTGAAAGCGCGCAAGCCGGAGATTCAGATGATCGCGGTCGAGCCGGAGGACAGTCCGGTTCTGAGCGGCGGCGAACCGGGATCGCACAAGATCCAGGGCATCGGCGCCGGGTTCATTCCCGCCATCCTGCGCACCGAATTGATTGACGAGGTGTTAACGGTCGGCAATGAAAGCGCATTTGCGATCGCCCGCGAGCTGGCCCGTGTTGAAGGAATTCCGGCCGGCATTTCATCGGGTGCGGCGACGGCCGCGGCGCTGGAGATCGGCGCGCGCCCGGGCATGGCCGGCAAGACGATTGTCGTGATCATGCCGTCGTTCGCCGAACGTTACCTGTCGACGGCGTTGTTCGAGGGCCTTTAATCCAGGCGCGAAAGGGCTGTCATGGAGTTCACCGACCACCAGATCGAGCGGTACGCCCGTCACATCGTGCTCAGGGAAGTCGGCGGCGCCGGGCAGATCCGGCTGCTGAAATCCAGGGTTCTGATCATCGGCGCGGGTGGACTGGGCTCGCCCCTTTTGATGTATCTGGCCGCCGCCGGGGTCGGGACCATCGGAATCATCGACGACGACGAGGTGTCCCTTTCCAATCTGCAACGCCAGATCGTCCATACCACCGACGATCTCGGCCGCCGCAAGGTCGACAGCGCGGCGGCGGCGGTTGGGGCTCTTAATCCCGACGTGAAGCTGATCGCCTACGACCAAAGGATCGACCGGGATAACGCGCTGGAAATCATCGGGCAGTATGACCTGGTCGCCGACGGCAGCGACAATTTCCCGACCCGGTTTCTGGTTAACGATGCCTGTTATCTGGCTGGCAAGACGCTGGTGTCGGCGGCGATCGGACAGTTCGAAGGCCAGCTTTCGACCTATAAGGCCCACACCGGCGACGGCCATCCCTGTTACCGCTGCATTTTCCCCGAAGCGCCGCCCGAGGGCGTGATTCCAACCTGCGCCGAAGGGGGGGTGATCGGCGCGTTGGCCGGCGTCATGGGAACCCTTCAGGCCAACGAGGTTATCAAGGAGCTTGCAGGGGTCGGCGACAGTCTGTCCGGGCGGCTTATTATTTATGACGCGCTTGAAACCCGTTTTCGCGATATTCGGGTTAAACCGGATCCGGCTTGCGCGTTATGCGGCAAAGAGCCGTCGATCCGTGATCTGGCGGTCGACGCCAGTTGAACTGACCGGAGCCTGAGACCGAAATGACGACGCCTGCATCAATTTCCCCGCCACCCGACAAACTCTCTCTCGCAGTGGTCTCGGGCGATTTCGAGCGCGTCTATTTTGCTTTGGTCCTGGCCAGTTCGGCGGCCGCGACCGGTCGCGATGTCACTTTGTTCTTTACCATGGACGGAACCATGGCGCTGGCCGGGCAAGGGCCGGACGGCTCGCCGGGCTGGACCCGGTTGCGGACTTGCGGCGAGCCCGGCGCGGCCGGGCGGGATCGGGAGCTTGGCCGGCGCGGCGTTGCGCGCTTCGAGGAACTTATCAAGGCCTGCAAGGAGCTCGGCGTCCGCTTCATTGCCTGCGAAACCGGGCTCCGGGCCGCGGGACTTGCGAGCAACGACCTGCGCCAGGACCTCGGCATCGAAGTCGCGGGCGCGGTGACCTTCCTCAATGACGCGTCGAAGGACGGGGCCTCGATGTTCGTGTAGCCGGCCTCTCGGCTGGTTTTTCGTCTGTGCACCTTTAAATCAGACCTTCGAGCACCCGGTCCGGCGGGGTGTGGCCATCGACGAAGGTCTTGATATTGATGATCACCTTCTCGCCCATGTCGATGCGACCCTCCAGCGTGGCTGAGCCCATATGCGGCAGCAGGACCACATGGTCGAGTTCGAGCAACTTGGAATTTATCGCTGGTTCATGTTCGAACACGTCAAGCCCGGCGCCCCCGATTTCGCCATTGATGAGCATGCGGGTCAGCGCATTTTCATCCACCACTTCGCCGCGCGACGTGTTTACGAGGCAGCTATGCTTTTGCATCAATTTCAGCCGGCGCGCCGAAAGCAAATGATAGGTGGCCGGTGTGTGGGGGCAATTGACCGAAACAATATCGACCCGCGCCAGCATCTGATCGAGGCTTTCCCAGTAAGTCGCTTCCAGCTCGGTCTCGACCGACTCGGGCACGCGCGTGCGGTTGTGGTAGTGGATCGACAGGCCGAACGCCTTGGCCCGGCGCGCCACGGCCTGGCCGATTCGTCCCATGCCGAGAATCCCCAGCCTCTTGCCCCAGATCCGGTGACCCAGCATCCAGGTTGGCGACCAGCCTTGCCACTTGCCGTCGCGCATGACGCGTTCACCCTCGGCAAGCCGTCGCGAGGTCGCCAGGATAAGCGCCATGGTCATATCCGCCGTGTCCTCGGTCAGAACCCCCGGCGTGTTGGTCACGGTAATGCCGCGCTGCCGCGCGGTGGCGAGATCGACATGATCGACACCAGTGCCGAAATTGGCGATCAGGCGCAGCCTGGGATTGGCGTGACACAGCACGCCCGCATCGATGGTGTCGGTCAATGTCGGCACCAGGACGTCGGCCTCGGCCACCGCCTCGATCAATTCCGCCTGGCTCATCATCCTGTCGTCCAGGTTGAGCCGGGTGTCGAACAGCTCCATCATCCGGGTCTCGATGACGTCGGGGAGCTTTCGCGTAACCACGACAAGCGGCTTTTTCTTCGCCATAAAGGATCTCCAAACAGACCGGAACGCCGAGGAAATTAGGCCTATGACGGCCGCCATGCCGGTTACCCCGAGGACATCGGGGTCGGGACCGACCGTCCCTGTCTAGCAAATGACGCGCCTTGATTCAAATAAGCCGGGTCAGTTTCACCGCCGGGCCGGATAAACTGTCGCCCACCCAGCCTTGACCGATCGTCTCAAACGACGGCATAACCGGGCAAAAAGCGACAACGGCGAGCAATTCGGCGGGCATGATGAAGGTATCGCTCCTCTTTCGATCCGGTGGGACCAAACTCTGTGCAGCGGGGGTCGCCGGTATTGTGCTGGCGCTGTACCTGGCCACCCTGGATATATTTGCCGTCGCGGCGGCACAGACGGCATCGGGGCTGCCGATTCCACGGTTTGTTTCCCTGGCCGCCGATCGGGTCAATTTGCGCACGGGACCGGGCCGCCGATACCCGGTTGAATGGGTATATGTGCGCGCCGGCACCCCCCTTGAGGTGATCGCGGAATATGAACACTGGCGCCGAATCCGCGATGCCGAAGGCACTGTGGGCTGGGTTCACAAGAGTTTGCTGTCAGGCCGGCGGACCGTGATCGTTACCGGCGCCACCCGCCCGGTGCGCGACAAGCCCGAGGCCGGCAGCCGGATCGTCCTTTATGCCGATCCAGGCGTCTATGCCGACCTCGTCTCTTGTCGCGGCCGCTGGTGCAATCTGGTCATAGAGGGTCGTCGCGGCTGGCTATTGCGCAGCGCCTTTTGGGGCGTCTACAAGAACGAAGACGTGAATTAGATCAGCTCTAATCGAAATCGTCGGCAAGCTGTTTGCGCACCGGTTCCGGGATGATCGCCATATGTCTGTATTCGGCGTGATCGATGGCCAGAACGGTCCGCGCGCCTGGTTCGCCAAACCCCGCGATCAGGCTTTCCGTGAACGGAAAATGCAGGAAATGAACTGACGAGGTCCGCCCGTCCGCGGTCGTTCTTTCCACGTCCTGTTCCGCCCTGGCCCGAATCGCATCATCCCCCACCGTGATCGTTATTTGCTTCTCGATGCCGCCGAGCCGCGCCAGCGTCGCCCGTCGCCGCCTCTCGTCGGTGATCTCGATCATCATGGTGGCCACCAGTTCGCGGCCATTGGGAATAAGGGGGTTATAAGCCGCCAGCTCGTCGGCAAGCTGCGCGTCGCCGCCCTTTTCCGTAAACAGCATCTCGTGAACCTGCATCCACATGGTGTGGTAGTTCTCGAAATAAAAAGTGACATCCGGCCCCACGGCGACCCGGCGCAATCTCTTGCGTTCGATCATATCGCGGCGCAACTGCTGGCGGGCGGCGCCATAGGCTTCCATCAACATGATGTCCGCGGCTTCGATCCGGTTAGCGTGACGGCTCATTATTTTTCTCCGGCTCCGTTTTCCTTCGACATTTCCTGGGATTCGATCCCGTATGCCATCGCCAACAGTTGGATCGGGTGCATGGACCGCACGGGCGGGCTGTCGCCGTCGATCCGCTCCATGCCTTGGGCGATGTGCTCGCCAGCCAGCGGGCATTCCGACGCGACATGCGTCTTGCGGGCATTCGCGGCCCGCCGCGCCACAGGCTTGCCAATCTTGAGCCCGACCTCGAAATTATTTTTCATGACGCCCCACGAGCCGCCATGGCCCGAGCAACGCTCGATTACGTCCAGATCGACGTCGGGGATCAGCCGAAGCATATTGGCGGCCTTGGCGCCCATGTTCTGGGCCCGGGCGTGGCACGCCAGATGCAGGCTGACGCCGCCATCAAGGGGCGACAAGTCCTGAGCCAGGCCTTCGGTGCGCGCAATATCGACGACATATTCGGATATATCGGCGGTGGCATGGGACAGGGTCCTGATATTTTCGTCGTCGGGCAAAATGAGCGGCCATTCGAACTTCAGCATCAATGCGCAGGACGGAACCAACGCGATCACGCTGTAGCCTTCATCGATCCAGCGTCGCAACTCCCCGGCCACCTTGCGCGCGCTCTCGGCCACCGCGGCAATGTCGCCATGCTCCAGCCTGGGCATGCCGCAGCATTCCGGGTAGACGGTCTCGGTCGTGACGCCGTTTCGCGCCAGCACCGCCCGCGCCGCCAGCCCGATATCCGGGTTGTTGTAATTGACGAAACAGGTCGAATAGAGAACCGCCTTGCGGCCAAAAGCGGGCGCGTGTTCGTTGACCGGCACTGGTTCCTTGCGGGCCTTTGCGGCGAAAGTCTCGCCACAAAAGCGCGGCAAGGCCGCGTCCCGGTGGATGCCGGCAATTCTCTCGATGGCCGCGCGCATGGTCGAATTGTGGCGATCGGAGCATCGGTTGACGAGCCCCGACACCGGCCGCGCCAGCTTGCCGTTGCGGTCAGTCCTTGCAAGCTGTTTCGGGACCACGCCGACGGCGCCTTCCTGGAATTCGGCCGCCCGGTAGCGCAGCATCAGGTGGGGGAAATCCAGATTGAAATCGTGCGGCGGCACGTAGGGGCACTTGGTCATGAAGCACATGTCGCACAAGGTGCAGGCTTCAATGGCATGCCCGAAGTCGGCGCTGTCGACGGAATCGAGCTCGCCGCTTGGCGATTCGTCGATCACATCGAACAGCCGCGGAAACACATCGCACAGATTAAAGCACCGCCGGCACCCGTGGCAGATGTCGAAAACGCGGCGCAATTCGGCGTCTATTTTTTTGGAATCGACGAAATCCGGGTTTTCCCAGTCGAGGGGGTGGCGAAAGGGCGCGGCCAAACCGCCCTCCCTGGTCATTCCGTCCGCTTTGACGTTCACATTGGTCTTTTTGGCCATGTCCAGCGCGATCTTTGTCGTGGCGACATTGGGCGGAAAAGGCGGGACGGTCCCGCCTTCAAGGGCATCACATCGTTCGGCGGCGGACCATTGCCGCCGCCGTTATAGCTTATACCAAGGGTCATTGATCATGACCCTTATACCCGCGTTCAAGCGCCACGCAGGCTGCGCTCCCCCTTGGTCGCTAGTCCTTGACCCTATTGATTGTTTCCAATCAATAGGGTCAGCGTCCACCAAATCTCCCAAATCTCCCAAATCTCAGTGAGTCGCCCTCATCGAGATTCGGTATAAAACGGTGCAATATACCGTGGGTCCCCCGAGACCCCTATTCAAGGATATCGAGGGCCTTTTTGAATCTGCCGGCGTGTGATCTCTCGGCCTTTGCCAGGGTTTCAAACCAGTCGGCAATTTCCTCAAACCCTTCGTCCCGGGCTGTGCGCGCCATGCCTGGATACATGTCGGTATATTCGTAGGTCTCGCCGGCGATCGCGGCCGCCAGGTTCAGTGCCGTGCCGCCGATCGGCTCACCGGTCGCCGGGTCGCCGACCTCTTCCAGAAATTCCAGATGGCCGTGGGCATGGCCAGTTTCGCCTTCCGCCGTCGAGCGGAAAACCGCCGCCACATCGTTGTATCCTTCGATGTCGGCCTTGCGCGCAAAATATAGATAGCGCCGGTTGGCCTGGCTTTCGCCGGCAAACGCGGCCTTGAGATTTTCAAAGGTTTTGGATTCGGCGAGTGACGACATCTTTTTCTCCTGTCATTTTGCCACCGTCTACCATTGCCTGACACCGGCATGGGAAAACACGACGCCCCCAACCTTGTCGTCAGCGCTAGGCCATAATTTAGACTTATTCCAAACAAGTCAATAAGATATTGACAATAATGATAAAATTAAATGATCACCTCAAACGGATTACGACATCGACGCGACTGATCGAGGTTCCTTCCGGTGAGCCCGGAAGGTGCGTAACTTCCAATTCCTGATCTTCGATATCGACCAGTTTCTTGTCCCGTTCGTAATAGAAATGGTGATGCTGGGAGACATTGGTATCGAAATAGGTGCGGCCCGGGTCGACCACGATTTCCCGAAGCAGGCCGGCGCTCGTGAACTGACGGAGCGCGTTATAAACGGTGGCAAGGGAAATGCTGAACCCGGAGGCTCGTGCCTCCTCGTGAAGAACCTCGGCCGTGACATGACGTGACCGCCCGCCTTCAAACAACAGCCTCACCAGTGCCAGACGCTGGCGCGTCGGCCTCAGTCCCGCCGTGTGCAGCTTTTCGAGGAATTCAGTAAATGGTCGATCCATAATCCTGCCCACGCCCTGGCCGACCTCAAGCTACATGCCCCATGATCGTCGTAGCGAAAATCGCGGCAACTATACTATGCCCTGTAAAATTGACCAAAATCGGCAAGTTTCAAGGGGGCGAGCACGGGCTGGACGCGGTATCGGGACGACACGTCTCCGGGTCCGGTTAGTCGCCTGAGGCGATTCTGTCGATCAACTCCTTGACGGTCGGCACAAAACCGTTGCTGTAAAACGGATCGGTTGCAAAATGGTAGACGCTGTGACCGGCGAACATGAGATTGCGTTCCGGGTCGCCGTCGTGAGCAATGTCCTGCAAGGTTTTCTGGATGCAGAAACTCCGCGGATCGGCCTTCTTGCCGGTGCTCCGCACGCCGGATTGCCGCCAACTGGAAAATTTGCACGCGCTCAGGCAACCCATGCAGTCAATCTGATCCTTTCGGATCTCGCCGCATTTTTCCGGCGAGACGAAGATCAGCGTTTGATCCGGCGTGCGAATTGGTTCGGTGAATCCATTGCGCATCCACGCCGCGGCCCGTTGCGCGTTTTCAGGGGAAACGAACACCGGCTGTTTTCGTGAACCGATGCAAAATTCCGTCTGGCAATCTTCCCGCGGTTCCGTGTGGAATCCGATCTGTCGCGCACTCCGTTCTTCAAGCTCACGCAGAAAGTCGTTATGGACCGCCGACGAATAGAAGTCCGTCGGGCTGAACCTGTGGAGGGCGACATCACCCTTGGCAAGCGTCAGCAGCCTGTTTTTCCAGGCCTCGGAGATCGGGCTCTCCCTGGTCAGCAGCGGCCGGGTTCCAAACTGAAAGGCAATCGGCCCCAGTTCCGGATTGTCGATCCAGTCGGCCCAGTCGCGCAGGTACCAGACCCCGCCCGCCATGATAATGGGGGTTCTTTCCAGGCCCATTTCGCGCATGCGCTGGCGCAACTCCAGAACCCGGGGATAGGGATCCTGGGGCTCGGCCGGATTTTCGCTGTTCGACAGGCCGTTATGGCCCCCCGCCCGCCAGGGGTCCTCATAGACCACGCCACCGAGCCAGTCTGACAGCTTGTGATAGGCGCGTTTCCACAAGGCCCTGAAGGCCCGCGCGGACGATATGATCGGATAGTAATAACAGTCGTTTCCGGCGGCGATCTCGCCAAGCTTGTAGGGCATGCCGGCCCCACAGGTGATGCCGCTGATCATGTCCTTGGCGCCGTCGAGGATACCGTGGAGCACCCGTTCCGCGCCGCCCATCTCCCACAGGACATTGATGTGGAGGGGCCCGGCGCCGCCCGCCAATTCGAAAGCTTTGCGAATCTGGGCCAAACCACCTTTAATGGCATATTTGATGAGTTCCTCGTGGCGATCCTGGCGGGTCTTGCCACGATAGATTTGCGGGATAATCCGGCCTTCCTCGTCGAAGGAGTCCGCGTTGACGCACGATACCGTGCCCACGCCGCCAGCCGCCGCCCAGGCGCCCGAGCTTTGCCAGTTGGAAATCGCAACGCCCTTTCCGCCTTCAATGAGCGGCAGAACCTCACGACCCGACAACAAAATCGAATTAAGCGGCTTCATGCTTCCCTTCCAATCGTCTGATCCCAAGGCTCATTAAGCATGAGCCTTGTACCCGCGTTCAAGCGCCACGCCGGCCACAATTGTAGCACAGGCGAGACCGAAGCGACCCCGGGAGGCGGCTCCGTCGCCTCCCGAACTGGTTCTGAACGTCGACCCGGCTCCCCGGACTTGGGGCCCTAAGAGGATCGCGGACCGCGCTTGGCTTCCCTGGGCGGCCGGTCGTCCGCCAATTCCTCGCCGGTCTCCTGATCGACCACCCGCATGCTGAGACGGACCTTGCCCCGATCATCGATTCCGAGCACCTTGACCTTGACAGAGTCGCCTTCAGAGACCACGTCGCTAACCTGGGCGACCCGCTTCTGCGCCATTTCGCTGATGTGCACCAGCCCGTCCCGGGCCCCGAAGAAATTCACGAACGCGCCGAAATCAACGACCTTTACGACCTTGCCGTCGTAAATGACGCCGACCTCGGGTTCCGCGGCAATGCCCTGGATCCACTTAACCGCACTTTCAATGACCGCGAGGTCAGGCGCCGCCACCTTGATGGTGCCATCGTCACCGATATCGACCTTGGCGCCGGTCACTTCGCAGATTTCCCGGATCACCTTGCCGCCGGTACCGATCACCTCGCGGATCTTCTCACGGGGGATCTTGAAGGTCTCGACGCGGGGCGCGTGAGCATTGAGCTCCGTTCGGGCATCCTTGAGCGCCTTGGACATTTCGCCAAGAATGTGGAAGCGACCTTCCTTGGCCTGATCCAGCGCGGTCCCCATGATTCCCTTGGTGATCCCGGTGATCTTGATGTCCATCTGCAGCGCCGTGACACCGTTTTCCGTGCCCGCGACCTTGAAGTCCATGTCGCCCAGATGATCCTCGTCACCCATGATGTCGGACAGCACCGCATGCCGGTCGCCGTCCTTGATCAGGCCCATGGCGATACCCGCGACCGGCCGCTTCAACGGAACGCCGGCATCCATCATCGCCAGCGACGAGCCGCACACCGTCGCCATCGAAGACGAACCGTTCGACTCGGTAATTTCCGAGACGATGCGGATGGTGTAAGGAAACTCTTCCTTGGTCGGCATCACCGCATGGAGGGAACGCCAGGCCAGCTTGCCGTGTCCGACCTCACGCCGACTGGTGAAACCGACCCGTCCGGCTTCGCCGACCGAATAGGGCGGGAAATTATAGTGGAGCAGGAAGTGCTCCCGATAGCTGCCGTCGAGGGCATCGACGATCTGCTCGTCCTCGCCCGTTCCCAGAGTGGTAACCACCATCGCCTGGGTCTCGCCGCGTGTGAACAGGGCGGAACCATGGGCTCGCGGCAGGAAACCCACTTCGGACATGATCGGCCGGACGGTGCTGGCGTCGCGTCCATCGATCCGAACGCCGGTGTCCAGAATCTGGCCCCGAACGATCCCCTTTTCGAGACCCTTGAAAGCATCGGAAATCTTGGTGGCATCGACGTCTTCGTCAGCTAAAGCATCGGTGACGGCCGCGCGCGCTTCCTGGAGCTTTTTCGAGCGCTCCTGCTTGACGCGGATCGCATAGGCATCGCGAATGTTCTGCTCGGCCAGTTCGCTGACACGGGCCGCGATGCCGTCGGCGGCTTCCACCTGGGGCAGATCCCACGGGTCCTTGGCGCACTCTTCCGCCAGTTCGATGATCGCATCGACGACCGGCTGCATCGAATCATGGCCGAACATCACGGCGTCGAGCATCCTTTCCTCGCTGAGTTCCTGGGCCTGGCTTTCAACCATCAGAACGCCGTCCCGGGCGCCGGCCACGATCAGGTCGAGCTCACTCGAACTCAACTCGTCGATCTGCGGATTAAGCACGAACTCGCCGTCGATCACGCCGACTCGAGCACCGGCGATCGGGCCCATGAATGGAATGCCCGAAATCGTAAGCGCCGCGCTGGCGCCGACCAAGGCGACGATATCCGAATCGTTCTCCATATCATGGCTAAGGACCGTGCAGATGACCTGGGTTTCGTTCCGGAATTCCTTGGGAAACAAGGGCCTGATCGGTCGATCGATCAGACGGCTGGTCAGCGTCTCCTTTTCGGAGGGCCGACCCTCGCGCTTGAAAAAGCCGCCCGGAATCTTGCCCGCCGCGTACGTTTTTTCCATGTAGTTAACCGTCAGCGGGAAGAAATCGACTCCCGGTTTCGGCTGCTTGTTTGCGACCACCGTACAAAGGACGGCGGTTTCACCATAGGTGGCCAGCACCGCGCCGTCCGCCTGGCGGGCAACCTGCCCGGTCTCCAGCGTCAGGGTGCGGCCGCCCCAGGTGATTTCCTTGCGATGAATTTTAAACATTCCTAGTTCCTCATATTGCCGTGGCGCATGCACCAATTGCGTCGCCCCATGCCGGGGACGTGCTGGGCCGATGACTGGTTTGGTCGATATCCAAACACATATGCCCGTTGGCCAGCGATCCACACACCGGCATCGCCCCTATGGCGAATCGGATAAGTGAACGCGATGCCACGGCGCTGTACTGCATTATTTGCGCAGGCCGAGCCGTTTGATCAAAGTCTGATAACGCGGTTCGTCCTTTGTCTTGAGATAATCAAGGAGTTTGCGCCTTTGATTGACCATTTTCAGAAGCCCGCGCCGGGAGTGGTTGTCCTTCTGGTGGGTCTTAAAATGCTCGGTCAGATTAATGATGCGCTCAGTCAAAATCGCGACTTGAACCTCGGGCGAACCGGTGTCGCCTTTGGCTACGGCATATTCGTTTATGATTACTGTCTTGCGGTCTGGGCTAACCGACATCTCATACTCCTGTTCAAAGATTAAAGACACGAAAGGGGCGAAGCTCTCCGTCCTGAAGATCGGCCAGGGCCACCGGCCCTGTTTCCGTCATTACTCGGACCGTACCGCTTTTGCGGCTTGGCGCCCGGACCATTTGTCCGAGCCGTAACAGCTTCGCTTCGCCGCCGGTTACGGCCAGCGCCGGGATGTCGTCCAGCGCGGTCTCCACCGGCAACAGAATACTGTTTGGCGGCGGACTATGAACCATAGCCGCCAGTTTATCCAGGGAAATCGCGCCCCGGAGATCGAATGGTCCAACGCGACAACGGCGCAATGCCGTGACATGGCCAAAAACACCTAATTTGCGGCCAAGGTCACGGGCGATCGCACGGACATAGGTGCCCTTGCCGCAGTCGATTTCGAAGTTGGACGCGCACACCGTCCGGTCATGATCCTCGCCCAACAGATCGAAACGGTGAATAACGACCTGGCGCGGTTTGGGGGCCACCTCCATCCCTTGGCGCGCCAGGTCATAAGCCCGCTGGCCGCCGATCCTGATCGCCGAATAACGGGGGGGCGTTTGGGTTATGGCCCCAATGAAATCGGGCATCACAGCACGGATCCGCGCCATGGTCGGCCGACGGTCACTGGTCTCCACGATGTCGCCTTCCAGATCGTCGGTCGAGCGCTCCTCGCCCCACGCCACGGTGAAGCGGTAGCTTTTCATACTGTCCATGACAAAGGGGATTGTCTTGGTCGCCTCGCCGAAAGCAATCGGCAGAACGCCGGTCGCCAGCGGGTCCAAAGTGCCGCCATGGCCCGCCTTGGCGGCCTGCAGCAACCGACGCGCCTTGGCCAGCGCCTGCGTGGATGACAGACCGAGCGGCTTGTCGAGCACCAGCCATCCGTGAACCGGCCGTCCCTTTCTTCCGCGCGCCATCTAGCTCTCTTCCCGGTCCTGTTGCTTATCACCGAAATCGCGATCGTCGTCGCGGTCCAGATCTTGTGCCACGCGGGGACTTTTCAGCAGCGCGTCGATGCGACCTGCCTGATCGAACGTATCGTCGATTTCGAAGCTGAGCCTGGGTGAATATTTCAGCGACATGGAACGGGAGATCTGGGTTCGCAAAAACGAGGCGCCGCGCCGCAATCCGGCCAGGACGGCCTTTGCATCGCCACCGCCAAGCGGCGCCACGAACACCTTGGCCACCTTTAGATCGGGGCTGATGTCAACCTCGGTCACTGTAATCGAAACGCCAACGAGATCGGCGTCGTGCAAGACATCGCGCTCAAAAATTTCCGCAAGCGCGTGCCGGATCAGTTCCGCCACACGGAGCTGTCGCTGACTCGGCTCCTTGCGTCCCCGCCTGGTCATCAGATTGCTCCGGAATATCCACTAAGGTCATGCCACGGGCCGATGACCCGCCCCCATCCGCCGGAGCGCGCCTTCGGCTCCGTCCCGGCCGCCGCTAAAGCGTCCTGGCAACCTCTTCCACTTCGAACACTTCGATTGAGTCGCCGGCCTTCAAGTCCTGGAATTTCTCGAATGCGATACCACATTCGGTTCCCGCATTGACTTCCTTGACCTCGTCCTTGAAGCGGCGCACGCCTGAAATCTGTCCTTCGTGCACCACAACGCGGTCGCGCAGCAACCGGGCCCGGGCCCCCTTTCGAACCAGACCCTCGGTGACGATGCAACCGGCGACCTTTCCGATTTTGGACACCGAGAACACTTCGAGGATTTCCGCGGCGCCCACCGCGGTTTCCTTGATTGTCGGCGCCAGCATGCCCGACAAGGCCGCTTTCACTTCATCGACCAACTCGTAAATGACCGAATAATAGCGAATTTCGACTCCCGAACTATTGGCCAGATCGCGGCCCTGCTTGGTGGCCCGGATATTGAATCCGAGCATTACCGCTTCCGACGAATGGCACAATGTTACATCCGACTCGGTAATCGCGCCGACGCCGCCATGAAGAACCCGGACCGAGACCTCCTCGGTGCCCATTTTCTCCAGCGCGCCTACGATCGCTTCGGCCGACCCCTGGGTGTCGGCCTTGATCACGACCGGCAGTTCCTTGCGCTCCTTTTCCTGGAGCTGGTTGAACATATTCTCAAGCGACACCGGCTGACCACCGACACCGGCCTTCGTTTTCTGCTGGCGTTGGCGGAACAGGGTAACTTCCCGCGCCCGGCTTTCGCTGTCGACGACCGCGAAAGCGTCGCCCGCGACCGGCGCCCCGGTCAGACCCAGAACTTCGACCGGCTGGGACGGCCCGGCCTGCTTGATCCTTTCGCCGCGATCATCGAGTAGCGCCCGGACCTTGCCCCATTCGGCGCCGGCCACCAGAATATCGCCAATTTTTGCAGTGCCGCGCTGGACCATAAGGGTCGCCACAACGCCGCGCCCCTTGTCAAGCTTGGCCTCCACGACCACGCCTTCGGCACGGCGATCGGGATTGGCCTTGAGTTCCAGCAACTCGGCCTGCAGAAGAATCGCTTCCTCCAGTTTATCGAGATTGGTTTTCTTGATCGCGGACACCTCGACGGTCAGCACATCGCCACCCAACTCCTCGACAACGACGTCGTGCTGGAGCAGTTCCTGACGCACCCTGTCGGCGTTGGCGCCGGTCTTGTCCATCTTATTGATGGCCACGATGATCGGAACCTCCGCGGCCTTGGCATGATCAATCGCCTCGATCGTCTGCGGCATGATCCCGTCGTCGGCGGCAACCACTAGCACCACCAGATCCGTGACCCCGGCGCCGCGCGCCCGCATGGCCGTGAAGGCGGCATGGCCAGGGGTATCGATAAACGTGATTTTACGACCTGCCGCCCCTTCAACCTGATAGGCGCCAATATGTTGCGTGATGCCACCGGCCTCCCTGGCCGCCACGTCAGACGCCCGCAGCGCATCAAGCAGCGATGTCTTGCCATGGTCGACATGGCCCATCACCGTGACCACGGGCGGGCGTGGCTTCAATTCCTTCTCCTGGTCGGCGTCGCCTTCGAGTCCGATTTCCACGTCGGCTTCGCTTACCCGCTTGGGCCGATGGCCAAATTCGGTAACAATCAGTTCCGCGGTGTCCGCGCCGATCGACTGATTGACCGTGGCCATGACGCCCATGCCCATGAGCGCCCTGATGACATCCTTGGCCCGCTCGGTCATTCGGCTGGCAAGTTCCTGAACCGTGATGAAGTCGGGAATAACGACTTCGCGATAAAGCTTTTTCGGCGGTTCATGAAGCCCCGCCGCCGCCTGCTTTTCACGGGCCCGGGCCCGGCGCATGGAGGCCAGGCTGCGCTGCCTTTCCTCGCGGCCGTCGAGCGCCTGCACGACGGTCATCTTGCCACCGCGACGACGCTGAGCCGACTCGCCACCGCGTTTTGCGCCTGTACCACGACCGCCAGCGGCATCGCGTGCGCCACCGCCCCGCTTCGGCCGCCCATGCACCGGCGCCCGATTGGTCGGGGCTGCCGGTTGGGATCTGGATGGCGTGGCGGACGCCGCCGGCCTGGACGGACGGGACGGCCGCCTGGCCGTCGCGTCAGCCGTGGTTTTGGCCGGCGACCGGGACGGTCCGGCCGGCTGGGCCGCGCTTTCGTTTTTTGTGTCCGTTGCAAGACGTCGCGCGGCCTCATCCTCGGCCCTCTTGCGGGCTTCTTCCTCGGCTTTTTTACGTGCTTCTTCTTCGGCCCTGCGCCTGTCGGCGGCCGCCCTTTCATTAGCGAGCCGCGCCTCCTCCTCGGCCCTGCGGCGCGCTTCCTCGGTGGCGCGTTCGCGCGCTATATGCGCGGCCTCGGCGGCCCCTTTCAGAGCCCGGGCGCGAACCGCCTTCTCGTCCTCGGTCAGGGTCTTGAGCACGACCCGCGGCTTTACGCGCTTGGGCGCCGCAACCTCCTTACGGGCGGGCGCCGCAGCCGTGCTTTCCGGGGCGCGGTCGCTTTCGGGCCTGGTTGTCGGCGCAACAGCGGACGGGGCGTCCTTGCCATGGACACGCTTGCGCTTGCGTTCGACCACGACCGATTTCGTCCGGCCATGGGAAAAGGACTGCCGCACCTGCCCGCGCTCGACAACCTTTCTCAAATGAAGGGTCTTGCGACCGGAAAGCGACAGCTTTTCTCCGTCCTGATCCTTGGTCTCACTCATGCGTCATCCGTTCCACTTCAAACTTGTCCGCTGCCGCTCTGACAACCGGGCCCAAACCCGGAGCGCCGATCAACCTCGACCAGAAATCGGGTCGCCAGCCGGCACGGAATTACAGCAGCGTGTACCACATTTTCCCGCCCTAATGCCAAGCCCAAATCCAGCCGCGTCCACAATTCCATGACCGGCGTTTGGTTTCCAAGGCGATGGAGCCGTTTTTTGGTCGCCGGCGCCGCGTCTGACGCCAAAATCAGCGCCGCTGCCCGCCGGTTCGCGGCCAGGGCACGAACTTTCTCAAAACCCATCAACACCTTGCCGGACCGTCGGGCCAAGCCGAGAAGTCTCAAGCAACTGCGATCCAGCAATTTCGCCACCAGGTCCGCCAGATCCGCCTCCGCACTGGGCGGCGGCCCCCCGGAACCGCGAGAGTGGCGGGCAAACAACTTACGTTCCACCGCACGATCCACCATCGCACGGCTCGCGGTGATCCACAGGCCCCGCCCCGGCAACTTGGCCGAAATGTCGGGCACGACGCTGCCATCCGGCGCCACAACAAAGCGCACCATCCGCGCGCGATCGTCCACTGTTCCGGTAACGATACAGCGCCGTTCGCCGGAACGGCCGGTTGCCGACCGTCCGGGCATGGCCCTATTCCGCGGTCTCGGCGTCCGCGCCCGATGTCGCGGTCTCTGAATCGTCGCCCTCCGTGGCGTCGGCGGATCCTTCCTCGTCGTCGAACCAGTGCGCGCGCGCGGCCAGGATCAGGGCGTTTGCCTGGTCCTCCGTTAAATCGAAGCCCCGCAACACGCCGCTCTCGCTGTCAATCACTTCGTCGGTGGCGAGATCGGCGAAATCATCGAGCGTGGCGATCCCTGCTTCGCCCAGCGTGACCAGCATCGCCGGCGTCAATCCGTCGAGCGCCGCCAGGTCGTTGCTCACCCCAAGCTCGTGGCGTCGGTCTTCGTCGCGGGCATTTCGTTCGTCCAGAGCGGCTTGCGCCCGCCTCTGAATTTCCGCTGCAATCTCCTCGTCGAAGCCCTCGATCGCCGAAACTTCTTCCAGGTCCTCGAACGCCAGTTCCTCAATTGACGTAAAGCCTTCCGCGACCAGAAGCTGGGCGATGGTTTCCTCGACATCGAGCGCTTCGATGAATGTTTCGCTGCGCTGACGAAATTCCTCTTGCCGGCGCTGGGATTCCTCGGCCTCGGTCAGGATGTCGATGACCCATTCCGTAAGCTGGGACGCCAGACGCACATTCTGCCCACGGCGGCCGATCGCGAGGCTCAACTGATCATCGGGCACGACAACCTCAATCCGCCGCGCTTCGTCGTCGAGCACCACCTTGACAACCTCAGCCGGCGCCAGGGAATTGACGATAAACGTCGCCGGATCGGGAGACCACTGAATGATGTCGATCTTTTCGCCCTGGAGTTCGTTTACAACCGCCTGAACCCGGCTGCCGCGCATGCCGACGCAGGCCCCGACAGGATCGACGCCGCCATCGCTGGAGGTCACCGCGATCTTGGCCCGGCTTCCCGCGTCGCGGGCCACCGCATTGATCGTGACGATGCCGTCGTAAATTTCCGGCACTTCCTGCATGAACAATTTGGCCATGAACTGCGGATGGGTGCGTGACAGGAAAACCTGGGGGCCGCGAGGCTCGCGCCTCACGTCATAAATATAAGCTCTCAACCGATCGCCATTGCGAAAGGTTTCACGCGGCAGCGAATCGTCGCGGCGCACGATTGACTCGCCAAGCCCAACGTCGACAATGATATTTCCATATTCGACGCGTTTGACGATGCCGTTGATAATTTCGCCGACCCGGTCCTTGAATTCGTCAAACTGGCGCTGGCGTTCAGCGTCGCGCACCTTTTGGACGATGACCTGTTTTGCTGTCTGCGCCGCGATCCGTCCGAAATCGATGGGCGGTA
The DNA here is from genome assembly GCA_046756385.1 of Sphingomonadales bacterium. Taxonomy (GTDB): domain Bacteria; phylum Pseudomonadota; class Alphaproteobacteria; order CAZZKF01; family CAZZKF01; genus JBHHWG01. The sequence continues at coordinate 1,769 of JBHHWG010000011.1, read as the reverse complement.
AATCCTCCGACAGGAAATCTCCCACCTCGGCGTCGGGGTTGCGTCGCTGGGCCTCTTGCAGGGATATTTCCGTCGCGTCGTTCTCGATAACCTCGACAACCTCCAGAAAGCGCTGAAGCTGAATTTCGCCGGTCGTACGGTCGATTCCGGCGCGAATATCGTTTTCCAGGCCGTACCGGGAGCGGGCCGCTTTCTGGATCGCCTCTTCCATCGCCTCGAGGACGATTTCCTTATCGATCACCTTCTCGCGCGCCACGGCATCGGCGACCTGAAGTAACTCAAGCCGATTTGCGCTAACTGCTATCGCCATCTTCCGCTCCATTCGTATTGCCGGCTCGGTGTCCGGCCGGCCCTGTTTTCTTGCTCGCTTCAATCAGTTCGTCGGTGAGCAACAGTTGCGCCTTGTCGACCTCATCGTACGGCAAATTGACAACCCCCGACTCGATCTCGATTCGAACGCAGCCCTGGTCCACACCCAGCAATTTGCCACGAAACCGTCGCCGACCATCAATCAACTGACGGGTTTCCAGCTTTGCCGGCAGTCCGGAGAACCGCTCAAAATCCGCAAGCTTGACCAGCGGCCTGTCGATGCCAGGCGAACTCACTTCGAGCATGTATTCGCCCTGGATCGGATCCTCGACATCGAGAATCGCCGAAATCGATCGGCTTAACTCCGCGCAGTCGTCCGCGCTCATCTCGCCGTTCGGCCGCTCGGCCATGATCTGAAGCGTCACAGTGCGCCCGCCCAGCCAGCAAATCCGGACCAATTCAAAGCCCAACGACTCGACCGCTGGCGCGACGATACGCTCAATATTCGTCACCGGCAACATTCCGGTAACCTTCCGTCTGTTGTTGATGCGGCGGGCCGCAACAAAAAAGTGGGCCACTTGCCCACCTTACGCCGCCGCCCGAAAATCTCTCACGTTCCCTGTTATATTATCCCGAATGCTGGGGTCGCAAGTCTTTTTGACAAGCGCCTCCCGGGCCAGCTTATCGATCGGGCAAGCGGCGAAATCGCAAATAGGCGCAAGGGCGCCCGGCAGCGCCCGCTTTGCCCTCATAACGGGTCGCCGGCCAGTCCCCGGGCCGGTCCCGCCAGTCGGCGGGGCGTTCGGCCTGCCATTCGAAAGCAGTGCTTCGCATCATGATTTCAAGCGTCCAGCGGACATAATCGGGTGAATCGCTGGCAAAGCGCAATTCCGCGCCGGGCTTGAGAATCCGCGCCAACCGGGCCACTGTGTCCGGCGACATAATGCGGCGCCTGGCGTGGCGCTTTTTGGGCCAGGGGTCGGGAAACAGAACAAAGGCCCTGCCGATGCTGGCGTCGGGCATGCGGTCCAGCAAGAGACGAGCGTCATCCGCCAACAGCCGCACATTCGAAAGTTGCCCTTCCTCGATGTGCTGCAAGAGGCTGGCGACACCGTTGATAAACGGCTCACAGCCGATGAAGCCTATATCGGAATGGGCCGTGGCCTGGGCCGCCAGATGCTCGCCGCCGCCGAAGCCGATTTCCAGCCAATACGCGTCGAACGGTCGCGGAAAAAGTGCTTCGGGCGCCACCAGCGGCTCGTGACCGGAAAGATTGATTTCGTATCTGGAAAGTGCTTCCGTAAGCAACGCCTTGCGCCGCTTGCGCAACGGCCGCCCATACCGGCGGCCGTATACGCGTCTCTTGTTTTCTGTCCGATCTTCGCTCATTGGCTCATACCAAGGCTCATTGATCATGACCCTTATACCCGCGTTCAAGCGCCACGCAGGCTGCGCTCCCC
>JBHHWG010000010.1:0-52030 GCA_046756385.1 Sphingomonadales bacterium | reverse complement strand
CGGTTGGCCATAGCCGCCCGCGCCGATCAGCGCGCCCAGCGTCGCGGTGCCGACATTGATTACGGCGGAGGTCTTGATGCCGGCAAGGATGGCGCGACCGGCAAGGGGAAGTTCGACCACCCGCAACCGTGCCGCGGGCGGCAGGCCCAAAGCCTCGGCCGATTCGCGAAGGCCCGGTGCGATATCTCCGAGCCCGGCATGGGTATTGCGCACGATCGGCAACAGGCTGTAAAGGAACAGCGCCACCACGGCGGGCGGACCTCCGATGCCCAACAGCGGGATCATGAACACCAGCAGCGCCAGGGACGGAATGGTCTGAATAAGCCCGACCGCCCCCAAAATAAGTTGGCCTGTCCGGCGGCGTCGATGGGCAATTACGCCGAGCGGCACCGCAATCACGATCGCCGCCGAGAGAGAGATCAACACCAGCGTCAGGTGATCGGCCGTATGATGCATGAGCCGGCTGAGCCGACCGTCTTCTTCAGTTGCGGTAACAACGCCCAGCGCCGTACGCAAAAAACCGGCCGCCACCAGGGTCTCGCTCTCGCCTTCGAGCTTGACCGCCGCGTTCATGGCGCGCATCGCACCGTCGTCAATCGCGCCTTCAAGCCGCTTGAGCGCCCGAACCGCCGCCGGCGCCCGGCGCTCAAGATCGGCGCGATAAACGATCAACGCGGCATATTCGGGAAAATGCTCCAGATCGTCCTCAAGCAGCGTCAACCCGTAATAGTCGATATCGGCGTCGGTGGTATAGGCGTCGATGGCGTCTACATCACCGGCAGCGAGTCCGCGATGACCAAGGTCGTGATCGAGGCCGCGCACATCGGGCTGGGGGAGGCCGTAACGTGCCCGCAGCGCCGGCCAGCCATCGGCCCGGTCCATGAATTCATTGGAAAACGCAAAGCGCAAGGATGGATGATCCACCAGATCCGAAATCGACTTGATTTTGAGCCGTCGGGCGGTCCGCGCCCGGACCCCGATGGCGTAGGTGTTGTTAAAGCCCAAGGGGGCCGTAACGCGAAGGCCGCGCCCGGCCAAGGCCGCCCGGATGTCGTCAAGTCCCCTGATCCCCTCGCCAGCGAGGTTTTCCCCGGCAAGAATTTCAAACGCGATCGTGCCGGTATAATCGACATAGAGGTCAATATCGCCGCGCAGCAACGCCTGCCACAGGATGCGGGTGCCGCCTAACGCGCGGCGATGTTCGGCCTCGGCCCCGGCCGAACGAGCCAATTGCGCCGCCACCTCCCCCAATATCACCGCCTCGGTGAACGATTTGGACCCCACCACCACGGTTGGCGATTGTTCGGCCCGCCCGCCAGTTATCGCAGCAAACAGGGCAGCCGCCGCAACAAGCGTCCTTGAAATCTTCATGCCCCCGCCCCCTCAAGCGCCTGCACGAGACCCCGTTGCGCGGTGATGAAGTCCGACACGAAAGGCTCGGCGGGCTGGGTCATCAGGCCGGCGAAGGGGCCCTTCTGGATGATCGCGCCGCCGCGCATCAGTACGATCCCGTCACCGAAATAGGCAGCCTCGCCGATATCATGGGTCACCATGACCACGGTCTTGCGCAGGGTCCGAAAAATGTCCCGCAGGTCGGTTTGAAGGCCGAACCGAATCATCGGATCGAGCGCCCCCAGCGGCTCATCAAGAAGCAGCACGTCGGGATCGAGCATCAGCGCCCGCATCAGCGCCACACGCTGACGCTGGCCGCCCGACAGCTCCGCCGGAAAACGCCCGAGCGCTTCCTGTTCCAGACGCACCAACTCGGCAAGCTCGGCGAGACGGGCTTCGACCCGGCTGGCATCCCACTTCAGAAAACGCGCCATCACGGTGACGTTTTCTTGCGCGGTCAGGTGAGGAAACAGTCCGCCATCCTGAATGACATAGCCCATGCGGCGGCGCACAGCGGTTACGGTTTCCCGCGTCACCGGCGCGCCTTCGAAGCGGACCGTGCCTTGGGAGGGATAAAGCAGCCCGATCATCAGACGCAGCAAGGTTGATTTGCCGCAACCGGAGGGACCGATTAAAACCGTGATCCGCCCCGCCGGGATGGAAAGATCGACCCGATCGAGCGCCGTCGTGGCGCCGAATTCATGGGATATGCCCTGAAGTTCCAGCATGCCCTGCCCACAATGTCAGAATTTGGCTCGATTCAAAACAGCTATTAGCTGCTAAGTTGGTCAGAGACCTCTTTGGCAGGGAGCGAACTGTTGGACAACCAGGAATTCACAAAGCATCTCCATGCGGTCGGCGAGTGGATCGCGCGATACCAACGCGAAGTCGAGGGATACCCGGTGTGCGCGCAGACCCGGCCGGGCGCCCTAAAAGCCGGACTTCCGGTGTCGCCACCCAGGACCGGCGAAGCGATGGAGGCGATCCTTGAGGATTTCCAGGATCTGGTCATGCCGGGCATTACCCATTGGCAGCATCCGTCCTACTTCGGCTATTTCCCGGCCAACGCCAGTCCACCCTCGGTGTTGGCGGAAATGCTCACCGCCGGCCTCGGCGTCATCGCTTTCAACTGGGAAGCGTCACCCGCCGCCACCGAGCTTGAAGAACGGATGATGGAGTGGCTGCGCCAGGCCATCGGCCTGCCCGGGAACTTTACCGGCGTGATCCAGAGCACCGCGTCCGAGGCCACCCTGTGCGCCCTGCTTACTGCGCGGGAGCGCCTATGCGGTTTCACCACCAACGAAACCGGCCTTCAGGGGGCCGGGCGGCTCACCGCTTTTTGCTCCGACGAGGCCCACTCCTCGGTTGACAAGGCGATGCGCATTGCCGGCCTTGGCAGCGTCAATTTGCGCAAGGTCCCGACCGATACCGCATTCGCCATGAGCCCGGAAGCGCTCGAAGCCGCCATTCGCGACGATATTGAACAAGGGGCGCGGCCCGTTTGCGTGATCGCGACCTTGGGCGCCACCGGAACATCCGGATTCGATTCACTGACAGCGATTGGCGAGATTTGCCGCCGCCATGATGTGTGGCTCCATGTGGACGCCGCCTGGGCCGGCAGCGCCCTGGTGCTCGAAGACTGCCGGTGGATGATCGAGGGGATCGAGCATGCCGACAGTTTTCTATTCAACCCCCACAAATGGCTGCTCACGAATTTCGACTGCACCGCCTATTTTGTCCGCGACACCACCGCGCTTACCAACACCCTCGGCATTACCCCGGAATATCTCAAAACCAGTGCCGGCGACGTGACCGACTTTCGCGACTGGGGGGTGCCGCTCGGTCGCCGCTTCCGGGCGCTCAAGCTTTGGTTCGTGTTGCGAGCTTACGGCCTTGAAGGTTTGCAACACCATATCCGGGGCCATATCGCGATGGCCCAGGAACTGGGGGCCCGGATCGAAGCGGAACCCGATTTCGAGCTTGTGGTCCCGCCGCGCCTGGCGCTGTTGTGCTTTCGATATTGCCCCAATCGTTCATATGACGATGAACATATCGACGAGTTGAACCAGAGATTGCTGGCAAGTGTGAACGCCAGCGGCAAGACCTACCTCACCCACGCGCGGGCGCGCGGCCACTATGTCATCCGCTTCGCCATCGGCCAGACCTTCACCGAGCCACGCCATGTGGATGCAGCCTGGCGGCTGATTACGAGCCTGGCGCGCCAACTTTGAAGCGTGCGTCCCATTCGGTCAGCACAGCGACAATCGTGTCGGCGAGTTTCGTCAATTCCCGTTGCTCGATGACAAAGGCGGGCGTTACGTAGACGATATCGCCAAACGGCCGCAGCCACACGCCCTCGTCAATAAACCGCTGCTTCAGCCAGTCGAGATCGTCGAGAGCATCAACCTGGACCACGCCGATCGCGCCCTTGACCCGCACGTCGACCACCCGCTTGAGGCCCCGGCACGCTTCCAGCGCGTCGCGCAGGCAGGTTTCGATGGCCTTGACCTGTTCAAGCCTCGGTTCGGTTTCAAACAGGTCCAGCGACGCGTTGGCGGCGGCGCAGGCCAGCGGGTTGGCCATATAGGTCGGGCCGTGCATCAGCGCCTTGGCGGGATCGTCGGAAAGAAAGGCTTCATGGACATGATCCCGCGCAATGGTCGCCGCCAACGAAATCGCGCCACCGGTCATGCCTTTGCCAAGGCACAATATGTCGGGCACGATGTCCGCCTGCTCGCAAGCGAACAGGGTGCCGGTACGGCCAAATCCAGTGAAGATTTCATCCGCGATCAACAGCACCTCATGGCGGTCCGCCAGTTCGCGCAGCGCCGTCAAGACCTGGGGATCGTGAAATTTCATGCCGCCGGCGCCCTGCACCAGCGGTTCAACGATCATGGCGGCAATGCTGTCGCGCCCCTCGGACAACAGCCGGTCGAGGGCCGCGACCTGCCCGGCGTTTTGCGGCAAATCGGCGACAAATTGATCCTGCAACTGATCCCCGAACGCCTGATGCATGCCCTGATCGAGATCGGTCACCGACATCGCGGCCCAGGTGTCGCCGTGATAGCCCTGGGCAAAGGTCACAAAGCTGGTGCGCCCTTCGATGCCTTTGTTCAGCCAATATTGCAGCGCCATCTTGAGCGCCACCTCGACCGATACCGAACCGGAATCGGCAAAGAACACATGATCGAGATCGCCCGGCGTCAACCGCGCCAGTCGCGCCGCCAGGCTGTAGCCCGCCTCATGCCCGAGACCGCCGAACATCACATGCGGCATTTGCTCGATCTGCGCGGTCATTCCGGCCGCGATATGGGGATGGTTATAGCCGTGACAGGCGGTCCACCACGACCCGATCCCGTCGATCAGCTCGGCGCCATCGGCGAGCTTGATGTGAACGCCTTCGGTCGCCACGACCGGCAGCGGCGGCGCGGCGGTTTGCATTTGCGCGTAAGGCAGCCAGACATGGCCGACGCCGTCGCGATACCACTCCGGCGCGGCATTGTGCCAGTTCGGCTTATCATCCGGATGATGGCTGCCAATCGGCGTATCTTTCGCCATATGCTGTCTTGTACATTTAAGATTGATGGGCCCGGGAAGGCCGATTTGCCTGGTGGCCCGCCGACCACACCGCTTATAAAGCGATAAGTTTGCCGCCGCCACCCTGTAACAGGAAAACCGTCACTGCCGGAGACTAAATAAATGGACAGCCTGACGAGATTCGCCACCGAAAAGCTTGGTGGTCTGACCCGCAAGGACCTGCATCGCGTGGTGCTCGAAACCGACCGGGGCCCTGACGCCCGGGTGATGCGCGAGGGAACGGCGCTCATTTCCTTTTGCTGCAACGATTATCTCGGGCTGTCCCAACATCCCAAGGTCCGGCGGGCGGCCAGGCGGGCGATTGACCGCCACGGCGTCGGGGCCGGCGCGTCTCGTCTGGTTACCGGCAACCACCCGCTCTACCGGGAACTGGAAGACCACCTGGCAGCCATTAAAGGCACCGAGGCGGCCTGTGTCTTCGGCAGCGGGTTTCTGGTCAATTCAGGGGTCATTCCATGCTTTGTCGGGGCCGGTGATCTGGTTTTGATCGACGAATTGGGCCATGCCTGTCTGTTTGCGGGCGCTCGCCTGAGCCAGGCCAGACTGATCCGGTTCCGCCACAACGACGCCGCCCATCTTCAGACCTTGCTTACCCGGCATCGCGCCAACCACCCTCGCTGCCTGATCGCCACCGAAGGGGTGTTCAGCATGGACGGCGATTTGGCGCCTTTGCCGCGGATCTCGAAAATGGCCGACGCGTTCGACGCCTGGCTGTTGAGCGACGACGCCCACGGATTCGGGGTCGTCGGCTCAGAAGGCCGGGGCAGCGCTCACGCCCACCCGGAACCGCTGAACGTTGCTTTGCAAACCGGTACTTTATCCAAGGCGGTCGGCGGCTACGGTGGCTATGTTTGCGCGACGCGACCCGTAATTGACTGGATCCGGAACCGGGCCCGCACACTGGTCTATACCACCGGCCTGCCGCCCGCCACGGTCGCCGCCGCACTGGCCGCAATCGACATCATCGAGAGCGACGCCGACTTGAGGGCCGCGCCGCTGGCCAAGGCCAAGTTGTTCATGTCGCGGCTTGGTCTCCCCGAGCCCCATTCCTGCATCGTGCCGATCATAATTGGTGGTTCCAAGGAGGCGCTGGCGGCCAGCCGGGCACTGCAAGACCAGGGTTTCCTGATCACCGCGATCAGGCCGCCCACAGTGGCGGAAGGCACCGCCCGACTGCGGATAACTTTCTCGGCGGCCCACAAGGATGAGGACATCCTGCGCCTGGCGGATGCCGTGCGTGACATTCGTTACGAAAGCGAAACAACCGGCTGTGATAAAAGGCCGAGGGAATGAGGGCCCTGTTCATTACCGCCACTGGGACCGGCGTCGGCAAAACCCTGGTCACCTGTGCGCTGGCTTGGCAGCTTCGCCGGCAAGGCCATAGGGTCAAGGTGCTCAAGCCCCTTGTCAGCGGTTATGACGCCCGGAATGCAGGCGGCAGTGACCCGCACCTGATCCTCGAAGCGCTCGACCAGCCCATAAGCCCGGCCGGCATCGACAGGGTATCGCCGTTTCGCTTCGCCGCGCCTCTGGCCCCTGACGCCGCAGCGGCGCGGGAAGACCGGAAGATCGATTTCGAGGCCCTTGTCGACTATTGCCAAAAAGCGATGTCGTGGGATGCGGACTATCTGCTGATCGAGGGAATCGGCGGCGCTTTTGTGCCGTTAGCCGGGGACCGAACCATTGCCGACTGGATCGAGGCGCTTCAGGTTCCCGCCATCCTGGTCGCCAGCAATTACCTGGGATGCCTGAGCCACACCATTGCGACCGTCGAGGCGATGCGCGCCCGGAACTTGCCTGTTGCAGGCGTCATTATCAATGACGCCACCGGCGACGCATTGTCACTTGCGGATAGCGCGACGGCATTGACGCCGTTCCTGGGCGATATCCCGATTACCGGTATTCCGCACCTCTCCCCCTCGCCAAAATTATGGCGCCAGGTTCCCCGGATCGGCATCGGACTTTCATGAATCCCACTGCACGATGACCGGGAATTATGGTAGAAATAGTGCTGGTCCTCGCAATTTTACGGGAACGGGTGATGCGGTTCATCAGCCATCGGTCACACCGCCGGAAGTGGGTTCATCCATTCGCGTTTATAGGGGCGGCGATTACCGCCACCGCTTCCGCCACGGCGCCATACCAGTTTGACCTTGGCCAAACCGTCGATCCAACCAGCGGCCTGCGGCTCGCCCGCGATTTCAGGGCCACTGTCGTGGTCGAGAAGCTGGAGCCCCTCCGCCACATCGCGGTGCGCGACAATGGCGATATCCATGCCGCGGTCAGCGGACGGGCCGGGACCGGGATTTACGTTCTTCGCGACACGGACGGCGACCATAAGGCGGATCAGGTTAAAAAATACGGTGAGGTCGGGGGCACGGGCATCGCGATCCAGGGCGGTTATGTCTACCGCTCCTCAGACACCGCGATCTATCGCTGGCGATTGCGCGAAGGCGAATTCCTGCCCTCCGGACCGCGAGAGACCGTGGCCGATGGTCTGGCGTCGAAAAGCCAGCATACGGCAAAGTCGATCACGCTGGATGACAATGGCCACATTTTTGTCAATGTGGGCGCGCCGTCAAATGCGTGCCAGGAACGCAGGCACACCAGGGGATCGCCGGGGAAGAGCCCCTGCCCGCTGTTGCGGCGTTATGGCGGCATCTGGCGTTTCGACGCCAACAAGACCGGACAGGATCAAATGGCCGACGGATATCGGTACGCCACCGGTATTCGCAATGCGGTAGCCCTGGCCTGGAACCCGGCGGTCGACGCGCTTTATCTGGTGCAGCATGGCCGCGATCAACTTTCCGGCCTTTGGCCCGAGCATTTTAGCGATCAGGAGAACGCCGAACTGCCGGCGGAGGAATTTTTACTGGTCGAGGACGGCGCCACCCATGGCTGGCCTTACACCTATTACGATCATTTGCGCGGCGAGCGCATGGTCGCGCCAGAATATGGCGGTGATGGAAAAACCCCGGCCGAGAGCGGAAAATATCCCGATCCAATCATGGCGTTCCCCGGCCATTGGGCCCCTAACGGCTTGTTGTTCTACACCGGCGACCAGTTCCCGGACATTTTCCGGGGCGGCGCGTTTATCGCCTTTCACGGCTCGTGGAACCGGTCGCCGCTGGCCCAAGAGGGCTACAAAGTGGCTTTTGCCCCCTTCGACGACAGAAAGCCGCGCGGACCCTACCATGTGTTCGCTGACGGGTTCGCGGGGCACGGCCCGGTCAGAAACCCCCGCGAGGCGGAACACCGGCCAATGGGACTCGCTCAAGGTCCGGACGGCGAACTCTACATCGCGGATTCCGTAAAAGGCACGATTTGGCGCATCGATTATGTCGGCCATTAATGTCGGCCGCCGTTTGCGCGTTGCAGACGCACTCTTTTTACGGTTATTAATTGATTTAAATTCGCCGTATATCAAGCTATTCTGACACCTTTACAGTTGAGCTCTGAAACGGCAATAAAAGCGGGAGGAAACCAAGGAATGTCGCACATTGTGCCGGCCCGCATGGCTTTCGGGTCGCTCCTGTTATGGCTTTTGGGCCTGGCGGGCGCGGCCCTGATAATCGCCTTGACGCCGATCAACCCCGAAACGATTGCCTCCAGCGGCCTTTCGGAACAGGCGGTACGACTTTGGTCGTTCTTTAACAACGCTTTCGTTCTGGCCCTGGCCGTCGCTGGGGGAACCATGCTGGCTGGACGGGTCGGACTCCAGTCCATCATCGTGCAGGCCAAAGCCATTCGGTCAGGCTTCCACAATGCGGCGGCGCGGGCGGTCCTGATCGGGCTTGGACTGGGGTTCATGCTCTACGCGATCGACTGGAGCCTGTTCCGGTTCGTTCCCAACCTGCACCAGGCCCATGGCATCGAGCTCACCGTGATCAAGGTTGACTGGCCAGACCTGATCGCCAGAACGCTTTACGGCGGCCTTTCGGAAGAGATCATGATGCGTTGGGGCTTGATGACGGTCCTCGCCTGGGTTTTCCTCAAACTCATTCCCCATCGCGACGCGGCAATGTGGACGGCGGTCGCGCTGGCCGCGCTTATTTTTGGGATCGGGCATCTTCCCGCGCTTGGCCAAATCGTCGCCGACGTCCCGCCCACCCTTATGGCGCGAACGGTTTGTCTTAATTTCCTTGGCGGCATGGTTTTCGGCTATCTCTTCTGGAAGCACAATATCGAAATCGCCATCACGGCTCATGCCGCGACCCATATCGGCATGGCCGCGGCGCAAGGCGTAATTCTTTAGAGCCTGACCGGATTTAAGAGGCAATCGAGCATGAACGGGATTGCGCGCGTTTGGACGCCGTCGTAGTTTGGCCTCATCGTGACTGAAGACTTGAAAGGGAATATGGAAATGTCGTTGATCGCGGACAGCCTGGGCCGGATTAAGCCCTCGCCGACCTTGGCGATAACCGCAAAGGTTGCCGAATTGAAGGCGGCGGGCGCCGACGTTATCGGGCTGGGCGCGGGCGAGCCCGATTTCGATACTCCCGACAACATCAAGCAGGCCGCGATCGAAGCGATTGAAGCCGGCCAGACCAAATACACCCGGGTCGACGGCACGCCCGAATTGAAGGCCGCGATCCGCGCCAAGTTCAAGCGGGACAATGGGCTTGATTACAAGCCGTCGCAAATAAACGTCGGTTGTGGCGGCAAGCATGTGATTTATAACGCTTTGGCGGCGACGCTCAATGCCGGTGACGAGGTGCTGATCCCTCGCCCCTACTGGGTATCCTATCCCGACATGGCCTTGCTGGCGGGCGGCACGCCGGCTTTTATCGACGCCGGCATCGACACCGACTTCAAGATCACCCCGCGGGCGCTGGAGGCGGCGATAACGCCACGGACCAAATGGCTGATCCTGAACTCGCCGTCGAATCCTTCCGGCGCCGCATACAGCCGCAACGAGATGAAAGCGTTGACCGACGTGTTGCTGCGCCATCCCGGCGTTTGGGTGATGGCCGACGATATGTACGAGCACCTGGTCTATGACGACTTCACATTCGTCACACCCGCCCAGGTCGAACCCAAACTCATGGCGCGAACGCTGACCGTTAACGGCGTATCCAAGGCCTATGCCATGACGGGCTGGCGCATCGGCTATGCCGGCGGGCCGGAGGAATTGATCAAGGCGATGACCAAGGTCCAGTCGCAAAGCACCTCGAATCCTTGCTCAATCAGCCAGGCCGCGGCGGTCGAAGCCTTGAGCGGCCCTCAGGATTTCATCGGCGAGCGCAACGCCGTGTTCAAGGAACGACGCGATCTGGTGGTATCGATGCTTAACGAGGCCGACGGCATCAGTTGCAGCACGCCCGAGGGCGCGTTTTATGTCTATCCCAGTTGCCAGGGCCTGATCGGACGCGAAACGCCGAACGGCAAGGTCCTGGAAACCGACCTCGACGTGGCGTCCTATCTGCTGGATTCTCAAGGGGTGGCCGTGGTTCACGGCGAAGCCTTTGGGCTGTCGCCCTATTTCCGGATTTCCTATGCCACCGCGACCGAACTGCTGGAGGAAGCCTGCCGACGCATCCAGCGCGCCTGCGCCGCGCTGAAATAAGGCGTCCTTGCGCCAGTTAGTTATCGGCGAGCGCCGCCTGGAGCAAAGGCAGATAGCGGAGCGGGTCGACCGCCCGGGTGCCCTTGCGGATCTCGAAATGAAGCTGCGGGTTCTTGACCCGGCCGGTCGAGCCGGCCCGGGCGATGATCTGGCCCCGGGAGATGCGGTCGCCTTCCTTCACCAGCAACGCGTCGTTGTGAGCGTAAGCGGTAACCCAGTTACCGGCATGGCGCACCAGCAGCAACTTGCCAAAGCTCTTCAACTCATTGCCGACATAAACCACGACGCCATTCTCGGCGGCCCGCACCGGCTGCTGACGGGAGACGCGAATATTGATGCCGTCGTTATGCAAACCGCCCTTTTTGGCCCCGAACCGCGACACAATCGTCCCCCGGGCCGGCCAGGCAAAAGAACTACCCGCCCGGGGCGGCGGGGCAGGGTCCGGCTTGGCCCTGTTATTTGACGCCACCACAGTCTGGGGAATAGGCCGGCGACTGCGCGACGGCAGTTTGAGTTTCTGCCCAACCTTCAACCTGTAGGGCTTGGCCACCCGTTTGATGCGCATCAACTCGGTCAGACCCACGCCAAAACGCCGCGAAATCGAATATCCGGTATCCCCCTGGCGCACGACATAGGTACGGGGCGCGGGAATTTCGAGTTTCTGGCCGACCGCAAGGCGATAAGGCGGCCGCAAATTGTTGGCGACAACGATTTCCCGGGCATTGACCCCGTGGCGCCTGGCCAGGCCATAAACGGTGTCGCCACGTCGCACCACCACCGCTTCATGCTTTTTCTCGCCAGGCGATGCCGGGATGGGCGCGCGGGCAGCCGATCCCTTTGCAACCGGGCGTTCGATGGCGGGTTTTGGTCTGGGAATGGGAATCGGGCGAGGCGTATTGCGCGCCACCATCGGACCGCCCTCGCCGCCATTCCAGTCAGCGGGCGCGCAACCGGCGACCAGGGCCAAGGTCAGGGTCCCGAACGCAATTATCAGCCGTTTAATCATGGGCAAGCAGGCGAATTCCTCCGCCCGGAATTGTATGCGCGAGATCGTCATTAATCAACCAACTGGCCGATTAGCTATCCGCCGCCACCCCATCGATCAGCGGCACAAACCGCACCGGCAACAGACGTTCGGTCGAATATCCCTGGTCCCGCTTGGTCACGCGAACCACCTCCTGCTGCTCGCCGGGGCCGCCGACCGGAACAATCAGGACAGCGCCCGGCGCCAACTGGTCGATCAAAATCTGGGGCAAGGTGGCCGCCGCCGCGGTCACCATGATCCGGTCGAACGGCGCTTGTTCCGGCCAGCCCCTGGCGCCATTGCCAACCATTGTGGTGACGTTGCAAATGCCGACCGCCGCCAACAGCTTTTCGGCCTCGCGCACCAGCGCGCGGTGCCGGTCCACGGTGTAAACGCGGCGACAAAGCTTCGCCAGCACCGCCGCCTGATAGCCTGAACCGGTGCCGATTTCGAGAACCTTCATCCGTTCATCGACCTTGAGCGCCTCGGTCATGAAAGCGACGACATGAGGCTGGCTTATGGTTTGCCCGCAGGCGATGGGCAGAGCGGTGTTTTCATAGGCCCGGTCCCTGAACATCCTGGGCACAAAAAGCTCGCGCGGGGTGGTTTCGATCGCCGAAAGCACGCGGGTATCGCACAAATTGGCCCGGCGCAGTTCCATCACCAGCCGAATTTTGTGTGCGTCCTGGTCCACGGCGCCCCCTGGTTCAGCAGCTATCCGCCAGCGCCGCGCCCAATGTTTCTCGGGCCTCGAAATGGGTGAGATCGAGATGCAGCGGCGTCACCGAAACATAGCCGTCCCGGATTGCGCCCAGATCGGTTTCCGGTCCGGGCTCCCCCAGGGAACGGCGAAACCCGTACCAGTAATAGGGATGCCCCCTCGTGTCTACTCGCTCATCCACGGTCAGGTCGGCGATGTCGCGTCTGCCCTGGACTGTCACCCGGGTTCCCTTGACCGCCGAATGAATCAAATCAGGAAAATTGATATTGATCAGCACGTCGCGCGGCCAACCGGCCTCGACCAACTGCTTGATCAGCCCCGGCGCATGGTGTTCGGCGGTAGCCCACCTGACATGCTTGTGCTTATAGCTGAAGACCTGGCTCAGCGCGATGGAAGGAATATTCAACATCGTTCCTTCCATGGCCGCGGCCACAGTCCCCGAATAGGTGACGTCCTCGCCCAGATTGCCGCCGCGATTAACGCCGGAGAGCACCAGGGTCGGCCGGGCCCCCTCGATGATCTTGTTCAGCGCCAGCATCACGCAGTCGGTGGGCGTACCCTGGACCGCGAAACGACGGCTGGAGACCTCTCGAATGCGCAAGGCGTGCGCCAGGGTCAGCGAATGGGAGGCGCCGCTCTGCTCGGTCTCGGGCGCCACGACCCAGACGTCATCGCTCAGGCTGTGGGCGATTTTTTCCAGCGCTTTGAGGCCCGCGGCATGGATTCCATCGTCATTGGAAACCAGGATGCGGCCGAACGGACTATTCCCAGCCATCGGGGGTAATTACCTCCAGCCCGCCCAGATAGGGCCGAAGCACCTCGGGCACGATCACGGAACCGTCGGCCTGCTGATAATTCTCCAGTACCGCGACCAGCGTACGCCCGACCGCCAGGCCCGACCCGTTCAGGGTATGAACAAACCCCACCCCCTTGCCGCCTTCCGGCCGATAGCGCGCCTTCATACGCCGGGCCTGGAAATCCCCGCAATTCGAACAGCTCGAAATTTCCCGGTAGCGGCCCTGACCGGGAAGCCAGACTTCGAGGTCATGGGTTTTGCGCGCGCCAAAGCCCATGTCGCCGGTGCACAGCACCATCACCCGGTAGGCAAGCCCAAGTCTCTTTAAAACCTCCTCCGCGCAACTGGTGACGCGTTCGAGTTCGTCGTCGGAACGCTCGGGCTCGGTTATGCAGACCTGCTCGACCTTGGTGAACTGATGCTGGCGGATCATGCCGCGGGTGTCCTTGCCCGCGGCCCCGGCTTCCGACCGGAAGCAGGAGGTCAGCGCGGTGTAGCGGCGCGGCAGGCTGCCGGCATCCAAAATCTGTTCACGGACCAGATTGGCGAGCGTCACCTCGGCGGTCGGTATCATCCAATATCCATCCGTGGTCGCGAACAGATCCTCGGCGAATTTGGGTAACTGCCCGGTACCGAACAGCGCCTGATCGCGCACCAGCAACGGGGCCGAAATCTCGGTATATCCGAACTCGCGGGTATGAAGGTCGAGCATGAAGGCGCCGAGCGCCCTTTCCAGCGCCGCCAGACCGCCCTTGAGCACCACGAACCGCGATCCGGACATCCGGGCCGCCGCCTCGAAATCCATCAGCCCAAGCTTTTCGCCGATATCGAAATGTTCCCTGGGCGCAAAATCGAAGGCGGGAATCTCGCCCCAGCGTCGAATTTCCTGATTGTCGTTTTCATCCGCGCCCTCGGGCACGTCGTCGGCGGGCAGATTGGGCAGGCTTGAAAGTTGCTGGTCGATCTCCGCCGAAAGCCGCCGTTCCTCCTCTTCCTCCTGCCGGATGGTCGATTTCAGTTCGCCGACTTCCGCGATCAAAGCCGCCGCGTCGTCGCCACGAGCCTTGGCCGCGCCGATCCCTTTGGACGCAGCATTACGACGCGCCTGGGCTTCCTGCAACCTGGTCTGACAAGCGCGTCGCTCGGCATCCAGGGTCAGAATTTGTTCCGCCGCGGGCGCGAGCCCCCGCCTCGCCAGCCCGGCGTCAAATAATTCGGGATTATCACGGATCCATTTAAGATCGAACATCGCGGGCCTCGCTCCCAGCGCTGAGTGTCGTGGTTAGCCGGGTTGTATACGCTGCAACGGCTCCGGCGTCCAGAGTCCAGCGCCCAACGGCATTTGCGTAATAATTAGGCAAATCGCCTGTTATCCGGTATGCCGCTGCCTTTACCGTACCCACCCACGGGCTCCGGAGAGGCCAGGAGCGCCAGGAACCGTGGGCATGCGACTTGGCACGACTTGTGCATCCTGCCTCTTATCAAAACTGGCGATTGATGCTTCAGGATATGAGTAAGACCCGATCGTTCTCCGGGTTGAGAGACGATTAAAACCGGGAGAAGTTGATGAACTGGACACCACGGAACCACCTATTGCCAGGCCTTGTCGCCCTGGGCCTGTTTTTCTTGCCGTCCGCGGCGTTGGCGCAAGACGGAGCCGCATTGAACGGCGCGAATACGGCCTGGCTGCTGACGGCGACCGCGTTGGTTCTTTTCATGACACTGCCCGGTCTCGCACTTTTTTATGGCGGGCTTGTGCGCCAGAAAAACCTGCTGTCGGTACTAACGCAGTGCTTCGCGATCTGCTGCATTGCGTCGCTCCTTTGGCTGGTCGTGGCCTATAGCCTGGTGTTCGGCGACGGCGGAGGGGCCAATCGCTGGATCGGCGGTCTCGACAAGGCGTTCCTTGGTGGTGTGGGTTGGGAAAGCCTATGGGGCGACGTCCCGGAATCAGTGTTCTTCATGTTCCAGATGACGTTCGCCATCATCACCCCGGCGCTGATTGTCGGTGCATATCCCGAACGAACCAGGTTCGCCGCCGTGCTTTTGTTTTCCGGATTTTGGCTGTTACTGGTCTACGCGCCGGTCGCGCACTGGATCTGGGGCGGTGGCTGGCTCGCCGACCTGGGGGTGATGGATTTTGCCGGTGGCCTGGTGGTCCATGCCACGGCGGGCGTATCAGCAATTGTCGCCGCAATCCTGATCGGCGGCCGACGGGGATTTCCAAAAGAACTCGTTCCGCCCCACAGCCCCGGCCTTACAATGATCGGGGCGGCAATGCTGTGGGTCGGCTGGTATGGCTTTAATGCGGGTAGCGCCCTCGCCGCCGACGCCAGCGCAGGCATGGCCATGACCGCGACCCATATTTCAGCCGCCACCGCCGCGCTGACATGGATGGCGATCGAATGGGTCAAATTCGGCAGGCCAAGCCTGGTTGGCATCGTGACCGGCATGGTGGCCGGGCTCGCGACGATCACGCCCGCGTCCGGCTATGTCGGCCCGGCGGCGGCGCTGTTCATCGGCTTCGCCGGATCTTGCGTCTGTTATGCCGCGGTCCATTACATCAAGCAGGTGGCCAGGATCGATGATTCGCTCGACGTTTTCGCGGTTCACGGCGTCGGCGGCATTCTCGGAACCCTGTCCATCGCACCCTTTGCCAGCGCCCGGCTGGGCGGCATCGGTTTGGCGGACGGGGTGACGATCGGCGGCCAGCTTTGGGTTCAGCTCATCGGCGTCCTGGCGACTGTCGTGTGGAGCGTCATCGTAAGCTATATCCTGCTGAAACTGATCGGGTCCGTCGTTGGCCTGCGGGTCGAACGGGAAGAGGAGATCGAAGGCCTGGACCTGACCACCCATGGCGAGCGGGCTTATACGCTTTAGCGGCACTGTTACGCTTTAGCGGCACTGTGAGAGGGATTTGAAATGAAATTCAAAGCCAGGATCAAGTATGCTTGGACCGGCCTGCGGTTATGGGCAGCGCCGGAAAGGGTAAAGAGGCATGATTTCGCTCAAGATCAACGGCCGGATGTTCGAGGTCGATGTTGAACCCGATACGCCACTGCTTTGGGTTCTGCGCGATCAACTCAACATGACCGGCACCAAGTTCGGCTGCGGCGTTGCCTCCTGCGGGGCGTGCACGGTGCTGATCGACAGGATCGCCACACGAACCTGCGTGCTTCCGGTCTCGTCCGTCGAACGGTCCGAGATTACGACCATCGAGGGGCTTGCCAGGGACGGTGTCCTGAGCCGGGTGCAACAGGCGTGGATTGACCATCAGGTTCCCCAATGCGGCTATTGCCAGTCGGGCATGATCATGGCGGCAACCTCGTTGCTGATCGCCAACCCGGATCCCAGCGACGACGACATCGACGCCGCGATCACCAATATCTGCCGCTGTGGCGCCTTTGGGCGCATCCGGCGCGCCATCCACGCCGCCAAGACCCCGGTGACGGAGGCCACGCCATGACCGGGCACAAGAAAGGTCGGGTCCGCCTGACCAGACGCCAAATGCTGATCACCGGCGCGGCGGCGGGCGGCGCGTTCGTGATCGGCTTTCATCTCCCTCCCAAAGACAGGGTCAAGGGAGAGAAAGCCAATTCCGGCGCCCAGATCAACGCGTTTTTAAGGATCGCCGCTGATGACACCGTTACGGTCATTGTCACCCAATCCGAGATGGGACAGGGGATTCTGACCTCCCTTCCGATGCTGCTTGCCGAGGAGCTGTGCGCCGACTGGTCGAAGGTCGCGGTCGAACAAGCCCCGGCCGACACCGATTACGCCTCGGGGCCCCAGCTTCTGATTTTCGCCCGGTCCGATTACGGCGTCGAGGTTCCGGAAATTCTGGCGCGGCCGGTGGGCTGGATGGCCGGCGTCGCGGCCCGGTTCATGGACCTTCAGGTGACGGGCGGCAGCACCAGCATCCGGGCCGGCTGGACCACCTTGCGTCATGCCGGCGCCGCTGCTCGCGAGATGCTGACGCAGGCCGCCGCCGAGCGTTGGTCTGTGCCGGTAGATGAATGCGTGGCCGAGAATGGCGAGGTTCGCCATGCGCCTTCGGGCCGCTCGCTTCGGTTCGGCGCGCTGGCGGCGGACGCGGCGAGGATCGATCCTCCGTCGCGGCCCCGGCTGAAGTCCCGCGACGAATATCGAATAATCGGTCGACCGCATCAGCGCCTCGACATACCGCAAAAAGTGGTCGGCGAGGCGCGGTTCGGCATCGATATCCGGCTCCCCGGCATGAATTACGCCGCCGTGAAAGCGGCGCCGGTATTTGGCGGAACGGTCCGGTCATTCGACCCCCAGGCCATTATTGACCGCCCCGGCGTAAAAGCGGTGGCCGAGGTGCCGAACGGCATTGCCGTGGTCGCCGATACATGGTGGCGCGCCAAAAAAGCGCTCGCCGCCCTGCCGGTTGAATTTGACGACGGCGCGCATGGCGAGCTGTCCTCCGAAAGTATTTTCAAGCGTTTCGAAAAAGACCTCGACAGCGAAAACCTCGATACCGAGTTCGAGCGCGGCGACGTGCGTGCCGCACTCAACGGCGCGAGCACGTTCCTGGAAGCCGAATACCGGGTGCCTTACCTCGCCCATGCCACCATGGAGCCGATGAACACCACAGCCTGGGTCCATGACGGCAAGTGCGAAATCTGGTCGCCGACCCAGGCCCCGTTGTTCGCGCGAACCACGGCGGCCGGGCTGCTGGACATCGACAAGGACGACGTGACCGTGCACACAACGTTGCTGGGCGGCGGATTTGGCCGCCGCGCAATGACGGATTACGTTGAACAGGCGGTGGCGATCGCCCGCCATGCGCCCTATCCGGTGCAGCTCATCTGGTCGCGCGAGGAAGACATCCGCCACGACTTCTACCGCCCGGCGGTCTTGTCCCGGTTAAAAGCCGGGCTCGATAGCGGCGGCCGGCCGGTGGCCTGGCGTCATGCCTTCGTCGACAGCGCGGGCGGGGTCGACCTGATGCCCTACGGAATCGATCATGTGCAGTGCCGGAGCATCGAGACCACAAGCCCGGTGCCCACCGGCTATTGGCGAAGCGTCGATCATTCCCAGCACGCCTTTTTCATTGAAAGCTTCATGGACGAAATCGCGCGCGGCGGCGGGCACGACCCGGTTGAGTTGCGGCTGTCGCTGCTTGGCGGCAAGCCCCGTCATCGCAAGGTGCTGGAAACGGTCGCCAACGCCGCCGGTTGGGGCCGGCCCATGCCGGCGGGCCGGGGCCGGGGCGTGGCGCTGCACCGCTCATTCGATGCAATTGTCGCCCAGGTTGCGGAGGTCAGCATCGGCACGGACGGCGCGCCGCGGGTTCACCGGGTCGTATGCGCCGTCGATTGCGGCATCGCGATCAACCCGGACACCATCGAGGCACAGATGGAAAGCGCCATCATCTTTGGGCTGACCGCGGCGCTCCACGGTGAGATCACGATCCGCAATGGCCGGGTCGTTCAAAGCAACTTCCCCGATTATCCGATGGTCAGGCTGGCGGACTCACCGGCGATCGAGGTCCACATCATCGAAGGCGGCGCCAGGCCCGGCGGCATCGGCGAACCGGGCGCCCCGCCGATCGCACCGGCGGTCACCAACGCGATTTACGATGCGACCGGCATTCGCATCCGCACGCTGCCGATCGGCAACCACGACTTGCGGCGGACGTGAACCGGCGCGTTCTGATTTCCCCGTGGTCTCACGGACCGCGTCATTGTGTAAACATGACGGAGTGCTTTACAGTTCGCCCATGATCCGGATTACGCCAGCCATAAACATTGACGACAGCGAGATTGAGGAACGCTTCATCCTTGCGGGCGGACCCGGTGGCCAAAATGTCAACAAGGTCGCAACCGCTGTGCAATTGCGCTTCAACGCCGCCCGCTCACCGGCGCTGAACAGTTTCATACGCGCGCGGCTTGCGGCGCTGGCCGGGCGGCGCATGACCAAGGACGGGGTGCTGGTAATCACGGCACGCCGTCACCGCACCCAGGAACACAACCGAAAGGACGCGCTCCAGCGGCTGGTGGCGATGATCGCCGAAGCCGCCACACCCGCCACCCGGCGACGGCCGACCAGACCCTCGACCGGGGCCCGCAAGCGCAGGCTGGAAGCCAAGGGCCGACGCGCCGTCGTCAAGCGCGGTCGGGCCAAGGTGGGGAATTTTGAGGGCTGAACAGGGAGGGAAGTTTTGTCAGGGCCGATTTTTCAGCAACTTTTAATTCTGATGGCGGTGGTCTGGACCGTCGCGACGCTGCTGCGTCGATTGGGCCTGCCCACAGTGCTGGGAGAGTTGATCGCGGGCGTGATCATCGGCCCCGCGGTGCTGGGCTGGGTGCACCCCAACGAGATCATCGAAGTGCTGGCACAGATGGGTATTTTCTTCCTGATGCTGCATACCGGGGTGACGACCGAGCCCAGAGAATTCTTTTCGGCGCTGCGCTCGTCTCTGGGTGTCGCCGTGGTTGGGGCCGCGGTGCCGTTTTCGATCGCCATGGGCGTGGGACTGGCTTTCGGCCTCTCGATCCCGTCAGCTTTTTTCGTCGGCATCGTCATGACGGCCACGGCGGTGGTCATTACGCTGCGGATTTTACGTGATCTGGGAATTGGACAAAGCCGCATGGCCCGCGTCGTCGTCGCCTCCTGCATGATCGACGGTCTGTTGACGCTGATCCTGTTCAGCATGGCCCTGGGCATCATGCAAAACGGGTCGGCCGACCCGTTGTTCCTGTTCGGCTACGCGATAAAAGTGTTCCTGTTTTTCGCTTTTGTGATCGCGGTCGGGTATTTCCTTTATCCGCTGTTCAAGCACCCGTTCCAGAGCCGGGAAGGCAAGGGTTTCACTTTCATTCTCGTTTTGGGGCTAGCGTTTGGACTATTGGCCGAGGCGATCGGCCTTCATATTATTCTCGGCGCCTATCTCGCCGGCCTGTTTTTCGAGGAAAAGGTGGCGAGCCGGGAACTTATCCAAAAAGTCGAGGACCGGTTGAGCGGCATCGCCTATTCGTTCCTGGGACCGATTTTCTTCATTTCCCTAGGCTTTCATATCAACTTCGACACCTTTTCCGGCCCCGGCCTGTGGTTCGCGATCGTGCTCACAGTGGCAGTCGCGTTGGGCCAGATACTCAGCGCCGGCGGCATGGCGCGACTGATCCGGTTCTCATGGCTTGAATCGTTAAAAATCGGGGTCGGCATGTGCGGACGCGCCGAAATGGCGTTCATTCTGGCGTCGATCGGACTTACAATGGGAGCCATTGATTCACAGGTATTTTCGACCTTGATCCTGACGGCATTTCTTCTGAATATGGTCACCCTGTCCGGCCTTGCCACCGCTACGAGGGTCGGGCGGGCGACAAAGGAGGCGGCGCGATGATCCCGGCAGCGCTCGAATCTTTCAGGACGGACTATCGGCAACAGGTAATTGGCGGTCGCTATTCCGGCTGGGGCCATCTGGCCTTTACCGCGATTACGTGCCTGGCCCTCATCCTGTGGTGCATAAGCGGGCTCGACGGGGTGACGGGGTGGGAGTTGATCGTTATTCCGTTTACCATCCTGTACGCCAATTTGTCGGAATATCTGGGCCACAAGGGCCCGATGCACCATCCGACAAGGCCGATCACCATCATTTACCAGCGCCACACCCTGCACCACCACGAATTCTTCACCCAGGACCATATGACGTTCGAGGGAACGAACGACTTTCACGCCGTGCTGTTCCCGCCGGTAATGTTGTTGTTTTTCACGGTGTGTTTTGCGTTGCCCGTCGGGGTCGTGATCTGGTGGCTGACCACCGCCAATGTCGCGCTGCTGTTCGGAGCCACCGCGCTTGGCTATTTCCTGAACTATGAACTTTTGCATTTCGCCTACCATATGCGGCCCGATTCATGGGTGGGCCGGCTGCCGTTCATGGCGGTGTTGAGGCGGCATCACACCGTCCATCACGACAAGGCGCTGATGGCCCGCTATAACTTCAACATCACCTATCCGATCTGTGATTGGCTATTCAGCACCTGGTATCGCGAAGACCAGACCGGGAACCGATGAAAATAGCGACCTTCAATGTCAATTCGATCAAGGCGCGGCTGCCCCGGGTGCTGGAATGGCTGTCCGAAGCCGGGCCCGACATTGTCTTGTTGCAGGAGATCAAGTGCATCGACGAGAATTTCCCGGCACTTGAGATTGGCGACCTCGGATACAACGTCGCGGTGCACGGCCAGAAGACCTATAACGGGGTCGCCATTCTCGCCAAACGCCCGATCGAGGATGTGGTGCGCGGCCTGCCCGGCGATCCGGCGGATGAACAGGCGCGCTATATCGAAGCCACGGTCGACACGGTGCGGGTGGCGTCGATCTATTTACCCAACGGCAACCCGGCGCCGGGCCCCAAATACGACTATAAGCTGAGATGGATGGCGCGGCTCACGGCTCGCGCCCGCGACCTCTTGGAAAACGAGGAAGCGCTGGTGCTGGGCGGCGATTATAACGTAATCCCAGGCGATGGCGACGCTTATGACCCGGCCGCCTGGGAGACCGACGCGCTTTGTCTGCCGCCGACCCGCCGGCATTTCCGCGAGCTCTTATATCTGGGCTTCACCGAAGCCTACGGCACGCTCCATCCCGAACCCCATGCCTATACCTTCTGGGATTACCAACGAGGCGCGTGGGCCAAGGACCACGGCCTGCGCATCGACCATCTGCTGCTGTCGCCCCAGGCCACCGACCGCCTGACCGCCTGCGAGATCGACAAACGCCCGCGCGGTCGCGAAAAAGCCTCCGACCACACCCCGATCTGGTGCGAGATCGGAGTAGATATCTTCCGGCGCAAATCCTGTTAGTCCTCAAATATCCGCGTAGCAGTGCGTCTCCGCCCTGGCGCCGGGGTGGGTCACCGCGCCTTTATGGGCGGGGCCCACGGTCTGGGCGTAGCGCCACAGGACGCCGGACTGGTGATCGTTCTGGCGGGGTCGCCAGGCCTTGCGGCGCTCCGCCAGTTCGTCGTCCGTCAGGTCGACCTCCAGGGTTCCGGCATCGGCGTCGATGCGGATGATGTCGCCGTCCCGGATCAGCCCAATCGGGCCACCGGCCGCGGCCTCGGGGCAGATATGACCGATGCACAGGCCACGGGTGCCGCCGGAGAACCGGCCGTCGGTAATCAGCGCCACATGCTCGCCCCGGCCCTGCCCGACGATTGCGGCGGTGGTCGACAGCATTTCGCGCATGCCGGGCCCACCCTTGGGGCCTTCGTAACGGATCACGATGACGTCGCCGTCCTCGTAGTCGCGATTTTCGACGGCGCGGAACGCGTCCTCCTCGCAGTCGAACACGCGGGCGGGGCCGGTGTGGGACACATGTTTGGATCCGGCGACCTTGACGATCGCGCCGTCGGGGGCAAGGTTGCCGCTGAGCCCGACCACGCCACCGGTAGGCGAGATGGGATTGTCATGGGTGCGCATGACGTCCTGATCGGTGTTCCAGGTGACATTCTTGACATTCTCGGCCAGGGTTTTGCCGGTAACGGTCAAACAATCGCCGTGCAAATAGCCGCCGTGGAGCAATGTCTGGATCAACATTTGAATGCCGCCGGCCTCGAACATGTCCTTGGCGACATAGCGACCGCCGGGCTTGAGGTCGGCCAGATAGGGCGTGCGTTTCATGATCCGGGCCACGTCCGCGAGGGTGAACTCGATGCCGCATTCATTGGCGATCGCCGGCAAATGCAAGGCCGCGTTGGTCGAGCCCCCAGTGGCAGCCACCACCGCGGCCGCGTTTTCCAGCGACCGGGCGGTGACGATGTCGCGGGGACGCGGGCCGTTGGCGACCAAGTCCATCACCGTGACGCCGCTTTGATAGGCATATTCGTCCCGGCTTTCATAAGGCGCGGGCGCACCGGCCGAGCCCGGAATCGCGAGACCCATCGCCTCCGACACGCAAGCCATGGTGTTGGCGGTGAACTGGCCGCCGCAAGCGCCATCCGACGGGCAGGCGCAAGCCTCCAGCTCGATCAGCCTGTCTTCCTCGATTTTCCCGGCGCTGTATTCCCCCACCGCCTCGAACACGTCGACCACGGTGACGTCCTTGCCCCGAAAACGGCCCGGCAGGATCGACCCGCCATACATGAACACCGATGGGATATTAAGCCGACACATCGCCATCATCAGACCGGGCAGCGACTTGTCGCAGCCGGCGATGCCGACCAGCGCGTCGTAGCAATGGCCGCGCACCGTCAGTTCGACCGAATCGGCAATCACGTCCCGGCTGACCAGCGACGATTTCATGCCCTCGTGCCCCATGGCGATGCCGTCGGTAACGGTGATCGTGGTAAATTCCCGGGGCGTGCCGTGGCTCGCCCACACCCCGCGCTTGACCGACTGCGCCTGGCGCATCAAGGCAGTATTGCACGGCGCCGCCTCGTTCCAGGTCGTGACCACGCCCACAAGGGGCTGGTGGATCTGTTCGGCATTCAGCCCCATGGCGTAATAAAACGCGCGGTGAGGCGCCCGTTCCGGACCTTCGGTGGCGTGTCGGCTGGGCAATTTTGATTTGTCGAATTTTTTGGCGGCCATGGCTGATATCTCCTTCGCGGCCAGCTTAAGCCAAGGCCGATGGCGACTGCAATCGGGTACCAGAAGTTAGGCCAGTCGGCGCAGCGCGGCGGAGAGTTTTTCCTTCAGAACCTCGGCCTCGGCGCGGCGTTCGCGCTGGGTTTCGACGACATGCGCCGGGGCCTTTGAGAGAAAGCCCTTGTTCGCGAGCCGCTTGTCAATCCCGGCTATTTCGCTGTCTGCCTTCTTGATTTCCTTCGAAATCCGCTCGCGTTCGGCGGCGATGTCGATGACCCCGGCCAGTGGCAGCGCGATCGTTGTCTCGTCGACCACCACTTGCACCGAACCCGCGGGCACCGCGCCGTCCACGGTCTCCACGCTGTCCAGCCGGGCGAGGCGCTTGATGACAATCTCGCTGGACGCAAGGCGGCTAAGGGTTAACTCGCCGCCGCCCTTAACGTGCGCCGGAATTTTTGCCCCCGCCGGAATATTCACCTCCGCCCGAACCGCGCGGATTTCCGAAATCACCCGGATGACCCAGTTCATCTCCTCACGCGCCGCCGGATCATCGAAGCCGGCGTCGAAAGTCGGCCAGTCGGCGAGGATCAGCATGGTGTCGCGGTCCTCGGAAAGTTGGCCCCACAGCTCTTCGGTTACAAACGGCATGAACGGATGCAGCAGTTTGAGGATGTGGTCCAGCGCCCATCCGGCGGTGGCCTGGGTTTCCTCCCTGGCGGCCCCGTCCCCGTCCATCAGCAGCGGCTTGATGAATTCAACATACCAGTCGCAGAAAGTGCCCCAGACGAATTGATAAATATCGTTGGCGGCAAGATCGAACCGGTAGCCCGTCAATGCGTCGTCGAGACGCCGCGTCAGCGCCGCGACCTCGGCGACAATCCAGCGGTTGACCGTTTGTCTGGGGGTCAAGGGGTCGAAATCGGCCCGCGCGCGGCAACCGTTCATTTCGCTGAAGCGGGCGACATTCCACAGCTTGGTGCAAAAGTTGCGGTATCCCTCAATGCGCTTTTCGGCAAGCTTGACGTCACGGCCCGGGGCCGCCATCGCCGCCAGCGCGAAACGCAAGGCATCGGCGCCATATTTGTCGACCAGGATCAGTGGATCGACGACATTACCCAGGCTTTTCGACATCTTTCGCCCCTGTTCGTCGCGAACCAGGGCGTGGATATAGACGGTGTGGAACGGCGCCTCGGGCTTGCCGTCGGCATCCTTCATGAAGTGCAGCCCGCTCATCATCATGCGAGCCACCCAGAAAAACAGAATATCAAAGGCGGTGACCAGAACGTCGGTCTTGTAGAACCGCTCAAGCTCGGGGGTCTGATCGGGCCAACCCAAGGTCGAGAACGGCCACAGGGCGGACGAAAACCATGTGTCGAGCACGTCCGGGTCCCGCTCCAGCTTAACCTCTTCGCCGTAATGGGCCTTGGCAAGCTCAAGCGCCTCGTCCTCGTCATGCCCGACAAAGATTTCGCCGTCGGGACCGTACCATGCCGGAATTTGATGCCCCCACCATAGCTGGCGCGAAATGCACCAGGGCTGGATGTTGCGCATCCACTCGAAGTAGGTTTTTTCCCACTGTTTGGGGAAAATTTTTGTGTCGCCGTTTTCAACCGCCTCAAGCGCCGGTTTGGCCAGAACCTGGGCGTTGACATACCACTGGTCAGTCAGCCACGGCTCGATCGCCACGCCGGAACGGTCGCCATAGGGCACCGTGTGCAGGTGGTCGTCAATCCTGTCCAGCAGCCCGAGCGCGTCGAGTTCGGCAACCACACGCTCGCGGGCTTCGTACCGCTCCAGCCCCTGGTACGGCTCGGGCACATTGTCATTCAGCCGGGCGAAACGGTCGAATATATTGATCCTCTCAAGATCGTGACGCCGCCCGACCTCGAAGTCGTTGAAGTCGTGCGCCGGCGTGATCTTGACGGCGCCCGAGCCCTGTTCCGGATCGGCATGTTCATCGGCGACAATCCGAATGCGCCGGCCAACCAGGGGGAGCACGGCATATTTGCCGATCAGGTCCTTGTAGCGCTCGTCCTCCGGATGAACCGCAACCGCCGTATCGCCAAGCATGGTCTCGGGCCGGGTGGTGGCGACGACGATATAGCGGCCGTCCTCGCCTTCGATCGGATAACGGAAATGCCAGAGATGGCCCTGGACCTCGCGCTGATCGACCTCAAGATCGGAGATCGCGGTCAGCAGCTTGGGGTCCCAGTTGACCAGTCGTTTGTCTTTGTAAATCAGGCCCTGGCGATAGAGTTCAATGAAAACCTTGAGCACCGCTTCGGACAGGCCCTCGTCCATGGTGAAGCGCTCGCGGCTCCAGTCGCAGGAGGCGCCGAGGCGGCGAAGCTGGCGGGTGATCATGCCGCCGGACTTTTCCTTCCACTCCCAAACCCTGCGCACGAACTCTTCGCGGCCCAGCTCCCGCCGGTCCAGCCCTTGCTCGGCAAGCTGCCGTTCGACCACCATCTGGGTCGCAATGCCGGCATGGTCGCACCCCGGCTGCCACAGGGTATCGAGGCCGCGCATTCGATTGTAGCGGATCAGGATATCCTGAATCGTGCTGTTGAGCGCATGGCCCATATGAAGACTGCCGGTCACGTTAGGCGGCGGGATCACAATCGTGAAGGTCTCAGCGTCCGGGCGGCGGCCACTTTTGAATGCGCCGGATTTCTCCCAGCGGTCGTAAAGTTCAGTTTCGACCTCGGCGGGCCGGTAGGATTTATCCAGCATCGCTGAAACTCTAAAAATGATTTCCCAGCAGTGGCGCGCACAGCGCCGTGAAGTCAAGCGCCAATGTTAATGGGAAATGGGGGTTGGGTTACTCGAACGGACGCCGAACCGGCAGCCGCCCCTGGAATCTAAAGTTTCTTCCTGCCCGTGAGGCGATGAATTTCGTCAGACACCAACCGTTCGACCAGGTCGGCAAGGTTGGCGTCAAGCCACTCCTTCAACATCGGTCGCAACATGGCCTCAACCAAATTACCAAGGGTCTGACCGTCACCCTCATAACCGGCCATCAGGGTTTGCGACAAACTCTGAAGCGCGGCGGCGGCCTTGGCGCCCTCATGGTCGGACACCAGCGTTTCCACTTGCTCCAACACCTCAACCTCAACCTTAACCGGTTCCGGTTCTGGTTCAGGCTCGAGCTCCGGCTCCGGTTCAGGCTCGAACCCAGGTTCAGGTTCGGGTTCAGGTTCGGGTTCAGGCTCGGGTTCAGGTTCAGGTTCAGCAAGGCTAACCACCGAGCCATCGTCCTCGACAACTTCGGTCAGTTCGAGAACCCCTTCGTCGGGCTCCTCAATCTCTGGCGGGGATTCTGGCGGGGATTCTGGCGGGGTCTCCGCCTTTGCGGAAATCTCTTCCGCCCCCTCGGCATCATTCGCCATCTCTACGTCATCCTCGGAAATGATGCGGCGAATGGAGGCCAGGATCTCCTCCATCGACGGTTCATTTTGCTCGCTCGGATCGCTCATAAAATCAGTGCTCGCGTTCATCCTTCCGCCCGACCAAGTCCGACGCCCCAACAACCGCAAACAAACACCCGATATCGCCACGGCTATTTTCCACCGGCGATATCATGTATTGCAGCAGTTTACCACCGGCAGTGCTAAATACTAGTCGTTAGAAGAGCCCCAACCAATAAACTTGTTTTTGACCTTCCGATAATGTTCCTCGGGATCGTATTTGCGCGCCGGCAATTCTAAAGTAGTTACATTAAGCTGGCCTGTCGCCGCAAGCAACTCAAATGAGGCGACATATTCGTCGCGCTCGGCACGCACAAGCTGGACCCTGGCATCCAGAAGCTCCTGTTCGGCGTCCAGGACATCAAGCGTGGTGCGCGATCCGACAGCGGCTTCCTGGCGAACGCCGTCCAGCGCAATAGTGTTCGCGCGAACCTGTGCCATGTTCGACTTAATGGCCGCCTGGGCGGCGCGGTGCCGATCCCAGGCGGTCCGCACGCGCGCATTCGCCTGTCGCTCCGCCGAAAGGATTTCGAGGCGACGCTGACTGTCGACCTGCCGGGCGCGGCGAATATCGGCATATTCGCCCCCGCCCTGGAATAACGGAATCCGGACTTGCACGCCGATCTGTTTCGTGGTCGTTGTTGAATCGACAGTACTCGCGCCGAAAGCCGAAGTCCCCTCGAAGCGGTTGATTGAAGCGAAACCGCTGACCGTGGGCGCTAATGCTCCGACCGCCTGGTTGACAGCGAAACGAGCCGCCTCCTCATTATATTTCGCGATGGCGATCGATGGGTTATTGCCGCGCGCAATTTCGAGGGCCCCGTCCAATGTGGCGGGTAGCGCCGGCGCCGCCGGTGGCTTTTCCAAGGTCCCTGACTGTTGGCCCACGAATCGGCGATAACGCGAACGGCTGGCGGCCAGATCCGCCTCGGCCGAAATCCGGCTGGACACGGCCCCGGCAAGCCGGGCCTCAGACTGGGCAACGTCCGTTCGGGTAATCTCACCAACCCGGAATCGATCCTGGGTAGCCTGAAGCTGCCGGGTCAGAACCTCGACATTATTTTGGTTGAGCCGGAGCACCGCTTCGTCCCGCAGCACGTCGAGATAAACCGTTACAGTGTCCAAAAACACGGTCTGCTCGGTGGCTTGCAACTGGGCACGCGCCGCCCGCACCAGACTTTTGGCCTGCTTGCGGCTGGAGACCGTCTGAAACCCCTGAAACAATGGCTGATCGACCCGGGCCTCGTAAAACTTTGGGGTCGAATTGACGTCGGATGAATCCCGCGCCCGGCTTCCGTCAGGATTGAGCCGTGGAATGGTGTTGCCTTCCGCGTCTCTGTCAAAGGCGTCCGACGACGAGAAACGGTTTTGTTTGGAAATCTGCCCGGTCGCGGCAACAGTCGGCAGAAAGCCCGACATTGCCTGGGCCACCCCTTCATCGGCCGCCCGCAGCGCGGCGCGCTGGGCCTGAAGGTCGGGATTGGTCTCATAGGCCATGACCAGGGAATCGGTCAGGGTTTCGGCGGCAACCGGCATGGCGGCTGTCGAGATCACTGCCGAGACCGCGGATGTCGCGAGTAGCAGGGTTAAAGTTTTATTCATGACTGTTCCTTCCCGCTGATTGTTATGCCCTTTTTTTCGGGTGTCAGACCCGCGCCCATCAGCCCGCGTCCATCAGAAAGTGAAGTCAGCCCCTTTGGCAAAGCCCGGTAGCATCGGCACCGAGGCATCGAACAGCTCTCGCCGTCCCACGATCCCCCCGACGCGCGTATACAGGCAAGCCTTGCCCACGCCCCCAATAATTATCACCGCGACCAGACGACCGCCTTCGGCGAGCTGATCGATAATGTCGTCATTCAATTCCTCAACGGCCCCGCCGACAACGATCACATTGTAGGGTCCCTCGCCCGGATAGCCGGCGTTCAACGGCCCGCTCACGACCGCCGCATTGGCGACCTCTAGCGACGCCAGATTGTCGGTCGCGCCTTGCGCCAGCGCCTCATCTTCCTCTACCGCGACCACGGTGTCGGCGACGCGCGCCAGAATAGCAGTGGCATATCCGGTTGCGCATCCGATTTCGAGCACGATGTCGTCCGAAGCAATGTCCGCGGCCTGGAGCAGGCGCGCCAGCACCATGGGCTCCATAATGTATCGTCCCGGGGCCACGGCCATGTCCTCGTCGACATAGGCCACGCCACGAAGTGCCTTGGGCACGAATAACTCACGCGGAACCGCGTTCATTGCGTCCACAATACGTTGATCCGTCACCTTGTTGGGACGGAGCTGGCCTTCGACCATATTCGAACGCGCCAGTGCCGGGTCGGTCATATCAAAAAATCCGCCGTTTTCAGATAATCGTCTGAGCGCGTTTATACTGGGCGCACAAGCGGTTGACAACGCCGCTTTGCGCCAACTCGTCGCACCAGGAGGACTGTTGGCCGCAAACCTGTTGGCCGGGCCCGGTAAAAAGATATCGCAACAAGTTTATAACGCCCGATTGCGGGCCAGGATTTCCTCTGTTATACCGTGCCCACAATTCAAGATGACCACCCTGAGGCCACGTGGCGGAGTGGTTACGCAGCGGTCTGCAAAACCGCGTACACCGGTTCAATTCCGGTCGTGGCCTCCAATCATTTTTTATCCATTCAAAAAAGCTTGGCGCATGTCATTTCTGGCGGACCCCCGCCACGGCAAGGAATGCATACAGTTGCCGTTAGGAACTCTTTCGGCTCTCCAACCGGGCCACAAGCTCAATTAGCTTTGCGAACCCGAAAGTGAAGACCGCGGTCAACGAAATCGATATCCCGGTTACGAAGGCAATGAATCCTCCGTAAACAACCAATCCCGCGATCATCCAAAGCAGCCCGGCGCCCACTTGAAGCACGCCGACGAGGTTTAGCCAGCCGACAACGCCGGGACGCTCCCACTCCGACCCCGAGGAAACGCTCCAAGGAAGCATTGGATCATCTTCATTCGTCTCTTCCGGTTTCTGATCTTCCGTGGCCACATCTTCCGCCTGCGGATCATCGATTCCTAATTCCTTCCCCTTCCCCCATTCGTTTATATTTCTCTTAAGTTACTCGCCTCCCGCCCATTAACACCTCTTTTCAAGCGCCCACAAATGCAATTACTCTCGATATGGATGTTCAGATAAGGAATTTGGGGGAAATCATGGCGGGACGGCGGTTGATCGTTGTGGCGGCTTTATTTGGCCTTTTGGGCGTTTATCCAGCGAGCAGCGAGGAGGCGGCACAGTCATTCGCCATGTGGCCGGGGGCGAGTTACGATCCGGATATTCCGACCATCGAGCAGGTCACCGGTCATAAGCCCGGCGAACGGATCACCTGGACTTCGGACGTGATCCGCTATTTCGAGGCATTGGCCAAGGCGGCGCCCGACCGGGTCGTTGTCAAGGAATATGCCCGGAGTTGGGAAGGGCGGCCGCTGATTTACGCGGCCATCTCGTCGCCCCGGAACATCGCACGGCTTGCGGACATCAGCGAGGGCATGAAACGACTGGCCGACCCGCGCAAGATCGATCAGGCGGCCGCGGACCAGCTTATCGCGGAACTGCCGGGCACGGTGTGGTTGTCCTACGCCGTGCACGGCAACGAGATTTCCTCGACCGATGCGGCGATGATGACCGCTTATCATTTGCTGGCCGCAACCAGCGATGAACGAGCAGGCCTCGGCGCGGGGGCTGACCATGCGCCGCTATGACGGCAAGGAATTCCATTACCGTGATACTGTTCGCCACCACTTAGTGACCTCCCTGTCGACCGCCGAGGTCGTGGCCCGGACACGCTGATTTTGAAGGTCGCCGACAACCCGGCCGATCTGGGTGCGATCCTGGGACGGCTGGCAACCCGGACAGGCGCCCATGTGTTCGGGGTCGATAACAGTTGGATCACCGAAGGCCCCAATTTCGGCAGCAATAACGTTGTAAGCCTTCCGAAGGCCCGCGTTGCAATCGCCTGGGATGCGCCGACGGCGCCCTATGCCGCCGGCAACACCCGTTTCGTCGTGGAACGTCAGTTCGACTATCCGGTGACCGCGATACGCGCCCGCCTGTTGCGCAACGCGGATCTCAGCCGCTTCGACGTCTTGATTCTGCCCGACCAGGGCCGCTTTTTCGGTTCCAGCTACGCTGAGACCCTGGGCCCGGCCGGTGCCGAGAATTTGCGGACGTGGGTCAAGTCCGGCGGCGTGCTGATCGCAATTGGTGGCGCCGCGCGATATGCCGCCGACCCGGAAGTCGACCTTTTGGCGATCCGGCGCGAAAACGCGACCCATGATTCCCAAGGCCGGGAAAAATCAAAAGGCAAGACCACCGGCATGTCCGGTGAAAATGGAAAATCGGTGGCGACCGTGCCAGGCACTCACATCACCGACGACAGTAGCTACCGGTCCGCGATTGCACCGAATAAAGCCCAGCCGGATTCCGTGGCCGGGGTGTTGGCGCGCGCGGTCGTGGACGAGGATCACTGGCTCGCCGCCGGGGTCGCATCGACGCTCAATGTCCTGGTGCGCGGCACCGATATTTATCAACCGATCCGGCTGGACAAGGGCGTCAATGTCGCGCGCTTCGATGAGCCCGGCGCTTTGCTCGTCAGCGGTCACATGTGGGACGAGAACCGGGTTCAGCTAGCCTTTAAGCCCTTCGTGGTGGTCCAGCCGACCGGCCGGGGGTTCGTCATTGGCTTTACCCAGGACCCCGCTGTCCGGGCCTATCTTGACGGGCTCAACCTGATCCTGGCCAATGCCATTTTTCGAGGACCGGGGCACGCCCGCCCGATGCGGTGACGAGGACGGGTTTCATCCCTGTAGCGGCGAGTGGCTCAAGATTTTACTTGTGTTTTCATATGCTTTCTCTAGCATTTCCATGACTTGTGATATGCGGACTTCGAAATGAGCCGATCTTTGCTTGTCTCTTATTGCCAGTTTCCACTACCCTTTTTTATTTAGCCTCATTCGCTTATCCGCGATTCGGATTTCGAAATTCGGAATCGCAAGGATGCACTAGGGGATATTTGCTCGGAATAGTCCTATTGTAGGATTACTTTCCCATTGCCGGTTACGCAGTAAGCGGCGCCCAAATTTACCGAAGGGTCTGATCGAGGCATTGTCGACCACGGCGGAGACGTGAAAGAGCACATTTCATCCGACACACCGGCATGGGGAAACCTGTTTGCCGCTGAACCGCCACCCTATACGCCAGTCCGTTTTTTAGCCCTTTTTTCCCGACTAAGCGGCTGAAACAAGGGGTTTGTGTCTGGTTTTTGGGCCCGCCTTCCCCGGCGAAACGCCACCTGGGAAAACCGGTCAACTTTTTGCCGATGCCCCCTAGATTGATTGGAATCCGTTTGCTATAAGATGCGCCGCAACGAGATATGCCAACCCTTGGCGCGGCGTCGCGCGAAGGTCTATTCCCCGGTAGCTCAGTTGGTAGAGCGGGTGGCTGTTAACCACCATGTCGCTGGTTCGAGTCCGGCCCGGGGAGCCAAAATTGTAAAAGGGTCGATCCTTGGCGGGTCGACCCTTTCTTTTGCCTGCATCCAGAGCGCTGCCCGGTCAAATGGGCGCGGTGTTGGCGGCCGTTTGTTTTTCTCAAACGACATCCGCCCCCAACCTCGCTCGGAGATCAGGGGCGGCAAACGACATCTTGCCCGGTTCTTAGCCGACTTTCCTGCGCCTTACTTCGTGAGTGCTGAGCGACTTCACGAGGCGATAAACGGCCTCTTGCGCGGCAGGGTCGTCGATCGCCTGAAAATGACGCGCCAATTCCAGAATCTTCCTCCCCATAACCGGCGTAGCCGGCTCCTGGGGCTTCTCGCCAGGCATATCCTCGAAAAAGTACGAAACCGGGACCTCAAGGATTCGGCTGAACTGATGCAGCCGACTCGCGCCAACTCGATTGGCGCCACGCTCGTACTTCTGGATTTGCTGGAAGGTGAGATTCACCGCTTGACCCAGCTTCGTCTGGCTCATGCCGAGCAAGGTGCGGCGCATACGCAGCCGCTGGCCTACGTGCACATCAACGGGGTTGGGATTCGTCGTCATAAAGCGCTCCAGTAATTTTCAGGTTCCATCAGTATCGTTTCCAAGTCCCCTAGCTAGTATAGCATGCCCCACATGCATATCGTCAATTGAATTTAGCATTTCACTGTAAAAACACCAAAACGTATCGACCGAAAACCGACGCTGCAACCTATTATCCTACTAATCCAAAAACCACAACTGAAAACGCGCCATCGAAGACGAAATTATGCCCGCTTTCCGGACCACGCGATCGAAAAACTCACGGAGATTTGTTCGGTCGTGAGCACGGCGAGACCCGACCAGGTCGATCCCAATTGTGGCCATTGATTCGATCGGGAATCAGGCATTTTCCTGCCAAAGGGTTCGGAATCCGCCAACACTTTCGTGCCGTCGGGCGCATGGCCAGAAACCCTATGAGAAATGAATGTAAGAGTTCGCACTTGGGGACGGAATCTGTACAATGTCCGTCTGATCTGGCCGGGAAAGGGTTTCGGGGTCAGGAAGTTGGTTGGAATTGTATTTCGAGAGAACTGGATGCGGGTCTTAACCTCGAACCGGTTGACCCGCTCCAAAACGTTCTGGACCCGTCGATTTTGTGGGCATTCAAGTTTTCCGCAATTTCGCACGAGGCCAATATTTGAAGGGCCAGTGAAAAAAACGGTTTGCCGCGCAGGAGGATCTAAATGGGGACAGTACATAACTTTGACGAGGCCAAGGCATTTCTTGCAAACGCTGGGTTTGAAAAGATTTTTTCCAGGATCGGATACGCGCTCGCTGGACTGGAAGCCGAAGACATCGAATCAATCCTGGAACTGGTTGAAATGCTGGCCGACGAGTGCCGAGCGCCAGACACTGAACAATCGGCACAGCTAGCAAGCCTCAAAGCCGACTAACGCAACGGGGTCAAAAAGTAACAGCGTAAACCTGAAGCGCCACAGTCTCGGCAAACGCCCCGCGGCTCCAAACGGGGCACGCGGGGCGCTTCGCGTTGATATCAGGTGTGGCGATCAGTCGCCAGCACCTTGTTCCGCCACGGTTTTTTCGATGCGAAGCCAGCGGGTATAGTGATGCCACTGCGGGGTCTCGGCATATCCCTTGACGTATCCCTTGATCAGATTGGGGCGGACATAAAAGTAAATCGGGATGATCGGAAATTCCTCCAGCAGTATCTTCTCGGCCTGGGCCATCAGTTCGGAACGGCGCTTCAGGTCCAGCTCCTGATTGGCCTTGTCAAGCAGCGCGTCGTACTCTGTGTTGGCGTAGCGCGGGTTGTTCATCACACCGATGTCGGAGCGGAAAATCTCCATGAAAGTGTAGGGGTCGTTATAGTCCCCGATCCACCCGTCGCGGGCCACTTCAAACTGGCTCATATTGCGGCTGGTAAGGAGGACCTTCCACTCTTCATTGCGCATCGTGGTCTTGACGCCGATTTTCCGCCACATCGACGCGACCGCAATCGCGATTTTGCGATGGGTATCCTGGGTGTTGTACAGGATTTCAACTTCCAACGGATTTTCCGGAGTATACCCCACTTCAGCCATTAGCTGGATGGCCAGTTTTTTGCGCTCGTTTTGGGACAACTCCGCCCAGCTTGGAACAACCTCTTTGTAATTATTGGTCGACGGCGGCACCAGTGAATAGGCCGG
Source organism: Sphingomonadales bacterium (assembly GCA_046756385.1). GTDB lineage: Bacteria > Pseudomonadota > Alphaproteobacteria > CAZZKF01 > CAZZKF01 > JBHHWG01. Next base: position 17,226 of record JBHHWG010000010.1, on the reverse strand, counting down.
AATCTGATACTGCCGGGTCACTTTCCCGGTGATCACCGACCGGTCGATGGCGAGCGCCAGCGCCTTTCGCACCCGGATGTCCTGAAATTTTTTGTCGGTCAGATTGATGTCGTAATAATACACACCCAGATAAGGCATCACATGCAGCTCATCAGGCATGTTGCGCTTTAGCCACGTGTACTGAGAGATCGGAACGTTATCCGTCCAGTCCAGTTCTCCAGCGCGGAACTGCTTCAGCTCCGCCGCCTGATCCTCCGTCGGGACATAGATGACCTTGTCAATCTGGACGTTGACGGCATCATGAAAATGCTTGTTTTTGGTCAGCGTGATGTGCGATTGCGGCACCCACTCCGCCAACTGATAAGCACCGTTTGAGATCATTTTCCCCGGCCGGACCCAATCGCTTCCCAATTCCTGGACACTCTTTCGATGAACCGGAAAGGTCGCGACATGAGTCAGGGAACCCAAAAAGTAAGGCGTCGGATTCGCAAGCCTAATGCGAAGGGTGCGGTCATCGAGCGCTTTGACCCCAAGCCTCGCCACATTCTTGAGGTCTCCGGCGGCAATGCGCGCGGCATTATGAATGGGGTAAACAATAAAGGCATAGGGCGACGCGGTTGCGGGATCGACCAGCCGTCGCAAGCCAAACTCGAAATCGTATGCCGATACCGGATCACCGTTGGACCATCTGGCGTCGCCCCTTAAATGAAAGGTGTAGACGCGGCCGGTGTCATCCACCTCCCAGCTCTCCGCGACACCGGCTATCAGTTCACCGCTGGCGCTCTCTGTGATCAGTCCTTCGAACAGATCGCGCTGGATGTTGGACGAATTGACGCTTTGCGCCACATGAATGTCCAGCGACTCGACTTCAGCGCCGTTACCGCGCTTGAACACGACCTCGGCATTTGACGGTGCGACGCTTACCAATGTCACCGAAAACGCGATGATCGCTATATGTATATAACCTTTGATTGCAGTTCTATATTTGGCAGCCATCCCCAATACCCCTCAAGATGATAGCTAGACAGCCATCTGTTGCATATTTACGGTGCGTGGTAAAATTAACAAATTGTTACCGTTAAGAACAGGGTAAGAAAAAGAAGTTCGAATTGACCGCCACCTTTGGGCGCCGACATCATTGTGGATCGCCCTGCCCTCCACGGCGGTAACACGTCCGGTCCTCAGCGAAATTTCCGATCCACAGGCCTTTGCGTTCTGCCCGTGCCGCCGCCTCTTGCAGAACGTAACGGCTCGATTGCCCACAGGTCACGGCCCAGCCCGCCCTGACCAGGGCCTCACCGAGATCGACGCCGTCGGCAAAACAACTTGCGACGCGGTCGTCATCCGGCAATGTTTGGCGCGTCACACAGGTCACGGTCTTATCGGCCACCAGGCTCGTAAGAAAGGCCATGGCATATTGGCCACACGGATACGGGACCTGCCTGGGTCCGCGCCATTCCTGACACGTCTGATCCGGTAACGGGGCCATCACGTCGAACAGACGAACCACGGCGCCACCGAGAGATATCTGATCACCGGTGATCGCACGGGCGCGTCCGCTAATCGCTTCTCCGCCCATGGCGGCGCCCGACAAAAGCGCCAGTAGCAGCAATGCAAACACCGTCGCCTCCTTACAAGGACCTGTCGTTGACGTTAAGCGATCCACTGATCGGCAACAAGCCCGGCAACGCAAGGTCCTGACCTTGCGGGCCGCACGCCGATGCTCTAAGTACAGGCCTGTAAAAACCCTTGGGATTTTTGACACTATGTCTGAAGCTGACAAAGCGGTCGTGCTGTTGAGCGGCGGCCTCGATTCGACCACTGTCGCAGCCATCGCCGCGGACGAGGGTTTCGATATTCACGCACTTACCTTCCGGTATGGCCAGCGCCACGAATTCGAGATCGAGGCGGCGGAGCGGGTCGTCGCCGCTTTGGACGTTAAAAAGCATGTGGTTCTCGACATTGACTTGCGTCGTTTTGGCGGCTCGGCGCTCACCGATGACATCAAGGTGCCCAAGGGCCGCGCCATCACGGAAATGGAAGCGGAAATCCCGGTCACTTATGTGCCGGCCCGAAACACGATCTTCCTTTCTTTCGCCCTGGCCTGGGCGGAAGTGCTCGGGGCCTGCGACATTTTTATCGGGGTCAACGCGCTCGACTATTCCGGTTATCCGGATTGCCGGCCCGAATTCATTCGAAGTTTCGAGCAACTCGCCAATCTCGCAACCAAGGCGGGCGTGTCGGGTGGGCGGCGGTTAACGGTTCACACCCCGCTGATTGACCTGACCAAGGCCCGGATTATCGAGCGCGGTCTGGCGTTGGGGGTAGACTATGGGATCACCACCAGTTGCTACGATCCCGCGCCGGGGGGCGAAAGCTGCGGGGCCTGCGATGCCTGTCTGCTCAGGCTCAAGGGTTTCGCCGAGGCCGGCCGCACCGACCCCCGCCCCTATCTGGAGAAGGTGCGCTAAAGCATGGGCTACGCGGTCAAGGAACTGTTTTTCACGCTCCAGGGCGAAGGCGCCAATACCGGCCGCGCCGCCGTTTTCTGCCGCTTCGCGGGTTGCAATCTGTGGTCGGGCCGGGAGGCGGACCGCGACAGCGCGGTCTGCAAGTTCTGCGACACCGATTTCGTGGGCACCGACGGCACGGACGGCGGCCGGTTTGAGGACGCGGCGGCGCTCGCCGAGGCCGCGATCGCCCTATGGCCCGGCGGGTCGAGCCCGGACACCCGGCCGCTCGCCGTCTGCACGGGCGGCGAGCCGCTGTTACAGCTTGACGGCGCCATGGTCGACGCCTTCCACAAGGCCGGCTTTGAAGTTGCAATCGAGACCAATGGAACCGTCTCCGCGCCCCAGGGAATCGACTGGATTTGCGTGAGCCCCAAGGCCGGCGCCGATCCGGTGATCACGTCAGGCAATGAACTGAAGCTGGTCTACCCGCAGGACGGCGCGAGTCCGGAACGCTACGCCGATTACCATTTTGACCATTTCTTTTTGCAGCCCATGGACGGACCGAAACGGGCCGAAAACACAACGCTGGCCATCGAATACTGCTTACAGCATCCGAAGTGGCGGCTCAGTATCCAGACCCACAAATATCTGGGACTAAGATGACCGATAACCGTATGAAAATTTACAAGGAATTCAATTTCGAGGCCGCCCATCGCCTTCCCAATGTGCCGGAAGGGCATAAATGCGCACGCCTCCATGGCCATTCATTTCGGGCCGTGATCCAGATTGAAGGGCCGGTCGACGACAAGCTGGGCTGGGTGCTCGATTTCGCGGACCTCCGCGCCGCCTTTGCGCCGCTGCTGCGGCAGCTCGATCATAACTATCTCAACGACATCGACGGGCTGGAAAACCCCACCAGCGAAAATATTGCCCGATGGATTTGGGACCGGCTGGCGCCCGCGCTACCCGGCCTGGCTGAAGTGCGGATCAAGGAGACTTGCACTTCAGGGTGCATCTATCGCGGGACCGGCCAATAAACCAAGGTCACCGGCCACGGTAAGCGGGCACCCCCTGATCCGGGATCCATAGCCCCTCGGGCGGCTCGCCGGTTTGGTAAAACACATCGATCGGAATACCGCCGCGCGGATACCAGTAGCCGCCGATCCGCAGCCACACGGGGTCAAGCTCACCTTCCAGCCGTTTGCCGATAGCCACGGTACAGGCCTCGTGAAATGCCCCGTGCTGCCGGAATGAAGCCATATAGAGCTTTAAGGATTTGCTCTCGACAATCAGATCGCGGGGCACATAGTCGATCACCAGATGGGCGAAATCGGGCTGTCCGGTAACCGGGCACAGGCTGGTGAATTCCGGGCAGGCGAACCGCACCAGATACATCGTGCCGGCATGGGGATTCGCAACGGTCTCCAACACAGCCTCTTCAGGCGACGACGCAAGGGCCGTCTTGGCGCCGAGTTGGTGCAAGCTTTCATATTCGGTGGTCGACATCATGGGCGCTCAAGCGGTTTTCAGGATGGTGTGTGGCTATTACACCCCACCGCCTGAACTTTCAAGGCGGGCCACCGGATGGAGGATTATTCCGAGGGCAAAATCACCTGACGAATTGACCACCCTCGACGCGAAGGCAAAGGCAGTCCCGATCCGCGTCAATTGTCAGGCTGTGCACAACCGTTTCATCGGAATAGATGACGTCACCGGCTGCATAGTGTCCCGCTTCGTCCCGGAAACCGCCAGCCAGAACGATGGTGAGTCGCGGTGATTTGTGGCCATGCTTTGGAATTTCCAGACCGGCCTTTATCCGATAAAGGCGCGCCTGAGCCTGAAGCGCCGGATCGATTGGGTTAAAGACGGATACACCCTGACCATGCGGCGACCATGGTATTTCCCGCGGCGACCGCCCGAGTAATTTTTGCAAGGGCGCCGGCCATAAAACATCGCCGGTTGGCAGACCGGCATTTTCGGCGCGCTTCGGCCCATTTTGCGAAACAGGTTCGTCAAGACGATCCAGCGTCCTTGCAAGAAGGTCTTCCGGCAACGGCCCGGCCGCCAAATCCTTAACAAGAATGCCGCCGATCGTCTCCAATGCATCGACGCCGCCACGACATTTGCGGCACAAGGCAAGATGACTTCCAACAAGAGCCGCCGTCGCCGCGCTCGAAGCCCCGGCGGCGAACTCGATCAGATATTCGCCGGGCGGATGGAATTTGGGCTCACGCCCGGAATGTCTTCCGGCCGGCGGTCCCCGATCGGACGCGTCAGCGTCCATTTCTTGGATGAGATTCATAGGAATATGCCCCCAATACTCATATGACCAACGCGAGTAGCGTATTTAATACGTAAAATCGTGTTAATTGGATCACCGCGATTTCGAACTATTTCTCGTTATTTTTTATTTCCATTACTGGCCGCATTGCATACATTACAGCTAGCTGTTTTGTATTTTAGGCAAGAACAATTATTTACTATACTTGCTTCCAGCTCGAACTCGCCACCTTTTTTTGTTCCTTTTATACTTCGAACCGTCTAAATTTATGAAAATGTAAGGTATTATATTTGACGGTGCAACATCAACAGGGAGACTGAGGCCATGCAGGAGACAATCGCCAAATTTGCTGTTGGCCAGATCATCCGTCACAAGCTGTTCGACTATCGAGGAGTCATCGTCGATGTCGATGCCGACTTTCAATTGAATGCCGAGTGGTATCAAAAGGTAGCGCTCACCAGACCACCAAAAAACCGGCCCTGGTATCATGTTCTGGTCGATGGCGGCGACCGCACGACATATGTGGCGGAGCGCAATTTGCAAACCGATCGTTCAGCTAAACCGGTCGCTCACCCGCTGGTGCCTGCTTTTTTTACCGAATTGCGAAACGGTCGATACAAGCCGGTATCGATGCATAACTGAGACCGGTATCGATGCATAACTGAGATCAGCCTTCAAAAATATTTCACGATCCGGGGCGGGGCTGCCCCTCCGATGCCCCCTGCCGGACGAACCGCTTCCGCCCATCAAATTGATTCCATAAGAACGGAAAGTGCTCTAGTTTCTTTCCGACAGTGGTACCCAGCACAACTGCGGGCGGAAAGGCGCGATTAATAATTCAATGGACATCAGGAATGGATTTGTCGGAACGATCGGAAACACACCTCTCATTCGCCTGCGTCAGGCGTCTGAGGAGACGGGCTGTGAAATCCTCGGCAAGGCGGAGTTTTTAAATCCCGGCGGGTCGGTCAAGGACCGCGCGGCGCTTTATATTATTCGCGACGCGGAGGAACGCGGGCTGCTCAAGCCCGGCGGCGTGATCGTTGAAGGCACCGCCGGCAACACCGGCATCGGCATTGGGCTGGTCGCCTCGGCACTGGGTTATCGCTCGGTGATTGTTATCCCCGAGACCCAGAGCGATGAGAAGAAGGACATGCTTCGCCTGTGCGGCGTTGATTTGCGCCAGGTAGCGGCGCTGCCCTATGCCAATCCCGGAAATTACGTCCGTTTCTCGGGCCGGCTGGCGGAGGAACTGGCCCTCACCGAGCCCAACGGCGCCATCTGGGCCAACCAGTTCGACAACATCGCCAACCGGCGCGCCCATTACGAGACCACGGGCCCCGAGGTCTGGCGGCAGACCGGCGGCAAAGTCGACGCCTTCGTGTCGGCGATCGGCACCGGGGGCACTATCGCCGGTGTTTCGATGGCGCTCAAGGAACACAATCCGGACATCCGCATCGTTCTGGCGGACCCCTTGGGCTCGGCGATGTATAATCACTACAAGCACGGCGAACTCAAGGCCGAGGGCGAATCGATCACCGAGGGCATCGGTCAGGGCCGGGTCACGGCCAATCTGGAAGGCGCGACAATCGACGACGCGATGCAAATTCCCGATGCCGAAGCGCTTAACGTGATTTTCAGCCTGTTGCAAAACGAAGGTCTATGCGTCGGCGGGTCGACCGGCATCAATGTCGCCGGAGCGATACGGCTGGCGCGGGAGATGGGCCCGGGCCACACGATCGTCACGATTCTGGCGGACTATGGCACCCGCTACCAAAGCAAGATTTTCAATCCCGATTTCCTGCGGCAAAAGGGCCTGCCCATACCAGCCTGGCTTGATACCGCGACCTGACAGGAGGCCCCCCATGACCCTCGCCACCAAAGACGCACTGGTTTCGACGGAATGGTTGGAGGATCACATGGACGCGCCCGATCTCCGGGTGGTCGACGCATCCTGGTACCTGCCGACGGAGAGCCGCAATGGCTTGAGCGAATACCGGCAGGCCCATATCCCCGGCGCGGTGTTCTTCGATGTCGACGATATTTGCGACACCGAGTCTGATTTTCCACACATGATGCCCACCGCCCAGAAATTCGCCGCCCGGGTTCGGCGACTGGGACTTGGCGACGGCAATCGCATCATCGCCTACGACAGCGGCTCGGGCCTGGCGGCCCCGCGCCTGTGGTGGATGTTCCGCGCCTTCGGCCATCGCGAAATATCGGTTCTTGACGGTGGTTTCGCCAAATGGCGCGCCGAGGACCGCCCGGTCGAGGATTTGCCGGCAATGCCGCGCGAACGTCATTTCACCGCCCGCCTCAACACCACCGTGGTCCGCGATATCGGTCAGATGCGGGAAAATATCGAAACCAGGGCCGAGCAGATCCTGGACGCCCGATCCGAAGGCCGGTTTACCGGAAAAGCAGCCGAACCGCGCGCGGGGCTGCGCGGCGGCCACATGCCGGGCAGCCTGAACCTGCCCTTCAACCGGCTCATGAACCCCGACGACGGCGCCTTTTTGCGGGGCGACGCACTCCGTCAGGCATTCGAAGCCGCCGGCGTCGACCTCGACCGGCCAATAGTGACCACCTGCGGCTCCGGCGTCACAGCAGCCGTGCTGTCCCTCGGCCTCCACCTCCTGGGCCACACCAGAAACGCACTCTATGACGGCTCCTGGAGCGAATGGGCCGCGCACGAGGACACGCCGGTGGAAACCGGGGCGGGCTAGGCGAGTGAGATTGTGGAGTATGTTGGCGGCTGTTACGACTTCCACGAAGTGTTAAAGTTGAGAGCTCGGAAGAACGTGAAGCTGTCTGAACAATTGACACCCAGGGTCGAACAGACGTCGGGTATGTGGCGGTTCGCGCGCTGTCGCTTTGGCTTTGAGACCTCAGTTGTCACGATGCAGCGCTGTTCGGGTTCGACAAGTGCGTAGGCTATGAGAAAGGGATCGCGGCCGAGTTGCTCAATTTCGTCGTCCGAAAGGTCGTCCGCATAACCGTAATCGATCACCCTTGAAACGCGAGCTACGTCTGCCTTTTCGGCAAAAAGTAGGGCATCCTTGTTCTCTTTGTCCTTGATCCAGGCAGATAGTGCATCTTTTCCATCCGCAATTTCCTCAAAAACTTCGATCGGTATCTTTGCCTTTCTCTAAGAACCGACGTGAGTTAACCAGGTCCAGAACTCGGGAATGCGGTCGATCGAATAATAAGAGTTGTTAGCAGTAATCAGTACGCTTGCATCAAGTAAGTACAGCACGGCAGGAACCACCTAGGCCACGGGTCCGGGACGAGCTGACATCACACTGCTGACGAGTGCCTCAACATTGGTCGGCTTGACGCCGAGAACCTTTCCGGCCTTTGAAGGCGTGAGATTGCCCTCGTTCATTGTGCGCTTTACGAGATCAATGAGGGCGGCACCTATTCGGTGGCGCTTCACAACGTAATAATCCGGCCCGCCGTCGCGTTCTTTATTCCGTTCTCGGCGTTCGTCACGACTACAGATCCGCTGCTCGCGGAACTTAATTTCTAGACATCTCCATTTATCTCGCCCTATCACTCCGCTCCGGTGAAGCTTGTAGGCCACCATGGCCGGGCTCACGTGCCTTTCCCCGGCAAAAGTATTTATTTGTTCTACCGCGATCTCTAAATCAGTTCCGCTATCTACGTCTAGAACCGAGAGTTCCTCGCTTGGCAAAAGGAACTCACTGGCGACATCGTTACAAAACCGCTCGATCACCATCTCACCAGATGAGCCGCTAACGCCTGTTGCGCCCAGCCACAGGTGAGCAAGTTCGTGCAGCAGTGTAAAAGACCAGGCAGACTTCGCGTCTTGGTCATTAATGACAATGAACGGTGCGACCGGGTCCGCAAGCGCGAAACCTCTAAACGTCTCCAGGTCGATGACAGAATGATGGCTACCCAGGTTTCCGATAAGCAGCACGAAGACCCCCACAGCTTCGGCGCTCTGGCGAAGCAAAGCAAAGGCGTCTTCAACCGCTTTTTGCTGCCGGAACCTGCCTACGTCAACACCAAGCGTCTTTCGGATGGATGCAAGCACTTCTGACACGCCGTCGGACATATTGAGCGAATTGACGAACCTGAGCGGTTCAGTCTCTTCTTCGTCGTCCAAAATCGAGCGGACTATGCTTTGTCGCGCGAGGACATCCCTTATAAGGGCGTCCAGGATAGCGTCGGAGGTGTCCGTGTGTTCCTTGGGAAGGGTTCGAAAGTCCTGACCTCGGTTTCCCTTCCGCGGTGGCGCGGACAAGTAAAAAGTAAGCAGGGGACGACGGTACTGCTTTGCCATTTTAAGTAGCAGCGGACGCGAGGGAATGTCCTGTCCCGTCTCCAGAGCAACAAGACGATCTACAGCCCCCATGCCGCGAGCGTCGCGGATGTTGAGCTTTTTGACAGCGTCTTCCCGGCTAAAACTGGCGGTTTCACGCGCCCAGACGAGGATATCCGTGTTTACTTGTGGCATTCGAAAATGTTCCCCAAACAGATGTAGAATCTAGACCAGATGATTCGATAAATAAAGGGCAGCCACGATTTCTGATTTTTTCTACATCAACCTTATTCGGCGGGTAGCACACGCGAGCAATGTAGGCACACCAGCACCAGCCAACCCCATCTTTCAGCCCCAGTCCTAATAAAGCACCTGCCCCAGAAACGTCCTGGTCCGGGCGTGTTGGGGGGTATCGAAGAAAGTCTCCGGCTCCGCTTCCTCCACGATTTGGCCTTGGTCCATGAACACCACCCGGCCGGCGACCCGGCGCGCGAAGCCCATTTCGTGGGTGACGCAAATCATGGTCATGCCCTCTTCGGCGAGATCGACGATCACGTCGAGCACTTCCTTGACCATTTCCGGGTCCAGCGACGATGTGGGCTCGTCGAACAGCATGATCTTGGGCCGCATGCACAGGGCGCGCGCGATCGCCACCCGCTGCTGCTGGCCGCCGGAAAGCTGTGCCGGGTGCTTGCCCGCCTGATCGGCGACATGGACCCGGTCGAGATACCGCATCGCGGCCGCCTCGGCCTCACCCGCCGTCATGCCCCGCACCCGCATCGGCGCCAGGGTGCAATTTTCCAGCACTGTCAGATGGGGAAACAGATTGAACTGCTGGAACACCATGCCGATCTCGCTTCGCACCGCATCGATGCTTTTGAGGTCGCGGGTCAGTTCGACACCGTCAACAACGATGCGCCCGGCTTCGTGCTTCTCCAGCCCGTTGATGCAGCGGATGAGGGTCGATTTGCCCGAGCCCGAAGGCCCGCACACCACTACCCGCTCGCCGCGCCGGACCGAGAAGTCGATTTCCTTAAGCGCCTGAAAGCGGCCGAAACATTTATCCACGGCCGTCATATCGACCATGGCCCGGTCTTGAGCGGTCATGCCCTTTCCCCTTCCCCTCTGCCTTCCAGACGCCGGCTATAGCGGGACATCGTGAAACAGAAAACCCAGAACACCAGCCCGGCGAACACATACCCCTCGGCGGCGAAGCCCAACCATGCGGGGTCGGTGGCGGCGGCCTGAACGATGCCCAGAACGTCAAAAAGCCCAATGATCAGGACCAGCGTGCTGTCCTTGAACAGGCTGATGAAAGTATTGACCAGTCCCGGTATCACGATCCGGACCGCCTGCGGCAGGATGACGAGCCCCATCATGCGCCAGTAACCAAGACCCAGCGCCCGCGCGGCCTCGTACTGGCCCCGTGGGATCGCCTGCAAGCCACCGCGCACGACTTCGGCGACATAGGCCGACGAGAATAACGCAACGCCAACCAGCGCCCGGACCAGCTTGTCCACACTCACGCCCTCGGGCAGGAACAAGGGCAGCATCACCGACGCCATGAACAACACCGTGATCAACGGAACGCCGCGCCACAGCTCGATGAACGCGACACACAGGGCCCGCACCACCGGCAGGTCGGAGCGTCGGCCCAGAGCCAGCAGAATGCCCAGCGGCAACGACCCGAAAATGCCGGTTACCGCGATCACCAGGGTCAGCATCAGGCCGCCCCACAGGGAAGTGGGCACCGGCTCCAGCCCGAACCACCCGCCGGCGAGCAGGACGCCGGCCACGATCGGAAAGCCCAGGAACAAGATCAACACGAACCGGCCACGGCGGCGCATCGCCGGTATCGCCGCCATGACGAACAGGGCCAGGGCGAGATTGGCCCGCCAGCGTTCGGCCTCGGGATAGAAGCCGTAGATGAATTGTCCCAAACGGGCGCGCACGAACACCCAACAGGCGCCGTCCGAGCCACAGGCCGTGCGGTCCTCGCCAATGAAATGGGCATCGACTATCGCCCATGCAAATAGCGGGGCCGCAACCACATAGACCACATACAGCGCCAGCACGGTGAGCGCGGCATTGAACGGCGTTGAAAACAGATTGACCCTTATCCAGCCAGCGGCGCGCCTGGTCATCGGGCCCTCCGGCCGTTGACGCGGGCATTATAAAGGTTCATCGCCGCCGAAATCGACAGGCTGACCGTAAGGTAAACCGCCATGGTGATCGCCAGCACCTCGATCGCCTGGCCGGTCTGATTAAGCACCGTGCCACCAAACACCGACATCAGATCGGGAAATGCAATCGCGGTTGCGAGCGTCGTGTTCTTGATCAGATCGAGATACTGACTGGTAAGTGGCGGGATGATGATGCGCAGGGCCTGCGGGATTATCACCCGCCGCATCCGGTCATGCGGCCTTAACCCTAGTGCCTTGGCGGCCTCGACCTGCCCCCGGTCGACGCCCGCAATGCCGGCGCGCACGATCTCGGCAATATAGGCCGCGCCATAGATGGTGAGCGCGATGACCATGGCGGCGAATTCGGGGATGATCACCATCCCGCCCTTCAGCCCGAACCGGTGCGCCACCGGCAGGTCGAACTGAACCAAAAAGCCCGCCGCCACAGCCACGGCGAGCGGCAGACCGACGATCAAGGCTAAATTGAGCGGCACGGACCGGAAAACGCCTTTGCCGGGCCGGCGCCGGAGCCAAAAGACCACCGCGACCACAAGGACAAGAGCCGTCAACCCCAATCCCTCGCCCCCTTCAAACACCGGCCGGGGGCCGTAGAATCCACGGTTGTTCAGAAAGAACAAACCAAACAGCTCCAGGCTGCCTCGTGGTCCCGGCAAAGCGCGCAGCACGGCGAAATACCAGAAGAAAATTTGCAGCAGCACCGGGATATTGCGGAAAATCTCGATATAGAGTCCGGCCAGCCTGGCGACCAGCCAATTCCCGGACAGGCGCGCAATACCGATCACGAAGCCCAGCACCGTGGCCAGCACAATGCCGAACGCCGAAAGCACCAGCGTATTGATGAGGCCGACGACGAACACCGTGCCGTAACTGGCGCGCTCGTCATAGTCGATCAGGTGCATGATGATGTCGAACCCGGCGGCGACTTCAAGAAAGCCGAAGCCCGACGCCGTGCCCTGGCGCGCCAGATTGCCCGCCGCGTTGCTGACCGCGCCATAAATGGCCGCCACGACCAGCACCAGCACCGCAAGCTGGATCGCGGTGGCGCGGCCACCGGCCGGGATTTTCGACAATGCGCCCCTCACAATGAAGCGTTTCTACCGGATCGGCGGCGCATACAAAAGCCCGCCCTCGCGCCAACCCGCATTAAGGCCGCGCGGCAACTTAAGCGAGGACCCGCTCCCCAAATTGCGGCCGAAACTCTCGCCGTAATTGCCGACGAGGCGAAGAATGTCATAGGCCCAGGCGGCCGACAGCCCCAGTTGCGGCCCCAAATTTCCCTCGGTCCCCAGCAGCCGCCGGACTTCGGGGTTCCCGGACCCGCGCATGGCGGTCGCGTTTTTGGACGTTACACCCAGTTCCTCGCCCAGAATCATGGCGTTGAGAACCCAGCGCACGATATCCGCCCACTGGTCGTCGCCATGGCGCACCAGCGGCCCCAAAGGCTCTTTCGAGATAACCTCGGGCAGCGTCCTATGCTCGTCCGGGTTCCTGAGCTTGATCCGCTGCGAATACATGACCGACATGTCGTCGGTATAGGAGTCGCAGCGTCCGGCATCGTATGCGGCCGTGACTTCATCGACTTTTTCATAGGAAACGATCTGATATTCCAGCCCGTGGGAGCGGAAATAATCGGCGACATTAAGCTCGGTCGTGGTGCCGGTCGTGGTGCACAGGGTCGCGCCGGAAAGCTCCAACACGCTGTTAACGCCCAAATCCTTGCGCACCATGAAACCTTGACCGTCGAAATAGCTTATCCGCGCGAACGTAAGCCCGAGCATCACATCGCGGCTGAAGGTCCATGTGGTGTTGCGGGCCAGCAGATCAATCTCGCCCGATTGCAGGGCCGTGAACCGCTCCTTGGATGAGGTGGGCGTGAACCGCGTCCTGGCCGGATCACCGAACACCGCCACCGCGACCGCCCGGCAGATATCGACATCGAGCCCCTTCCAGTCGCCCTTGTCATCCGGGTTGGAAAAACCGGGCAGGCCCTGGCTGACGCCGCATTGCACATAGCCCCGCGCCCGTACTTGGTCGAGCGTGCCCGCCGCCGCTGTCGCCGCGACCAAAATGGCGGCTCCAGCAAATATTACCGCTAACCTAAAATTGACGATCACAATTGCCTCGCTTCCCTGTCGGCGTTATCAGATGATCAGAGCCTAGCTTAATCGGCCAAGAGGCGCATCATGAAGGATGAAACCAAACTCACCACACTGGGCCGCAACCATGAGCAAAAATCGGGCGCGGTCAACCCACCGGTGGTTCACGCCTCAACGGTTTTGTTCCCAACCTATGCCGAACTTCGGGCAGCGGTTAAAAACCGTCATGACGTTTTCTTTTATGGCAGGTTCGGCACACCGACCACCAAAGCGTTCTGTGACGCCATGGCCGAGCTTGAAGGCGGCGCGGGCTGCGCGGTTTTTCCCTCGGGCGTGGCGGCGATCACCACATCGGTTCTGACTTTCGCCCGGCCCGGCGATCATATCCTGGTGCCCTCCTGCGCCTATGAGGCCACGCTCAACTTCTGCAATACCATGCTCAGGCGCCTGGGCGTCGAGAGCACCTTTTACGACCCCTGCGTTGGAGCCGCGATCGAAAATCTCGTTCGGGCGAACACAAGGCTGATTCTTCTTGAATCACCGGGCTCGCTCACCTTTGAGGTCCAGGATGTGCCCGCCATTGTCGAGGTCGCTCGCCGCCACGATATGGTGACGATCATGGATAACACCTGGGCCACGCCGCTCTATTTCAAACCGCTGGCCCATGGCGTCGACATCTCCGTTCAGGCCGCGACCAAATATATCGTCGGCCACGCCGATGCCATGATCGGCACCGCCGCCGCCAACGGGCAGACCTGGCCGCGATTGCGCACCGCCGCCTTGCGTCTCGGACAATGCGCCGCGCCCGATGACGCTTATCTGGCGCTCAGAGGATTGCGAACCCTGGGCGTTCGTTTAAGGCAGCATCAGGACACAGCCCTTAAACTGGCGCGGTGGTTCGCCGGGCGCGCGGAAGTTCAGCGCGTCCTTCACCCTGCCCTGCCCGGTGATCCGGGTCACGCGATTTGGCGGCGGGATTTCTCCGGCGCATCGGGCCTGTTCGGTGTGGTCCTCAAGAAAGACGATGACGACGCCCTGGCGGCCCTGCTCGATAACCTTGACCTGTTCGCCATGGGTTTTTCCTGGGGTGGCTATGAGAGCCTGATCCTGCCGGTCAAGTCCGACCCGGAATCCGGACCACTGTTGCGCGTCCACGCCGGTCTCGAAGACCCCGACGACCTGATCGCGGATCTGGAAAAGGGGTTTGAGCGATATAGCGCGGCGACAGGCTAGGGCGCTTTCCGCTTTAGCAATCGTTGACAGACTGGCCGATTACCCTATTGTCGTCGCATTGCATCTGGTGGTCGCGGACTCGGCTGATGGAAAGTCGTCCGCCCGAAAGTGAATCGATCCTGATACATGAGTTTCGAGTTTCTGGGCTTGAGCGCTGAGTTACTGAAGGCCGTTAACGAGGCGGGCTACAGCGCACCGACGCCCATTCAAAGCCAGGCCATTCCCACAGTGCTCATGGGGCGCGACGTACTGGGCATCGCCCAGACCGGGACAGGCAAAACGGCATCCTTTACCCTGCCCATGCTCGATATTCTCGCCCAGGGTCGAGCCCGGGCGCGGATGCCGCGCTCACTGATATTGGAGCCGACGCGTGAACTGGCGGCCCAGGTGGCGGAAAGTTTCGACAAATACGGCCTTTATACCAGCCTTTCCAAGGCGTTGCTTATCGGCGGCGTGTCGTTCGAAGACCAGGTGAAAAAGCTCGACCGCGGCGTCGATGTGCTGATTGCGACTCCCGGCCGCCTGCTGGATCATTTTGAACGCGGCAAGTTGATGCTGACCGGCGTCGAGATTCTGGTTATCGACGAGGCCGACCGCATGCTCGACATGGGTTTCATTCCCGACGTCGAGCGGATCCGTTCACTGATCCCGACAAAGCCGCAAATTCTGTTCTTCTCGGCAACCATGCCCAGCGAAATCAGGCTGTTAAGCCAAACGTTTCTGGACGACCCCAAGGAAATTGCGGTCGCGCCGCCCTCAAGCACGGTTGATACAATTAGCCAGCATCTCGCGATTATCTCGCGCCGGGACAAGGAAAAGGCAGTAAATACGCTGGTTCGTTCCGACGATGTCGCCACCGCCATCATCTTCTGCAACCGGAAGAAGGAGGTCGCCCTTCTCGGTCGTTCGCTTGGCGCCAAGGGTCTGGCCGTGGGCGCGTTGCATGGCGACATGGACCAGTACCAGCGCATGGAAGTCCTGAGTGCCTTCAAATCCGGCGAGATTTCCATCCTGGTGGCGAGTGACGTGGCGGCAAGAGGGCTCGATATCCCGTCAGTAACCCATGTCATCAATTTCGATGTCCCGATGCAGGCGGAGGACTATGTCCACCGAATCGGGCGGACCGGTCGCGCGGGGCGCGAGGGCACGGCAATTACCCTGGCTACTCCGGGTGACGCCCTCGCGGTTGCAGCCATTACGAAGCTCACCGGCAAGGAAATACCGCTGATTGAGGTGCCGGACGTCGGAACGTGTAAATTAGACGAAGACGAAGGACCGCGCCGGCGACCGGGCAAAAAGAAGAAAGAGTCGGCGCCAAAAAAAGCGCCGGCCAAGAAACCGGCGCCTGGTAAGAAAGCCATGCAACGGCCGCCAAAGAGACGGGGCGCGCCCGATCTTCCCGCGTCAACGACTGGCATGGGCCCCGACCTGCCGGCTTTTATCCGGCGTACGATCGACCGGAAAACAGCCAAGGCAGACAAAGAGTAAGTAGATCCGGCACGCCTTTGGCGCGCGGGTCTGAAGTGTCACAAGCCCAGCATATTGCGGGATTCGGCGGGCAGGCGCACCGTTAGCCCGTCGAGCGCCTCGGTCAACACAACCTGGCAGCCAAGACGCGAGGTCATGGTCAGTCCGGCCGTCAGATCGAGCATGTCGGCTTCTTCCTCCGAAGGCGGCCCCAGACGGTCGTAGGCATCAGGCTCCAGGATGACATGGCAGGTGGAACAGGCCATTGCCCCCTCGCACGCGCCTTCAATGTCGAGACCCTGGGCTTGAGCGACTTCCAGAAGGGTTGCGCCCGCCGCGGCGTTGACTTCGGTAACGGTCGCGCCATCGGCGCTGATAAACGTAATTCTCGGCATATTCATTCAAATCTTATTATCTTCGGCTCGCAGGCGCTCAACATGGCCGGCCACCGTGGCGACGGCATGGGATATTTCCGCCTCGGTTGTAAAGCGGCCAAAACCAAACCTGATCGACGCGCTAGCCTCGGCTTTGCTCAGCCCGAGCGCCGCCAGCACGTAGCTCGGCTCCTTGACCGCGGAGGCGCAGGCCGCTCCGGACGACACCGCAAGATCGCGCATGCCCGCAATCAACAAATCTCCGTCGACGCCGTTGAAACTCAAGTTGATATTGCCGGGAAAGCGTTCCTGTTCGTGGCCGTTGAGGCGAATGCCGTCGAGCCTCGAAAACAGACCATCGAGAAAGGCGCGGTACAAACCTTGGATGCGCTCGAAATCGTCCGCCATTTCCAAACCGGCAAGGCGGCAGGCGTCGCCAATTCCGACGCATTGGGCCGGCGCCAGCGTGCCGGAACGGATCCCCTCCTCCTGACCGCCGCCACTGAGCAGCGGCACGAGCCTGACCCGTGGGCGGCGTCGGATATAGATCGCGCCGACGCCTTTGGGCCCATAAATCTTGTGCCCGGAAATGCTCATTAAATCGATGTTCATGGCAGCGACGTCGAGCGGAATCTTGCCAGCGGCCTGGGCGGCATCGGTGTGAAACAGCACGCCCCGTTCCCGGCACAGGGCGCCGATTTCCCGGAGCCGCGCGATCACGCCGATTTCGTTGTTGACCGCCATCACCGAGACCAGCACCGTGCGGTCCGTAATCGCATCACGCAAGGCGTCAAGATCGATCAGACCATCTGGGCCGACCGCCAGATAAGTGA